>NZ_SSMZ01000124.1 GCF_004799395.1 Phenylobacterium sp.
GCTCTCACGCCCCAAATCGACCTGCAGCCAGGCGAAAACACCTGCCGTCCGGTGGACAAGGCTCCCGAACTCATTGAAAAATAGCCGTTTATGGACAGAAACTAGCCTAGGGCAGCGCCGCCACGAAGGCCCGGACCACCGCCGCCGAATTGTCCGAAGCGAGCTGGAAGAAGGTCATGGCCTGGTTCGCCCCGGGGTCGCCGCCGGCCAGGTCCGAGAGACTGCGGAAGGCGATGAAGGGCATGCCATTGACCAGCGCCACCTGCGCCACCGCCGCGCTCTCCATATCCAGGACCTTCGCGGAGAAGGTCGAATAGGCCCAGGCCCGCAGGGCGGCGTTGTCGACGAAGGCCTGGCCGGAGACCCCGTTTCCGCCGACCACCACATGAGGCGATGACTTCAGGCACAGGCCAGCCGCCGTGCAGCGCTTCAAGGCCACCCCGCTGGCCACGCGTCGCGCCACGGCGATCAGCGCGGGATCGGCCGGGAACCACTGGCGGGCCTCCGGCGCGCCCGGCGCGCGAAGCACCTCGACCGCCTTGGGATACATCATCCCGAACGGCGCCCCGGTCAGCGGCTCGCCCGGCGGCGGGGCGTAGTGGCCGGGCGTGTCCTCCCGGGCCATGACGCTTTCCAGGTACTGGCCCCATTGATCCGGCGCCACCACGTCGCCCACATCGAGGCTCGGGTCCACCCCACCGGCGATGCCGGAAAACACGATGCGGCTGACATGGAACCGGTCCAGCGCGCGCTGGGTGGTCATGGCCGCGTTGACCATGCTCATGCCGGAGAGGAACAGGACCACCGGCTTGCCCTCAAGGATGCCGGTCGTGAACACGGTCCCGGCGAGGGTGACGGTGTGTTTGTCGGTGGTGGCCGCTTCCAGGGCGATGAGTTCGGGGGCGAAGGCTGAGACGACGGCGGTGCGTGGCACGGCGTCGTCCGCGGCGCGGGCCGAGGTCGCGAGGGCGGCGAAGAGGGCGAGGAGAGCTAGGCTGAGGCGCATGGGTGGAGCTTAGCTGCAACAGCGGCGTGGCGCTGAGTGCAGAATGGTCGCCAAGGTTCAAGCGAGGTCTGGCGCTCAAAAACCTCCCCCGCGCAGCGGGCGGAGGGGACCGCGAAGCGGCGGAGGGGGCGCTGCCGGTCCACCGAACCCACAGCACGGCGCCAACGCCCCTCCAGCCCTCCGGGCCACCTCCCCCGAACGCTGCCGTAAACGGGGGAGGTTTTGAGGCGTGACATAGCCCACTCTCTGGCGTGGGAAATGCCCTAAAACCTCATGGCGAGATTGGCTCTTGGGCTTCGTGGACTTAAGGGTTGGGGTATTCGCGGCGGCTCGAGCTACAGCGCCTCGCCCCGCAGCAACCTCGGCAAATCCCCCATCGCCCCGCCCGCCTCGGTCATGAAGAACCGCCGCGCGGGCCCGATGCGGTTCACCGCCGCCATGCCCGCGCCTCTGGCCAGCCGCAGCAGCGGATGGTCGTTGGAGAACAAGCGCACAAACGCGTCCATCCCGGCGCTTAAGGTCACGGTGTCGAACCTCCGCCAAGCGGCGTAGCGCTCCAGCACCGCCTCCGAGCCGATGTCCTCGCCCAGGCGCATCGCCTCGACCAGCACTTCAGCGAGGGCGGCTGCGCCCTTCAGGCCGAGGTTCAGGCCCTGGCCGGCGATGGGGTGGACGCCGTGGGCGGCGTCGCCCAACAGGGCCGCGCGGGGCGCGGTGAAGCGTTCGGCCAGCTGCAGGCTCAAGGGATAGGTGAAGACCGGCCCCTCGACGCGGACCTCGCCGAGATAGTCGCCGAAGCGGCGGTCGAGGTGGGCCTGGAAGATTTCCGGCCGGGCGGTCTTCAGCGCGGCGCCCCGGGCGCGGCTCTCGGTCCAGACCAGGCTCGCCCGGTTGCCGGTCAACGGCAGGATCGCGAAGGGGCCGCCGGGCAGGAAATATTCGTGCGCCACGCCCTCGTGCGGCTTCTCCAGGCGCACGGTCGCGACCACGCCGGTCTGCGGATAGTCCCAGCCGATGGCGCCGATCTTGGCCTCGGTGCGGATCACCGAGCCGCGGCCCTCGGCGCCCACGGCGACCGGCGCGCGCAGAGTCCGGCCGTCGGCCAGGGTCACCACCGCCTCGCGGGCGCCGAAGGCGGCGCTCGCCACCTTGGCCGGCGCCAGGACCGTGATGCCGGCCTCCAGGATCGCCTGGGCCAGCGCGGCGCGGATGCGGCGGTTCTCCAGCAGGTAGCCAAGGGGCTCGCCGTCGGAGCTGTCCGCGATCTCGGCGCTGTCGAACCGGAGGAAGAATGGGCTGGCCGGGCCGGAGGCGGCGCCGGGCGTCGAGCCGTCGGTGACCAGGATCTGCTCGATCCGCTGGACGTGGGGGGCCAGCGCCTCGCCGACCCCCAGCGCGCGCCACTGGCGGAAGGCGGCGTAGGCGATGGCCGAGGCGCGTCCATCGAATGTCGGAGCCACCTGACTGTCGAACGCGACCGGGTCGATCAGGACCGGCTTCAAACCGGCCTGGTTCAGCGCCAGCGCTAGGGTCGCGCCGGCGATGCCGGCTCCGGCGATGATGACGTCCACGTCCTGGGCGGCGTCAGCCATGGCTCAGCCTTCTCCGGCCTCGTCTTCGCGGAAGCCCATGATGTGGAAACCGGCGTCCACGTGGATCACCTCGCCTGTGGTCGACAAGCCCAGGTCCGACAACAGCCACAGCGCCGCGCCAGCGACGCCCTCCATGGAGGTATCCTCCTGCATGGCCGAGAGCGCGCGGCCCTTGGCCAGCATGCCGCGACCGCCGGAGATGCCGGCGAGTGACAAGGTCTTCATCGCGCCGGGCGACATGGCGTTGACCCGGATGCCCCTGGGCCCCAAGTCGCGGGCGGCGTAGCGCACCGCCGCTTCCAGCGCCGCCTTGGCGACGCCCATGGTGTTGTAGTTCGGAATCGCCCGCTCGGAGCCCATGTAGGTCAGGGTCAGGATCGACCCACCGGTATCTGGCATCAGGGCCGCGGCGCGCCGCGCGCAGTCCACGAAACTGAACGCCGAGACGTCCATCGCCCGCAGGAACCCCTCGCGGGTGGTGTTCTCCACGAAGCTGCCCTTCAGCTCGTCCCGGTTTGCGAAGGCGATAGCGTGGAGGAAGAAATCGATCTGGCCGAACGCCTTCTCGACGACGCCGAAGGCTGAATCCATGGCCGCGTCGTCCGTGACATCGACCGGCGCCAGCACCTTGACCCCGATGCTCTCTGCCAGCGGCTCGACCCGGCGCTCCATGCCCGGCAGATGCAGGAAGGCCATCTCGGCGCCCTGCGCGGCCAGCTGGCTGGCGATGCCCCAGGCGATCGACTGGTGGTTGGCGACGCCGGTGATCACCCCGCGCTTGCCGCGCATGAGTTCGCCTTTGGGCATTTGATAGTCTTCGGCCACGCGGCGTCTCCCTTCGCTTTGGGTCGTCGAGGCCGGTTTGTGGACGGGGCCGGGGCGAAGGGCAAGCGGCCGTGATGCAGGTCTGGGTCTTCAATTCGTCGCCCGGCTGGGCGTATGACGTGGGATCGGACCACCGGAGAGAGCCAAAGACCCCCGGATGATCGACGTTCCCTTCGTCACTTCCCCGCGGCGCGCGCCGATGCGGCTGCTGACGGCGCTCCGGCGGCGGATGCGGACCAGCGAGCTGTGGCTGATCGCACTGGCGGTGCTGGTCGGCGCGGCGGCGGGCCTGCTGGCGGTGATCCAGGCGGGCCTGGCGCATGGGCTGCAGTCGCTGCTCTACGGAATCAAGTTCGACGAGCGGCTGAGTGCTGCGGCGCAGATCGCGCCGCTCACCGCCGTGTGGCTCGCCGCCGGGGGCCTGGTTCTGGGCGGCTTCACCTGGCTGGTGCAGCGCCGGCGCTCCACCTTGGTGGACGTGGTCGAGGCCAATGCGCTCTACGGCGGCGTGCTGGGCCTGGTCGACAGCCTGATCGTCTGCGCCCAGACCGTGCTCTCCAACGGCGTCGGGGCCTCGGTGGGGCTGGAGGCGGCCTATGCTCAGGCTGGCGGCGCGGCCGCCTCCTGGGCCGGGCGACAGATGAAGCTGCGCCGCCATGACATGCGCATTCTGCTGGGCGCGGGCGCGGGCGCCGCAATCGGGGCGGCTTTCGGAGCGCCGTTGACCGGCGCCTTCTACGCCTTCGAGATCGTCATCGGCTCCTACACGCCCTCGGCCATCGCTCCAGTGGCGGCGGCCTGCCTGACCAGTGTGATGGTCGCCAAGGCCATTGGCGCGCCGCCCTATTCCATCGAGATCGCCGCCCAGAACACGCCGGACGCCCTGGGCTACGCCCTCTATTCGGGCCTGGGCCTGATCTGCGCCCTGATCGGGGTGGCGATCATGCGCCTGGTGGCGGTGGCTGATCGGCTGGTTCGGGCTTCCCCCATACCCATGGTCCTGCGGCCCGCCGTGGGCGGCCTGCTGCTGGGCGTGCTGGCGGTGATCTCGCCGCAGACCTTGTCGGCCGGTCACGGGGCGCTGCACCTGGACCTGGCTGTGGGCGTGCCCCTGGCGATCCTGGCCATCGTCCTGGCGCTGAAGACGCTGGCCTCGGTGATCTCGCTCGGCTTCGGCTTCCGAGGCGGCCTGTTCTTCGCCTCGCTGTTCCTCGGAACCTTGGTCGGGCAGCTCTATGCCGGCGCCGCCGACTTCGCCTCCATCGAGAGGCTGAGCCCGGAGAACGCCGCGCTCGTCGGCATGGGCGCCCTGGCGGTCACCGTGGTCGGGGGCCCGCTGACCATGAGTTTCCTGGTGCTGGAGACCACCCGCGATTTCGGCGTCGCCGCCGCGACCTTGGCCGCCACTCTGATCGCCTCAACCGTAGTGCGCGAGCGGTTCGGCTATTCCTTCTCCACCTGGCGGCTGCACCTGCGCGGCGAGACCATCCGCTCGGCCCGCGACGTTGGCTGGATGCGCACACTCACCGCCGGCAAGATGATGCGTAAGGACCCGCCCACCGCGCCGGCCGCAATCACCCTAACCGAATTCCGCCGGCGCTATCCCTTGGGCTCGACCCAGCGGGTGCTGCTGGTCGATGACCTGGGCGGCTATGTGGGTGTGATGGTCACCGCCAGCGCTTACGCCGACGGGCTCGACCTGGAGGCGCTCGCCGAGAGCCTGGCGGTCAGCCGCGATGATACGTTATCGCCAGAAATGAGCATCGAGGCGGTGATGCGCGCTTTCGAAACCACCGAGACCGACGAACTTGCCGTCGTCGGGCCTGAAGGCGAGGTGTTGGGCCTGCTGGCCGAGGCCTACGTCACCCGGCGCTACGCCAGCGAACTGGAGAAGCAGCAACTCGACCTCTACGGCGAGGGCAAGGACTGATGCCGCGCGGCGCTCAGACCCGGGCCATCACAAGACAGCCGTTGGTCCCGCCGAAGCCAAACGAGTTGCTCATCACCGTCTCGAGCGGCCGGTCGGCGCGTTCGCGCAGGATCGGCAAGTCGGCGAATTCGGGGTCGAGGTTGTCGATGTTGGCGCTCTCGGCGGCGAAGCCGTTGTTCATCATCAGGAGGCAGTAGATCGCCTCCTGGGCGCCGGCCGCGCCCAGGCTGTGCCCCGTCAGCGACTTGGTGGACGAGATCAGCGGCGGCTTCGCGCCGAACACCTCGCGCACCGCGGTCATCTCGCGGGAATCGCCCACCGGCGTCGAGGTGCCGTGCGGGTTCAGGTAGTCGATGGGCCGTCCGCCGATGGTCGACATGGCGATCTTCATGCAGCGCACCGCGCCCTCGCCCGATGGCGCGACCATATCGTAGCCGTCGGAGTTGGCCGCGTAGCCGATGATCTCGCCGTAGATCTTCGCGCCGCGGGCCTTGGCGTGCTCGTACTCCTCCAGCACGACGATGGCGCCGCCGCCGGCGATCACGAAGCCGTCGCGGTCCTTGTCGTAGGCGCGGCTCGCCACGGCCGGTGTCGCGTTAAAGTTGGAGCTCATGGCGCCCATGGCGTCGAACATGACGCTCAAGGTCCAGTCCAGCTCTTCGACGCCGCCCGCGAAGACGATGTCCTGCTTGCCCATGAGGATCTGCTCATAGCCCACGCCGATGCAGTGGGCCGAGGTGGCGCAGGCCGAGGAGATTGAGAAGTTCAAGCCCTTGATCTTGAACCAAGTGGCCAGCACGGCGCTGGCGCCGGAGCTCATCGCCTTGGGCACGGCGAAGGGGCCGACGCGCTTGGGGCCCTTGGAGCGGGTGATCTCCGCGGCCTCCACGATGGCGCGGGTCGAGGGCCCGCCGGAGCCGACGATCAGGCCCGTGCGCTCATGGGAAACCTCGGCCTCTTCCAGGCCGCTATCGGCGATCGCCTGCTCCATGGCGATGTGGCCGAAGGCCGTGCCTTGGGCGAGGAACCGCGCAGCGCGGCGGTCGACCATGGATTCCCAGTCGATCTGCGGCTTGGCGTGCACCTGGCAGCGGAAGCCCAACTCGGCATATTCCAGGGCGGCAGTGAGGCCCGACTTCGCCTCGCGCAAAGAGGCGAGCACCTCGTTGGCGTTGTTGCCGATCGAGGAGACGACACCCATCCCGGTGACGACTACGCGCCGCATTCCTGATCTCCCGATCCGTCAGGTCCGCTGGAATAGACCGACGCGAAGGTCGGCCGCCGTATAGATGGGCGTTCCGTCGGCTTCCAGAACCCCGTCGCCGATTCCCATCACAAGGCGTCGGTTGATGACACGCTTCATATCGACCTTGTAGGTGACTTTTGTGATCGATGTCGTCACTTCGCCCGCGAACCTGGCCTCGCCGCAGCCGAGCGCGCGACCGCGGCCCTTGCCGCCGATCCAGCCCAGATAGAAGCCGACCAACTGCCAGAGCGCGTCGAGGCCCAGGCTGCCCGGCATGACCGGGTCGCCGATGAAATGGCACTTGAAGAACCAGAGGTCCGGATTGATGTCGAACTCCGCCTCGATGTAGCCCTTGCCGTGGGCTCCGCCGTCGTCGTTGATCTGGGTGATCCGGTCGAACAGCAACATCGGCGGCGACGGAAGTTGGGCGTTCCCCGGCCCGAACATCTCGGCGCGCGCGCACGTCATCAGCTCTTCGAAGCTGTACTGGCTCTTGGCTGTGGGGTGCGTCATCGAACCGTCCGTATCCTCAAGGGCGCCCGGCGTAGCAGAGCCGCATCCGGCGCTCAATAACGCGCAACGGTCCCGCTAGTGGCACTGCGGCGTGTCGGTGGTGCCCCAGAGCGCGCCTTCGCGCACCCAGCCGGAGGCATGATCGGCCTTCACCTTGCACCAGCCCTTGTCGCAATGGTCCAGGCCGGCGAGGGCGCGGGAGTTCAAATAGGCCGCCGCCTTGAAGCCATCCTTCGGCCGCTTGAGGAGGGGCACGGCCTGGGACGTGGTGTTCATGGTCATCCGCCGCCCGTCGGTGACGCGCTTGTGCACCCAGGCGAGCGTTCCCTCCGGGTCGCAGACGCGCCGCCACTCGCTGGTCTCGGCCACCACCTGTAGCGGCAGGCCGCGCACGCGGTAGACGAACAGCAGTTTGTGGTCGTCGCCAGGTCCGGCGCGAGCGTTGACCTTGTCGAATTTCAGCGACACGTAGCGCGGCACCGGCATCCCTGAAGGTGTCTGGCGTTCGGGCGCGGCGGCGGTCGTCAGCACGCCGACAGCGGCCAGCAGACCTAGAGCCGCGCTTTTCAGCAGCAGCCCCTTCGGTCCCAGCCTTTTCTGCGCGTCGCCTTGGCCGCCCATGGAGCCTTTGATACAGATTCAAACAACAGGACGCGCCGGTGAAGCGGCGTCAAGGAAACGCCCCCTCTTCACGTCACCCCCAATTTCAAGACACCCATGGCCGCCCGCAAGCCGAAAGTCATCGTCACCCGAAAACTCCCCGGCCCGGTGGAGACGCGGATGCGCGAACTCTTCGACGCCGAACTGAACGACTCCGACGAGCCGTTCAGCCGCGCGCAGCTGGCCGACGCGCTCGGCCGCGCCGACGTGCTGGCGCCCACCATCACCGACAAGATCGACGCCACCCTCATCGAAAAAGCCGGGCCGCAGCTGAAACTGATCGCCAACTTCGGTGTCGGCATCGACCACATCGACGTCGCCGCGGCCAACGCCAGGGGGATCGCTGTCACCAACACGCCGGGCGTGCTGACCGAGGACACCGCCGACTTGACCATGGCCCTGATCATGGCCGTCGCCCGCCGCATCGTCGAAGGCGCCAATGTCACGCAAGAGGGCGGTTTCCAAGGCTGGACTCCCACCTGGATGATGGGCCACCGGATCACCGGCAAGCGGCTCGGCATCATCGGCATGGGCCGGATCGGCCAAGCGGTCGCCCGCCGCGCCAAGGCTTTCGGCCTGCAGATCCACTACCACAACCGCAAACCGGTCAGTTCGCGCATCGCCGAGGAGCTGGAGGCCACCTATTGGGAAAGCCTCGACCAGATGCTGGCGCGGATGGACATCGTCTCGGTCCATTCGCCGCACACGCCGGCCACCTATCACCTGCTTTCGGCGCGGCGGCTGAAACTGCTGCAGCCCCACGCCATCCTCATCAACACCGCCCGCGGCGAGATCATCGACGAGGGTGCGCTCGCCGACCTGTTGAGGGCCGGCGCCATCGCGGGCGCCGGCCTCGATGTCTTCGAGTTCGAACCCAAGATCAATCCGAAGCTCCTGGGCCTTCCCAACGCGGTCCTCCTGCCCCACCTCGGCTCGGCGACCATCGAGGGCCGCGTCGACATGGGCGAGAAAGTGATCATCAACATCCGCACCTGGATGGACGGCCACAAACCGCCCGACCGGGTGATCCCGGCGATGATGTGAGCGCGAAGCAAGTCATCCCGGCGAAGGCCGGGATCCAGATCGTGCCGGCTAGTCCAGGACCCGGATCATGCAAAGACCGTCCCAGCCCTTTGAGCCCACGGTCTGGACCGCGGTTGCGCTGACCCGCGGTTCGGCGGCGATCATCTCGAACATTCGCCGGATGCCCCGGATGTTGGCGTCGCCGGCGGGGTCGGCCACGCCGCCGCCGCGGACCACATTGTCGACGACGATCAACGAGCCCGGCCGGCTTAGCCTGAGCGCCCAGGCGAAATAGTCCGGGTTTGACGCCTTGTCGGCGTCGATGAAGACCAGGTCGAAGGGCCCCGACAGGGTTGGCAGCAGGTCGACCGCCGCGCCAACCTTCACCTCGACCTGCGCCGCGAGCCCGGCGCGGGCGATGTTCTTTCGCGCCACCTCGGCGTGCCGGGCCTCGTACTCCAGCGTCACCAGCCGGCCGTTCGCTGGCAAGGCGCGAGCGAGCCAGATCGTCGAGTAACCGCCGAGCGTGCCGATCTCGAGAATGCGTTCCGCGCCCAGCATCTGGGCCAGCAGCTGCAGCAGCTTGCCCTGATTGGGCGCGACCGCGATCGCCGGCAGGCCAGCCGCGGCGCTATCCGCCAGCGCCTGATTCAGCACCGGGTCGGGCGCCAGCAATGCGCCGACCATGTAATCGTCGACTTTCGTCCAATCCTGCTGGGTCATCCCGCGCCGCCTCCACACACTGGGCACTCCGGATCGGCCCCGACCCGCACCGTTCGCGTCTCCGCCGACAACGCGTCGTAGATCATCAGCCGCCCCGTCAGCGGTTCGCCCGCGCCGGTGATCAGCTTGATCGCCTCCAGGGCCATCATCGAGCCGACCACGCCGGCCAGCGCGCCGACCACGCCCACAGCGACGCAGGTCTCGGCGTCCGGCGGGATCTCGGGCACCAGGCAACGGTAGCAGGGTTGGCCTGCGAACACGCCCACCTGTCCCGTCCAGCGGCCGATGGCGCCGGAGATCAGCGGCTTGCCGTGGCGCACGCAGGCGGCGTTGACCTCGTAGCGCGCCTCGAAGCTGTCGGTGCCGTCCAGCACCAGGTCGACGCCCTCCACCAACTGGTCGGCGTTGTCGGGTCCGAAGGCGTCCGGGCCGCCAGCCACGAAGATGTGCGGGTTCAGCGCCGCCAGCCGGTCTGCGGCGGCTTCCACCTTCGGCAGGCCGATATCGGCCTCGGCGTAGAGGATCTGGCGCTGCAGGTTGGAGCGGTCGACCTCGTCGGGGTCCACCAGGATCAGGGTTCCGATTCCGGCGGCGGCCAGGTACAGGGCCGCCGGCGATCCCAGGCCGCCGGCCCCGACGATGAGCGCGCTGGCGGCCTTGAGCCTCTGCTGCCCTGGGCCGCCCACCTCGCGCAGCACCAGGTGGCGCGCGTAACGCTCGATCTCAAGGTCGGTGAACACCATGGCCGCTATCTTGGCCTTGGAGGCCCCAAGCGCAACAGGCGCGCAAACTGTCGCTTGGCCGGGACCGCTGGTCGCACTGGCCCGCGACGCCCCTGTCGGGCTAGGGCATAGGCGCCGGATCAGGAGACTGCCGACCTTGCTGAAGATGACCCTCGCCTTGGCCGCCGCCGTCGCTCTTGCCGCCGGCGGTGCGCTCGCCGCGCCGGCCCCGGCCGCCGATCCGGCCCCGGTGATCGCCGCCGAGCATGCCTTCGCCGCCCGCGCGGCCGAGATCGGGGTGGCGCCGAGCTTCCTGGAATATATGACCGACGAAGCCATCGTTCTCAGTCCCGACCCGCTGCTGGCCCGGGCGGTCTACGGCGTGCGGCCGGCGCCCAAGCTGCCGAAGGACGGCGGAACCCTGCTCAACTGGTGGCCGAACTTCGCCGGCGTGGCGCGCTCCGGCGACCTGGGCTTCACCACCGGCCCGGCCACCGTGAATGGGGGCAAGCCTGGTGTGTTCTATTTCACGGTATGGACGCGGCGGCCGGGCGGGCCCTGGAAATGGATCTACGACGGCGGCGTCGAGGCGGATGGCGCAGCCGCGCCCGGACCGGCCGAGGCGCCGATCCTGCTGCCGCCCGGCGACGCAAGGCCGCTGGCGCCGGATGTGGCCATGCAGCAGGTGCGCAGCGCCGAGATCGCCCTCGCCGCCAAGGCCAGGATCGACACCGCCGCCGCCTACAGGGCAGTTCTGGCGGCTGACGCCCGCGTGCAGGGCTCCAAGTTCGCGCCCGCCACGACCCCGGCTGCGGCCGATCAGGAGCTCGCCACGCGCGCCAAGGCCATCGCGTTCGGCCCCATCGGCGGCGGAGCGTCCAAGGCGGGCGACCTGGCCTGGACCTACGGCGACGCCAAGTGGCAGGCGGGCCGCGGCCACTATGTGCGCATCTGGCAACGCCGCGGCGGCAAATGGACGCTAGTGTTCGATCAGATCACTGAGGTTGAGAAGCCGACCTAGCCGCGCTCCCGCCGCGCTTCCCAGATCGCCTGTTCGAGAGCCTTGGCGAACTCGCCGCGCTCCCGGGGGCTGAGCGCCTGGGCGACGGCCACCTCACGCCCTGACAGCGCCAGGCGCAGGCCGAAGGTGTGTTCGTCCTCGCGCTCGACGTTGACGCGGGTGAAGGCTGTCGGGCTTTCCCAGACCACCCGGCTCCAGCTCGGCGTCTCGTGGGTCACCACCACGTCGCGGGCGGTGATGGTCACCCGCTCCACCCGCCGCGCCTGGCGGAAGCTCACCGTAAAGGCGACCAGCACCGCCATCACGTCGATGCCGAGGAAAAAGGGCACAAAGACCGCACCCATGTGGACGAACACCGCCGCCGAGCAGCAGTTGGCGAGGGTCACTATGGCGATCAGGATGATGAAGCCCCGCTCCGAGAGCGAGCGGTGCGGCGTGATCACCGCGTCCATGTAGGTCTGGCCCATCATCTGGGCCCGGACCATAGGCCCGGAAACCGCCTTGGCGGAAGGGGTCGGCTCACGCCATCTTGCGCCGCGCATGTCCAGAACCGCGAAACCGAAGGCGAAGACGCCCGCCAAGACGCGCCTCAGCCCCGCCGAACAGGCGCGGATCGCCGAGATTTTCCGCCGCTTCGAGGAACAGGAGAGCGATCCTCGCACCGAGCTCGACTATGGGAGCCCCTTCGAACTGGTCACCGCGGTCGCGCTGTCGGCCCAGGCGACGGACGTGTCGGTGAACAAGGCGACCTACAAGCTCTTCAAGGTCGCCGACACGCCGCAGAAGATGCTGGCCCTGGGCGAGGCGGGCCTGAAGCCCTTCATCTCCTCGATCGGCCTCTACAACTCCAAGGCCAGGAATGTCATCGCCATGAGTCGCATCCTAGTGGAGCAGTATGGCGGCGAGGTCCCGCTGACCCGCGAGGCGCTGCAGTCCCTGCCGGGCGTCGGGCGCAAGACCGCCTCGGTGGTGCTGAACGAGCTGCGCATCGAGCCGGCCATCGCCGTAGACACCCACGTGTTCCGCGTCTCCCATCGGCTGGGGTTGGCCAACGGCAAGACGCCCGACCAGGTCGAGGCCGAACTGATGGCCATCGTCCCGGATCCGCTGAAGACCCGCGCGCACCACTGGCTGATCCTGCACGGTCGCTATGTGTGCGTCGCGCGACGGCCGAAGTGCGAAGAGTGCGTGGTGGCCGACCTTTGCCCGTCGAAGCGTCTGTTCGTGGCGCAATAGACGCCATTCGCGCCGCCGCACTGCGTACTTCCCCCTACGGGAAAATTCCGAATATGCGGTATGGCCGACGCACCCTAACTAACCCCTCGAAGCACGCCGAACCGTTCCAACCACCGGCTCCGGTCAGCTTTATGGGGCGGCGGGACCTGCAAAGGTCCCGCCGCTCGTCGTTTGGGCTCCGCCTGAGCCGCGTTGCCGCGAAGGCCGATCTTCGGTAAGTCCCGCCCTCGCCGTACTTGCCTGAAAGTCCAAGAATGCCAGACCTCTACGACGTCGCCGCGATCGGCAACGCCATCGTCGACGTGATTGCTCCAGCCGACGACGCCTTCCTCGCGGCCAATGGCCTCGACAAGGGCGCGATGATGCTGGTGGACGCCGAGCGATCGCTGGCCCTCTACAGCAAGATGGCCAAGGGCGTGGAGACCTCCGGCGGGTCGGCGGGCAACACCATCGCCGGCGTCGCCAGCTTCGGCGGCAAGGCGGCCTATCTGGGCAAGGTCGCCGAGGACCAGTTAGGCGTGACATTCACCAACGAGATGCGGGCTATCGGCGCCCACTTCGACCCGACCCCCCTGCGGGACGGCCCAGCGACCGCGGTCTCGATGATCAACGTCACGCCGGACGGCCAGCGCACCATGTGCACTTTCTTGGGGGCCTCGGTGGAGTTCACCGATGCCGATGTGACGCCCGCCGTGATCGAGGGCGCCAAGATCGTCTACCTCGAGGGGTATCTGTTCGACGCCGAGCCGGCGCGTAAGGCCTTCGCCAAGGCCGCGGCCCTGGCGCGCGGCTCGGGCCGGATGCTGGCCATCACGCTGTCCGACGGCTTCGTGGTCGATCGCCACCGTGCGGGCCTCCTGGCCTTTATCGAAAGCCAGGTCGACCTGGTGTTCGCCAACGAGGTGGAGATCTGCTCGCTGTTCCAGACCGACAGCTTCGAGGCGGCCATGGGCGAGATCACGCTGCGCGCCAAGCTGGCCGCCGTCACCCGCAGCGAACTGGGGTCGGTCGTGGCCACCAACGCCGAGACCTATTCCGTGCCGGCCTATCCGGTGGAGAAAGTCGTGGACACCACCGGCGCCGGCGACCAATACGCGGCAGGGTTCATGTTCGGCCTCGCCCGCGGCCGGGCGCTGCCGGATTGCGCGCGGCTGGGTTCGCTGGCGGCGTCAGAAGTGATCTCGCACTACGGTCCACGCCCGCAGGTGTCGCTGCAGGCGCTGGCCGCGGAAAAGGGACTCTAAGATGAGCCGCACGGCGGAGGTTGTCCGCAATACCAAGGAGACCCAGGTCCGGATCGCCGTCGATCTGGACGGGACGGGTGCGTCGAAGGTCTCCACCGGCATCGGCTTCTTCGACCACATGCTGGAGAGCTTCATCCGCCACGGCGGTTTCGACATCGAGATCGAGACCAAGGGCGACCTGCACATCGACATGCACCACACGGTCGAAGACACCGGCATCGTGCTCGGCCAGGCGTTCAACAAGGCGCTGGATGGCTTCAAGGGCGTGCGCCGCTTCGGCCATGCCTATATTCCCATGGACGAGACCCTGACGCGGGTGGCCCTCGACCTGTCCAATCGGCCGTACCTGATCTGGAACGTGTCGTATAAGACCCCCAAGGTGGGCGATATGGACACCGAACTCTTCAAGGAATTCCATCACGCCTTCGCCATGAACTGCGGGGCCTGCGTCCACCTGGAAACCCTCTACGGGACCAATTCCCACCACATCGCCGAGAGCGGTTTCAAGGCGCTGGCCCGCGCGCTACGGACCGCCGTCGAACTCGACCCCAAGACCCACGGCCACGCCCCCTCCACCAAGGGCGTGCTGTAAGGATTTCCCCCATGCAGAGCGTCGCCCTGATCAACTACGGGTCGGGCAACCTTCGCTCGGCCGAAAAGGCCCTGATCCGCGCCGCGGACGCCAAGAGCGAAATCGTCGTCACCGACGACCCCGACGTCATCGCCGTGGCCGACCGCGTGGTGCTGCCGGGCGTCGGCGCCTTCGCGGCCTGCATGGCCGCGCTCGAGGCGCGCCCTGGGGTGATCGAGGCGATGACCGAGGCTGTGCACGGCAAGGGCGCCCCGTTCCTGGGCATCTGCGTCGGCATGCAGCTGCTCGCCTCGCGCGGCCTGGAATTCGGCGAGACGCCGGGCCTCGATTGGATCTCGGGCGACGTCCGCAAGCTGGATGACGGCGGCGACCCAGCCATCAAGATCCCGCACATGGGCTGGAACGGCCTGACAAACGTCACCGACCAGCCGGTGTTCGCCGGCCTCAAAGCCCCTCCGGGCTTGAAAGAGGGCCAGACCGTCTATTTCACCCACTCGTTCGCCTTTTTCCCGAAGGACTCCGCCGACGTGGCGGCCTATGTGGAGCACGGCGAGCGCTTCCCCGCCGCCGTCGCCCGCGGCAATGTTGCTGGCGTCCAGTTCCACCCGGAGAAATCGCAGGCCGTGGGCCTCGACCTCCTCGCGCGCTTCCTGGAGTGGCGACCGTGATCCTATATCCCGCCATCGACCTGAAAGACGGCAGCTGCGTGCGCGTCGTGCATGGGGACCTTTCCACCGCCACGGTGTTCAACACCTCGCCCGCCGCCCAGGCCCGCGCCTGGGCCGACGGCGGCTTCCACTGGATCCACGTGGTCGACCTGAACGGGGCGGTGTCCGGCCAGGCCGTGAACCAGGCCGCGGTCGAGGAGATCCTCAACGCCGTCTCCGTGCCGGTGCAGCTGGGCGGCGGCATCCGCACCCTTGCCGACATCGAGGGGTGGATCGAAGCCGGCGTCTCCAGGGTGATCCTGGGCACCGTCGCCGTGCGCGACCCGAAGATCGTCTACGAGGCCGCCAAGGCCTGGCCCGAGCAGATCGCCGTCAGCGTCGACGTGCGCAAGGGCAAGGTCGCCGTCCAGGGCTGGACCGAGGATAGCGACCTCGACGCGATCAGCGTGGCCAAGCGCTTCGAGGACGTGGGCGTCTCGGCCCTGATCATCACCGACATCGACCGCGACGGCACCACCATGGGCTTCAACGTCGAGGCCTTCGGGGCCATCGCCGACGTGGTGGCGATTCCGGTGATCGCCGCCGGCGGCCTCGCCACCGTCGAAGACATCATCCGGCTAAAGGCCCGCAAGGGGACCGAAATCGCCGGCGCCGTCCTGGGCCGCGCACTCTACAACGGCGACATCGTGCCCGACGCCGCCCTGAAGGCGGCCGCGTGACTCTGCGTGTACGCGTCATCCCCTGCCTGGACGTCAAGGACGGTCGGGTCGTGAAGGGCGTGCAGTTCGTCAGCCTGCGCGACGCCGGCGACCCGGTGGAACAGGCCCGCGCCTATGACGCTGCCGGCGCCGATGAGCTGATGTTCCTGGACATCACCGCCAGCCACGAGAACCGCGGCACCATCCTCGACGTGGTGGCCCGCACGGCGGACGTCTGTTTCATGCCGCTCTCGGTGGGCGGCGGCATCCGCAAGGTCGAGGACGCGAGGCGCCTGCTGCTGGCCGGCGCCGACAAGATCTCGGTCAACACTGCCGCCGTGGAGAACCGCGACCTGATCGCCGCCTGCGCCGACGCCTTCGGCAGCCAGGCCGTGGTCGTCGCCATCGACGCGAAAAAGGCCGGGGATCAGTGGCGGGTCTTCACCTATGGCGGCCGCAACGACACCGGTCTGGACGTGGTTCAATATGCGGTCGAGGCTGTGGAACGCGGCGCGGGCGAAATCCTGCTGACCTCCATGGACCGCGACGGCGCCAAGACCGGCTACGACCTCGACCTGCTGAAGGCGGTGAGCGGCGCGGTCTCTGTGCCGGTGATCGCATCGGGCGGCGCCGGCGGCGCCCAGCACATGGTCGATGCGGTGACCAGGGGCGGCGCCGACGCCGTGTTGGCCGCTTCGATCTTCCACTTCGGCGAGGTCTCCATCGGCGACGTGAAGCGCGCCATGGCCGCCGCGCGCCTGCCGGTCCGCCAGACGGAGCCCGCGTGATGAGCCGCTTCACCGAGGTCCTGGCGCGCCTGGCCGCCACGGTCGAAAGCCGCAAGGGCGGCGACCCGGCCGCGTCCTACACCGCCAAGCTCCTGGCTGACCCTTCGCTGGCGGCCAAGAAGCTGGGTGAAGAGGCTGTCGAGGTCGTCATCGCGGCGACCAAGGGTGAGGGCGACGCGCTCGCGGCCGAAAGCGCCGACCTGATCTACCACTGGCTGGTGGTGATGGCCGCCGCTGGTGTGTCGCTGGACGACGTCGCGGCCAAGCTTGAAGGCCGCGAGGGGACTTCGGGGCTGGCTGAGAAGGCGTCGCGCCCGAAATAGCCCTCGCCCTTCGTCGTACGACTACCCCCGCGGCTTCCGCTTCAGCGCCACATAGAGCGCGCCCTCGCCTCCGTGGTGGCGGGCGGCATCCGAGATGCCGGCGACAATATGGGCGAGGTGCGGCGCCGCCAGCCATTCCGGCGCGCGCCGCTTCAGGACCCCGTCGCCCTGGACGCCTTTGCCGGTGATCACCAGCACGGCGCGCCAGCCTTCGTGGAAGGCGGTGGCGAGGAAACCTTCCAACACCGCCCGGGCGCGGACCTGATCCATGCCGTGCAGGTCGAGGCGTGCGCCGATATCCTCTCGTTCGCGGGCGATGCGGTGGCGGCGGTTGGGCTCGATCCCATCAAGCTGCTCGCGGATCTTGCCAGGACGGGTCGCAGGCCTGGGCGGGGCTATGCGGGCGGCGGTCTCGGTCCTGGCGGCTTCCTGGCTTGGAGTCGGCGTTCCGCGCCCGGGCAGCGGGTGGACCGTGGCGGAAACCACGCCCCAGATATGGCGCTCTTCGGGCTTCAGGGGCCGCTTCATGGCGCGGCGTCCTTCGGGATCAGGCGATAAAGGCGAAGCGTGTGGCGCACGCGGCCGGCTTCCGCGCCGGCGGCCTGCCCTGTGCCCATATAGAGGTCGGCGCGCACGTCGCCCTTGATGGCGCCGCCGGTGTCCAGGGCCAGCGCCAGGCGACGATAGGTCGGGAAGGCGCCGGACAGGATCGGCGCGCCAGCGTCGACCCAGTAGAGTTCGCCCATCTGGTGGAAGGTCGGATCAATGGCCAGGGCCCGGCCCGGGGGCAGAGGCAGGTTGGCGGACCCCACCGGCTGGCGCCCGTCGTCGGGGCCAAGGGTGAAGAAGGCATAGCGGGGATTCAGTTGCATGATCGCCTGGGCGTCTGCGCCGCGATGGGCGGCCAGCCAAGCGCGGATCGAGTCCGCCGAGACGTTGTCGGGCGCAAGCAGGCCCTTGTCGCGCATCGGGTTGGCGACGCCCACGAACGGGCGACCATTGTTGCCGGCGTAGAGCGCCTTCTTCCGCTTGCCGTCGTCGAAGGTCAGCACGCCGGAGCCCTGGATCTGCAGGAAGAACAGGTCTTCCGGCCGCATCCAGGCCAGCGGCTTGCCTGGCGGCTGGGCCTCGATGGCCGTACGGTCGAGGTAAGGATTGAGCGTGGTGTCGCCGAGGTCGGCCGGCCTGGGCCGGACCGGGGCGCAGAACTCATCGTCCGCCTTGCTGCGCGCGGGGTATTCCGGGGCGAAGTAGGCGGTCAACACGCCGTCGGCGTGGCTGGCCTCCGCGCGGAAATGGGCTTCGAAGAAGCGTTTCGACTGATCCGCGTCCAGCGGGCCGATGGCGCGGGCGTCGCGGCAGACCTGGGCCATGGCCGGATCGCGCGCCGCGCCACAGGTCTCGCGGAAGGCGGCGAGCGCCGCAGAATGGTCCTCAGCTTCCCAGCCGCGCAGGGCGCTAAGCGGAACGATGCGTTCGGTGGAGGCTTCCGGCTCCGGCGCCGGGCGAGGCCTGGGGCGCGCCTCGAGCGGCGGCGCCTTGTGTCCGGCCGCTGGCGTTGGCGGCGCCTGTTTCGGGGTGGGCGTCGAGGCGCAGGCCGCGAGGATGAGCGCGGTCAGGGCCGCGCCGAGAACGCCTCCCCGCACGGGCGCGTCAAGCCTCGGCGGCGTCGACGTGGATCAAGAGCCAATTGGGGTCGCGGCTCTTCAGGCGCCGCTCGAACGTCCAGAGTTCGGCGGTCCGGCGGTCCTCGACGCCCTCGCCCTCCGGGCCCTTGGTGCGGCTGCGGAATTCGGAGAGGAAGCGCACGGTCACCCGCGCCAGGTCCGCGCCCACGACCTCAGCCTTTTCCAGGTCGGCGCGGGGCGGGTGCAGGAATTCCACGGTCTCGGTGCGGTTCTCCGCCTCGCGGGCGGCGATGGCGGTGTCGAAGCCGGCCATGACCGGAGCGGCCAGGAGGTTGCGCAACTGGGTGCGGTCGCCGGCTGCGAATGCCTTGACGATCATCTCGTAGGCGCTCTTCGCGCCGCCGAGGAAACGGCCGACGTCGAAGCTGGGGTCCTTGGCCTTCACGGCGGCGAGGCCGCTTAGCGACACGCCGTCGTCGGCCTGCGCCGGGGCGTCCGGCGCGCGATCCAGCGGCGCGGCCGTCGCCGGGACCGCTGGCGCGTCCTCGGGCTGGCGGCCGACCCGGCGGCCGAGCACCGCATAGAGCTGGTAGAGCACGATGGCCGCCAACCCCGCGAAGATGATCAATTCCAGAACTTCCAACCGACGAGCCCTCGGGGTGCTTGAGCGCCGCACGGCGCTCCTTACCCATATAGACCGAACCAACGCCTGCGTCAGGGGCGGCGTTGCATCGCCAGGGGCGCCATGTTAGCCCGGCGCCCCGACAAGACGCGAACCGTTCGTAGTCTCCACACGGATTTAAGCCGAACTATGACCGACACCGACGCCGGCGCGCCCGACATCGCCGAGACCGCCGATCAGCCCGGCATCCGCATCCTGGCCCAGTTCATCCGCGACCTGTCGTTCGAGAACCCGCGCGCGCCGGAAGCGCTGCGCGGCGGCGCGGCCCAGCCGCAGATCGACCTGGGCGTCGAGATGAACGCCCGCGGCCGCGACGACGGCTTCTTCGAGGTCGACCTGAAGCTCTCCGCCAAGGCCAACCGGGAGGACGGCCCGGTGTTCGTGGTCGAGCTGCTCTACGGCGGCGTGTTCCAGATCGCTGGCGTCGGGCCCGAGGACATGGAGCCGGTGCTGCTGATCGAATGCCCGCGCTATCTCTTCCCGTTCGCGCGCAAGATCATCGCCGACGTGACCGCCGACGGCGGTTATCCGCCTTTCATGCTCGACCCCATCGATTTCGCTGGCGTCTACACGGCCCGCAAGGCCCAGGAACAGCAGGTCGGCCACGCGTAACGCGTTCCTCCCCGTCGGGGGAGGTGGCGCGAAGCGCCGGAGGCGGCTTCCTCGCCGGTTTGAGCGATCCCCCTCAGTCAGCTGCGCTGACAGCTCCCCCGATGGGGAGCCGCTTGGCTACAGCCCGAACCTCGCCCAGAGGTCTTCGTTCTTCACGACGCCGCGAATGAATTCGGCGTGCGTCGCCCTTTCGGCCTCGGTCGAGCGCGGAGCGAGCGGATTGGGCCGGGCGCCGTAGGCGCTGCGGGCCGCGGCGTGAACCGCGACCGCCATGGCCGCAGTGGTCAGCTCCAGCCGCCGTTCGCGGCCGCCCTTCAGCTCGAGATAGACCGCCGCAAGCAGCTTGGCGTCCACCAGGGCGCCATGTTTCTCGCGCTCGCTGAGCGAGATCTTGAAGCGCTTGCAGAGCGCATCCAGCGAATTGTGCATTCCCGGGAAGCGGGCGCGGGCGAGCGCCAGGGTGTCGATCCAGCGCGTCTCGTGCAGCGGGTGGCGGCTCACGACGCCCAGCTCGTAATTGATGAAATTGCGGTCGAAGGTCGCGTTATGGGCGATCAGCGGCGCGTCGCCGACGAAGTCCAGGAAGGCGTCCACCACCTCCGGATGCTCGAACTTCGGCTTGCCCTTCAGGAAGGCGCCCGAAAGACCATGGACCCGCTCGGCGTCCGGCGGCATGTCGCGGCAGGGGTCGATGTAGGTGTGGAAGCTTCGGCCCGTGGGCACGAAGTCGTCGATCTCCAGGCAGGCGATTTCCACCAGCCGGTGCCCCTGGGTCGGCTCGAAGCCGGTAGTCTCGGTGTCGAGGACGATCTCGCGCGCCATGACCATTCATGACCCCATTCGCCCCGGGGATTCAACAGCCTAACGGTCGCGGGCGGGACGTGTCTGTGGATCGCGCATCGCGGCGATGATTTCGGCGACCTGGATGCGCGCCGGCTCCAGACCGCGGGAGGTGTCGACCACGAAGTGGGCGCGGGCGCGCTTTTCCGCATCGGCCAGCTGCTGGGCGAGGATCGCATCGAGCCGTTCGGGCGTCATGCCCGGCCGCGCCAGCACGCGCTCGCGCTGCAGGCCAGCGGGCGCGCTGGCCACCACGATCGCGTCGACATTCACGTGGCCGCCGGTCTCGAACAGCAGCGGGATGTCGAGGACCACCATGTCCGCACCGTCTGCCTCGGCTTTGGCGAAGAAGCCGATCCGGTCGCTGCCCACAAGGGGATGGACGATGGCGTTGAGGCGTTTGAGCTCGTCCGGCTTGCCGAGCACCGCCTGGCGCAGGGCCTCGCGGTCCACCTTGCGATCCCTGACGACGCCGGGAAACGCCTCACCCACCGGCCCGACCGCCGCGCCGCCGGTGTCGTAGAGGTCGTGCACCGCGGCGTCGGCGTCATAGACCGGTACGCCCGCCTCGCGGAACATGGCCGCTGTGGTCGACTTGCCCATGCCGATGGAACCGGTAAGCCCGATAAGGATCATGCGCCCAGCGCCTTCAGCGCCAGGGCCCGGACGTCGAGGTTCGCCGGCGGCGGCTGGCCATAGAACGCCTCGAACGAGGGCCGGGCCTGGCCGATCAGCATCGCCAGGCCGTCCACCGTCGGCCGGCCCAGCGCTTTCGCCAGCGCCAGGAAGGGCGTGACCAGCGGCATGTAGACCATGTCCATCACCACGCAGCCCGCCGGGGTGGCCGCCAATGGCGCATCGAGGGTCAGCCCGTCGGCCACGCCCGCGGAGGTGGCGTTGATGACGGCCACCGCGCTCTGCAAGGCCGTTTCGGCGTCGCCCCAGGCCGCGGCCCCGCCGCCGAGATCGGCCGCCAGGGCTTCCGCGCGCGCCAGAGTTCGGTTGACGATCCGGACGTCGCGGCAACCGGCGTCCTGCAGCGCAGCCACCGCGCCCCGCGCGGCGCCGCCGGCGCCCAGCACCACCACCGGTCCGCTGCGCGCGTCGAACTGCGGCGCCTGCTCGGCGAAAGCCGTGGCCAAACCCAGGCCGTCGGTGTTGTCCGCCCGGACCCGACCGCCGTCGCCGAAGACCAATAGGTTAGCCGCGCGGGCGCGCTGGGCGCGCGGGTGCGCCTCATCGGCGACGGTGAGCGCGGCCTCCTTGAACGGCAAGGTGACGTTGACGCCTGCCCAGGACGTCCGTCGAAGGCCTTCGACGAAGGCGGCAAAGCCGTCCTCGCCGACCTCCAGCGCCACATAGACTCCGTCAATTCCGGCCGCTTCCAGCCAGGCGTTGTGCAGGATCGGGCTCAGTGAATGGGCGACCGGCCGGCCGGCCACGCCGGCGACCCGTGTGGCGCCGCTGATCGTGCGGCTCATGGCGCCAGGATCCCGCGCTTGCGCAGCAGCTCCAGCAGACCCATCAGCGGCAGGCCCAGGATTGTGAAGTAGTCACCCTCAATCTTGGAGAACAGTTGCACCCCTTGCGCCTCGAGGCGGTAGCACCCCACTGAGCCCAGCGCCGCCTCGCCTTCCTCGGCCAGATAGCTGTCCAGGAAGCTGTCGGAGAAATCGCGCATGCGCAGGGTTGCGCTCTGGGTTTCGCGCCAGACGACGGCGCCGCGTTCGGCCACCACCACCGCCGAATGCAGCATGTGCGGCTTGCCGCGCAGGGTCTGCAGGCGCTCGCGGGCCGCCGCCAGGGTCTCGGTCTTGTCGTAGAGCTTGCCCTGGAATTCCAGCGTCTGGTCGGCACCGAGCACAAGTTCGGGCCGACCGACCGAGACAGCCAGCGCCTTTTCTTCGGCTAGGGCTTCGGCCACTTGGCGCGGCGTGGCGCGCTTGGCGACCAGTTCGGCCTTCGTGACCTCCTCGTCCACGCCGGAGCCGACCGCCTCGAACGGCACGCCGGCGCCTTGGAGAACGGCCCGCCGCGCGGTGCTTTTCGAGGCGAGAACCAGACCGGGGCTCACCCCAGCACCTCGACCTGTCCATGGCCGCCATGCAGCAGGTTGAGGACCGCCGCCGCGGTTTCCTCGACGGAGCGGCGGGTCACATCGATCACCGGCCAGCCCTGGCGTTCGTAGAGCCGCCGCGCCTGGACGATCTCCTCGCGCACCGCATCCACGTCGATGTAGGTCGACTCGCGGTTTTCCTTCAGACTCAAGAGGCGGTTGCGGCGGATCTGGATGAGCCGGTCCGGCGAGATCGAAAGGCCGACAACCAGGGTCGACTTAAGGGCGAACAGCTTCTCCGGCGGCGGGCGGCCCGGCACCAGGGGCACGTTGCCGGCCCGTACGCCCCGATGCGCCAGGTAGATGCAGGTCGGCGTCTTCGAGGTCCGCGAGACGCCCACCAGGATAACGTCGGCCTGTTCCAGGTCCTGGCCACCTTGGCCGTCGTCGTGGCCGATGGCGTAGTTCAGCGCGTCCATGCGGTTGAAATAGTCGTTGTCGAGCCGCAGGTGCGCGCCGACCCGGCTGGTGGTGGTGTAGCCCAGGTAGCGCGACATGGCCGAGACCAGCGGGTCCAACGCCGGGATGCAGGGCATGTCGAGTTTGCGGCAGCCCTCCTCGAGGGCCTCGCGCAGTCCGTCGTCGACGATGGTGTGGATGACGACGCCCGGCGCCTCCTCGATGTCGCCCAGCGCCCGGTCGAGCTGGCGCTGGGAACGGACCAGGGCGTAGATGTGCTCGATCGGCAGGACATTGTCGAAGCGGGCGCAGACCGCGCGCGCCATGGCGTTCAGGGTCTCCCCGGTGGAATCCGACACCAGGTGGACATGGAAATAGGTCGCGAGCTTCGGGGCGGTCGTTGTCACGGGCGGCCTGACGCGAAAATGCCTGGGGACGATTCCTGTGGAGCAGTCTTAGCGAACGCGGGCCGGATTGGGGATAGACCGCGTGCGCCGGCGGCTCGTCCGCCGGCGGGGCAAATCACCGGGATGGAATCGGCCCTAAACCTTCCATTAACCCACTGGGCGAGTCCCCGGTGGACGCCGCAGAGCTCGCGGACCGACAAGGATTGGATAGCCACAGGCGCGCACCGCGCGGTCCCCCTAGAGGTTAACGATTCCTTAAGCGTCCGCGGGGCTTGGCGGTCGGTCCCCGCAATTCACAGGCCTGTCCTCCCTGGAGGGCGCAGGCGGGACAAGCTGGGGACGGGGGTTGCGCCGTCATGAATGTGTCGCCGTTGTCCACGCACTCGACAGCCCCTATCGCTCCTACACCAACCTTTTTCAGAACCCTTATTAGGAAGAAGAGGGGCGGACGGGATGAGTGGATTCGGCGTTGGGCTTGAGCCGCAGGCCGGGAGGCGATTTAAAGCTCCCATGAGCGAGACCACTCCGCGGCTCCTACGAGCCTTGGCCGGCGAAACCCTCGACCGGCCTCCAATCTGGCTCATGCGCCAGGCGGGCCGCTCGCTGCCGGAATACCGCGAGCTGCGCACCCGGGCTGCGGACTTCATCACATTCTGCCACAATCCGGAGATGGCCGCCGAGGCGACGCTGCAGCCCATGCGCCGCTTTCCACTGGATGCGGCCATCGTCTTCGCCGACATCCTGCTGATCCCTGGCGCGCTTGGCCAAAAGGTCTGGTTCGAAGCCGGTGAGGGCCCACGGCTTGGTGAGCTGCCGCTGGTCGAGGCCATGGCCGAGCAAGTCGAAGCTTCCACGGGACGGCTTTCGGCGATCGGCGAGACGCTGTCGCTCGTGCGCGCCGAACTTGAGCCAGACCGAGCGCTGATCGGCTTTGCAGGCGGCCCCTGGACGGTGGCTACCTACATGATCGAAGGTCGCAGCTCGAACCGCGAAGTGGCGCGAGCCTATGCCTACGCTCACCCCGAAGAACTGGATGCTCTGCTGGCCGTACTGGTGGACGCCACAGCCCGCTATCTGGTCATGCAGGCCAAGTCCGGCGCCCAGGCGCTGAAGATCTTCGAGAGCTGGGCGGAAGGCCTGGCCGAGGACGTGTTCGAGCGCATCGTCATCGCTCCGCACCTGGCCATTGTCGAGAAGGTCCGCGCAGCCGGCGTGACCGTCCCGTTCATCGGCTTTCCCCGTGGGGCCGGAGCGCTGGTGGAGAACTACGCCCGCACCGTGCCCGTGCAGGGCGTCGCGCTCGACACCCAGGCGAGCGCCGAACTGGGTCAGCGGCTGCAGGCAGGCGGCAAGACGATCCAGGGCGCGCTGGACAACCTGCTGCTGCGCGAAGGCGGCTCAGCCCTGGATGCTCGGGTGGACCAGCTGCTCGCCCAATGGAGCGGCGGTCCCTACATCTTCAACCTGGGCCACGGGGTGATGCCAGACACACCGATCGCCCACATCGCCCGCGTCGTGGAGCGGGTGACCGGAAAACCGGCTAAGGCCATGGCCGCCGAGTGAAGAAGCTCGCCGTTGTCCTGTTCAATCTTGGTGGGCCGGACAATCTGAAGGCCGTAAAGCCGTTTCTTTTCAATCTATTCCGTGATCCGGCGATCATCACACTGCCAGCGGTGGCGCGCTATCCGCTCGCGGCGTTGATCTCGACGACACGGGAGAAGACGGCCCAGGCCAACTACGCGATCATGGGCGGCGCCTCACCGCTGCTCTCCGAGACCCAGGCCCAGGCGACAGCGCTCGAAACCGTCCTTGCGGAGCAGGCGTCGGGCGTAGAGGCGCGCTGCTTCATCGCCATGCGCTACTGGAAGCCCTTCGCCAAAGAGACGGCCCGCGCGGTGGCGGCCTTCGCGCCGGACGAAATCGTCCTGCTGCCGCTCTACCCCCAGTATTCGACGACCACGACGGCGTCTTCCGAGGGGGATTGGCGAAAGGTCTACCGCGGGCCCGGGCGGACGCGAACGGTCTGCTGCTATCCGACGGCGCTCGGTCTGATCGATGCGCACGCGGAGTCGATCCGCAAGACCTGGACCGACGCCGGAAGGCCCACAGGCGTTCGGCTGCTGTTATCCGCTCACGGGTTGCCGAAGCAGGTGGTGGACGACGGCGATCCCTACCAGGCGCAGATCGAAGCCACCGCGGCGGCGATCGCGGCACGGCTTCCGGTGTTTGCGGACTGGCGGGTCTGTTATCAGAGCCGCGTCGGACGACTGGAGTGGCTGAGGCCGTCCACCGATGACGAAATCCGCCTGGCGGGCGCGGAGCGAAAGGGCGTGCTGATCGCCCCCATCGCCTTCGTCTCCGAACATGTGGAGACCCTGGTCGAACTCGACCATGAATATTCCCATCTGGCGAAGGCGGTCGGTTGCGCGCCCTACCTGCGGGCGCCGACGCCCGGGGTGCAGGAACGGTTCGTGGACGAACTGGCCCGCGCCGTCCTGGCGGCGGTCGACCGGCCCTGCGGCCCCGCACCGCATGGGCCTTGGGGCTGCCCGGCGAGCTATTCGAAATGCGCGCTCCGGACGGGGACCGCGGCATGACCGGCGCATACAACCTGCTGATCGGCCTGCACATCCTCGCGGTCATCGCCTGGATGGCGGGCCTGATGATGCTGCCGCGGCTCTACGCCTACCACACCGAGACGGCTCCGCCGGGGAGCGAGTTCGACGCCCACTTCACCCGGTGGGAAGGAAAGGTGTTGAAGATCATCCTTGGTCCGGCCATGGGACTTGTCTGGCTGCTGGGTCTTTCGCTGATCTATGTGGATAGCCAGATAAGGGGCGTTGGCTTCCTCGCCGAGCCTTGGATGCTGACCAAGATTGCCGGCATCGTCTTCATGACCGGCTGGCATGGGTTCATCGCGGGCGCCCACAAGGGTTTTCTGGCCGGCCGCCGGGATCGGACGGCGAAGTTCTGGCGGATGACCAATGAACTGCCGTTCCTGGCCGCCATTGTCATGGTCCTGGCCGTGACCACCAAGTTCGGCGACCACTAGGCCGCACCCGGCTGTTCGGCTGGAGTCCTTGACCCGACGCGGTCTTCGTGGTTCCGATCACGCCGCGTGTTCCTGACAAGGATACGTCCCGCCTTATTTCCGGCCCTCCGTGTGGATTGACCCGCGGGCGCGGTCCGGCTCCCAAAGACGACGAAACGACATCCGGCGCACTTCCGAGCGCCCACATCATCTGAAAAGCCCGCGCCCGGACTCTGTCCGGCCCCGCGGGCGAACACGAGTGAATTGCTATGCAAGACGAAAACGAAACCCCCGCCTCCGACGAGACCCCGGTGAACGAGGCCGAAACCGCCGATCAGACCGCAGCTGAAGCGGCTGCAGAGGCCGAGGCCGAAGCCGCGGAGTCCGACGAGCCGTCCGAGGCGGCCCAGGCCATCGCGAAGCTCGGGCTCACCCGGATGAGTCTGCAGGAGTTGAAGGATAAGGCGCCCGCGGACCTCTTGGCCTTCGCCGAGCTCTTCGAGATCGAGAACGTGAACTCCATGCGCAAGCAGGACATCATGTTTGCGATCCTCAAGGTGATGGCCGAGGAAGGCGTCGAAATCTCCGGCTCCGGCACCCTGGAAGTGGTGCAGGACGGCTTCGGCTTCCTGCGCAGCCCCGAGGCAAACTACCTGCCTGGGCCCGACGACATCTATGTCAGCCCCTCGCAGATCCGGAAGTTCGGCCTGCGCACCGGCGACAGCGTGGACGGCGCCATCCGCGCGCCGCGCGAGGGCGAGCGCTACTTCGCCCTGGTGAAGGTCGATCTGACCAACTTCGAGAACCCCGAGAACGTCCGGCACAAGGTGCTGTTCGACAATCTGACACCGCTCTATCCCGACCAGCGGCTGAAGATGGAGATCGACGACCCCACCCTGAAGGACCGCTCTGGCCGGGTGATCGATATCGTCGCCCCGCTCGGCAAGGGCCAGCGCTGCCTGATCACTGCGCCGCCCCGCGTCGGCAAGACAGTGATGTTGCAGAACATCGCCAAGTCCATCGAGATCAACCACCCCGAGTGCTACCTGATCGTCCTTTTGATCGACGAGCGCCCGGAAGAAGTCACCGACATGCAGCGCACGGTGAAGGGCGAGGTGATCTCCTCGACCTTCGACGAGCCGGCGACGCGTCACGTCCAAGTGGCTGAAATGGTTATCGAAAAAGCCAAGCGCCTGGTCGAGCACAAGCGCGACGTGGTGATCCTTCTGGACAGCGTCACCAGGCTTGGCCGCGCGTACAACACCGTGGTGCCGTCGTCCGGCAAGGTGCTGACGGGCGGCGTCGACGCCAATGCCCTGCAGCGCCCCAAGCGTTTCTTCGGCGCGGCGCGGAACATCGAGGAAGGCGGCTCCCTGACCATCATCGCCACGGCTCTGATCGACACCGGCAGCCGGATGGACGAGGTGATCTTCGAAGAATTCAAGGGCACCGGTAACTCGGAAATCGTCCTCGACCGTAAGGTCGCCGACAAGCGGGTCTATCCGGCGATCGACGTGATCAAGTCCGGCACCCGCAAGGAGGAGCTGATCACGCCGAAGGAGCACCTGACCAAAACCTACATCCTTCGCCGGATCCTGGGCCCGATGGGCGCTCAGGACGCCATCGAGTTCCTGCTCGACAAGCTCCGCTCGTCCAAGACCAACGAAGAGTTCTTCCAGTCGATGAACACGTAGGGCTTGCGGCCTTACCAAGGGCCTACTCGTTCTACTTGTGTTTCACGTGAAACATCAGACGCCGCCCCTTTCCGGAGGGGCGGCGTTTCGCTGTCAGGGGATCAACAGACTCGCGCCGATCGTAGCCCGGCTTTCCAGGGCTTCGTGCGCCTTGCGGGCGTCGGCCAGCGGGTACGTCTGGCCGATCTCGACCTCCACCTTGCCGGAGCCGATCATCTCGAACAGGGCCGCGGCGCTGGCGTCGAGCTCGGCGGTGGTGGTCTGGTAATCGCCCATGGTCGGCCGTGTGAAGAACAACGAACCGCCGAGCATCAGCTGGCGGGCCTCCACGGGTGGCGGCGGGCCGGACGCATTGCCGAAGCTGACAAACAGGCCGCGGCGCGCCAGGCTTTTCAAGGTGCCTTCGAAGGTGTCCTTGCCCACCGAGTCGTAGGCCACAGGCACGCCCTTCCCGCCGGTGATCCGGCGGACCTCGGCCGCCACATCCTGGGCGCGGTAAAGGATCACATGGTCGGCCCCCAGCTCACGCACGCGCGCAGCCTTTTTCTCGGAGCCCACGGTGGCGATCACCACCGCGCCCAGAGCCTTGGCCCACTGGGTCATGATCTGGCCGACGCCGCCGGCGGCCGCATGGACCAGAAGGGTCTCCCCGGCCTCCACGCGGTGCAGGCGCCGGAGCAGGAACTCCACTGTCATGCCCTTCAGCAGCGCCGCCGCGGCGGTGCGGACATCGATGTCGTCCGGCAAGGCGACCGCGCGGTCGGCCAGAGCCACCGAATACTCCGCATAGGCCCCCGGCGAGCTGGAGCCGGCGGTCGCCACCCGGTCGCCGACCTTGAAGCGTGTGACCTCCTCGCCCACGGCCTCGACGACGCCCGCGGCCTCGCCGCCCAGGCCCGAGGGCAGCTTCATCGGGTAGAGGCCGGATCGCTGGTAGGTCTCGATGAAGTTCACGCCGATCGCCTCGTGGCGGATCAGCACCTGCTTCGGTCCCGGTGAGGGGGTCTCGACCTCGACATATTGCAAGACTTCCGGGCCGCCGGTGGTCTCGAGCCGGATCGCGCGCATCAGCCGAGCACCTTCTGGAAGAACTGCAGGGTGCGGCCATTGGCCAGCTTTGCGGCGGCGGCGTCGAAATGCTCGCCTCCCTCGCGGGCGAAAGCGTGATCGCAGCCCGGGTAGGTGTGGATCTCGATCTGCGGATGATCCTTCAGGGCGGCCAGGATGATCGCCTGGGCCGGCCTGGGCACGAACTCGTCCTCCTCGGCGATGTGCATCAGCAGCGGATGGGTCAGCTTCTCCGCCTCCGCGACCCGGTTCTCCAAGCCCACTCCATAGTACGAGACGCTTGCCTCGGCGTCGGTGCGCGTGGCGGTCAGGAAAGCGAGCTGGCCGCCCAGGCAATAGCCGACTGCGCCGACCTTGCCGTTGCAGCCGGCGTCCTTGCGGACATGGGCGATGGTCGCTGCGATATCACCGACGCCCGCGTCGACGTCGAAGGCGTTGAACAACTCGAAGGCGCGTTTCCACTCGGCCTCGGACTTGTCGGTGATGTCGATGTCGGCCTCGATCCGCCAGAACAGGTCGGGGCAGATCGCCAGGTACCCCTGGCCCGCCAGACCGTCGGTGACGTCGCGCATCACCTGGTTCACCCCGAAAATCTCCTGGATGACGACAATGGCGGGCGCCTTCGGCTTGGCGGGTCGGGCCACATAGGCGCTGAAGGTCCCGTCCTTCGTGGTGATGTTCGTGCGCTCGCCCATGGTGGTCTCCGGTTTCCGTAAGCTTCGATGTCTGCGCTACTAGCGCGCGGGGCCGTGGCGCGGCCATATGGAATCCGAAGCGGGAGCTTGCGGCATGAAGATGACGATCGAGGTGGACTGCACGCCCGAGGAGGCCCGCCGGTTCATGGGCCTGCCGGACGTGAGCGCCCTCAATGACCATCTGGTCAATGAGATGAAGGGGCGGATCGACTCCAACATGTCGATGATCTCGCCGGACGAGCTGATGAAGAATTGGATGGCCTTCGGCACCGGCGCCCAGGAACATTTCCGCAAGCTGATGGAAGTGGGCCTGAACGCCGCCGCCACCCGAAAATGAGCGACACCATCTTCGCCCCCGCCACCGCGGCGGGTCGGGCGGCGGTGGCGGTGGTGCGGCTGTCCGGGCCCAAGACGCGCTCGGCCGTGCAGGCCTTGGCGGGCCGGGCGCCGGCCGCCCGACGCGCCTCGCTGCGCACCCTGGCGGACGCCGAGGGCGCTCCAATCGACGAGGCCCTGGTGCTCTGGTTTCCCGCGCCGGGCAGCTACACCGGCGAAGACAGCGCCGAATTCCATGTCCACGGCGGCCCAGCGGTCGTTTCCGCTCTGGTGAACGCCCTCGCGGCGCAGGGGCTGCGCCTGGCGGAGCCGGGAGAGTTCACCCGCCGCGCCTTCGAGCACGGCAAGCTGGACCTCGCCCAGGCCGAGGGGGTCGCGGACCTGGTCGACGCCGAGACGGAAGCCCAACGCAGGCAGGCCCTCGCCCAACTCGGCGGAAGACTTTCCGGAGTCCAGGCGCGCTGGCGCGACGGCCTGATCCGCGCCTCGGCGATGCTGGAAGCGGCTGTCGATTTCCCCGATGAGGAGCTTCCGGCCGACGTCGCGGGCCGCGCACGCCCGATCCTGGAGATCCTCGCTGAGGAGCTGGAGGCCGCCGCAGCGGACGTGGCGCGCGGCGAGCAGGTGCGCGAGGGCTTCCGCATCGCCCTGCTCGGCGCGCCCAACGCCGGTAAAAGCACGCTTCTTAACGCGCTCGCCAAGCGCGACGCGGCTATCGTGTCGGCTACACCGGGCACGACCCGGGACATCATCGAGGTCCCGATGGTGCTGGGCGGCTACAAGGTGATCGTCGCCGACACGGCTGGTCTGCGCGCGACCACCGACGAGATCGAGGCAGAGGGGGTCCGCCGGGCCGAGGCCTGGGCCGAGACGGCGGGCCTGCGGGTCTGGCTGGTCGACGGCTACGGGGAGCCAGATCCGGTCATGCCGGTCTCCCTACGCGCCGGCGACATCGTGCTGCTGACCAAGCGCGACCTCGGCGAGGGCCTGGAGGGCCTGCCAGGCGAACCCTTCACGGCGAAGAGCCCTAACGATGTGGCCTGGCTGGAACGTTCCCTGACACAGACGGTGGTGGAGGCCCTGGGCGGCTCCGAAATCCCAGCCGCCACGCGCCTGCGCCACCGCAACCTTCTCACCGAGGCCGCCGATCGCCTCCGCCACGCTCTCTCGCAGGACGAGACCCTGGAGCTGGCCGCCGAGGATGTGCGTCTCGCCGCCAGGGCCCTGGACCGCATCACCGGCCGTATCGACCCTGAAGAGGTGCTCGGCCGGATCTTCGCGACCTTCTGCATCGGCAAGTGACCGCCAAGCGAGTCATCCTTGCGAACGCGGGGATCCACGCCTCGCGTCACTGTTTCACGTGAAACACTCGCGGCGTTCGACTATATGCAGCGCTCCATGACGACCTGGGACGTGATCATCATCGGCGGCGGCCATGCCGGCTGCGAGGCGGCGGCCGCCTCGGCGCGGTTCGGCGCGCGCACCCTGCTGCTTACCCACAAGGTCGAGACCATCGGAGAGATGAGCTGCAACCCGGCCATTGGCGGCCTGGGCAAGGGTCATCTGGTCCGCGAGATCGACGCCCTGGACGGGCTGATGGGCCGGCTCGGCGATCAGGCCGGCATTCAGTTCCGGCTGCTGAACCGCTCCAAGGGCGCCGCCGTGCGCGGCCCGCGCTCACAGATAGACCGCAAACTCTACCGCGAGGCCATGCAGGCGGAACTCGCCGCCACACCCAACCTGACCCTCGTCGCCGAGGCGGTCGAGGACCTGATCCTGGACGACCGCGTCGTCGTGGGTGTGCTGGGCGCCAGCGGGACGGCCTACCGCGGCGGCCGGGTCGTGCTGACCACCGGCACCTTCCTGAAGGGTGTGATCCATCGCGGCGATGAGCGGATTCCAGCCGGTCGCGCCGGCGATGCGCCGGCGATCGGTCTCTCGGACCGGCTCTATGCTTCTGGGCTCCGAATGGGCCGACTCAAGACCGGCACCCCGGCCCGTCTCGACGGCTCGACCATCGCCTGGGACCGGCTGGAGATGCAGGCGGCGGACGAAGAGCCCACCCCGTTCTCCTTCCTGACCGAGGCGATCACCACGCCGCAGATCGCCTGCGGGATCACCTACACCAACGCCAAGACTCATCGGATCATCGCCGAGCGCCTCGGCGAGAGCGCGGTCTATGGCGGCAAGGCTACCGGGATCGGCCCACGCTACTGCCCGTCGATCGAGGACAAGGTGGTCCGTTTCGCCGACAAGACCAGTCACCAGGTGTTCCTGGAGCCGGAAGGCCTCTCCGACGACACGGTCTATCCGAACGGCGTCTCCACCTCGGTGTCGGAAGAGACGCAGGACCTCTTCCTACGGACCATGGTTGGGCTCGAAGACGTGCGCGTGCGCCGCTACGGCTACGCCATCGAGTACGACTATGTGGACCCTCGCGAACTCTTCCCGACCCTGGAGGCCAAGCGCCTGCCCGGTCTTTACCTGGCGGGTCAGATCAACGGCACCACCGGCTATGAAGAAGCCGGCGCCCAGGGTCTGGTCGCCGGGCTGAACGCCGCGCGCGCGGCGTCCGGGCTGGACGCCGGCTCCTTCGCCCGCGACGAGGCCTATATCGGCGTGCTGATTGATGACCTGGTCACCCGTGGCGTCACCGAGCCCTATCGGATGTTCACCAGCCGCGCGGAATTCCGCCTGCTCCTGCGGGCCGACAACGCCGACCAGCGGCTGACCGCCAAGGGCCACGCCCTGGGCGTCGTGGGGTCTCTCCGCGCCAAGGTGTTTGGTGAGAAGGCCGAGGCGCTCAGTGAAGCCCGCGCCATGGCCGCCAGCCTGACGCTGACGCCCTCGGCGGCCGAAAAGGCCGGCCTGCCTGTGAAGGCGGACGGTCAACGGCGCAACCTCATCGAGCTCCTCGCCTACCCGACCATCGGCTTCGACGACCTGGCGCGCGTATGGCCGCAGATCGCTGCCTGGGCGCCGGCGGTGCGCGAGCAGGTGGAGATCGACGCCTCCTACGCCGGCTACCTCGACCGCCAAGCCGCCGATGTCGCCGCGTTCCGCCGCGACGAGGACCTGACCCTGTCCGCAGATCTGGACTACACAATGGTCGGCGGCCTCTCCAACGAGGCGCGAGAAAAGCTGAATAATGTCAAACCGTTGACACTGGGACAGGCGGCGCGGATCGAGGGCGTGACACCTGGCGCGCTGACCGCCCTGCTGGCTCATGTCCGTCGCCGCGCCGCGTGAGCCCTTGGCGCCCGCAGCCCTGATGGACGCCGAAGGCTTCGCGTCCGTCAGCGGGGCCACGCCCGCCCAGATGGCTGACCTCGAACGCTTCCGGGTGATGCTCGCCGAGCGCAACGAGGTGATGAACCTCGTCGGGCCGGCCTCCCTCCCCGACTTCTGGTCGCGGCACGCCTGGGACTCGGCTCAATTGCTGCGTCTGGCGCCGGAGGCGCGGGCCTGGGCCGACCTGGGCGCCGGCGCCGGTCTGCCCGGTCTGGTGCTGGCCATACTCGGCAAGGGGGTCGTGGGCTTCCACGTGGACCTCGTGGAGAGCATGACCAAGCGGTGCAAGTTCCTCTCCGAAGTGGTGGAAGAGCTGGCGATTCCGGCGAGCGTCCACAACGCGCGTGCGGAAAACCTCGATCTAACTGTGGAGATCGTCACCGCCCGGGCTTGTGCGCCGCTCTACCGCCTGCTCGGGTATGCCCGGCCATACCTGCAGTCCGGCGCGACCGGCCTGTTCCTCAAGGGACAGGACGTCGTGGCCGAGATGAAGGAGGCCGCCAGACATTGGGAATATGAGGCCGACGTCGTGCCATCCAAAAGCGACCCCCGAGGCCGCATCGTTCGCGTGAGGAGGCTCGGTCGTGCCCGCAAGACCTGAAGCGGCCATGCGGGTGCTCGTCGTCGCCAACCAGAAGGGCGGCGTTGGCAAGACCACGACCGCCATCAACCTGGGCACGGCCCTGGCTGCGGTGGGAGAACGCGTGCTGCTGATCGACTCGGATCCGCAGGGGAACGCCTCCACCGGCCTCGGCATCGGCCGGGCGCAGCGCAAGAACACGCTCTACGACGTCTTGATGGGCGAAAAGGGCCTGTCCGAGGCGGTGGTGAAGTCCTCGGTGCCGGGCCTGGACGTGGTGCCGTCGGACCCAGACCTCTCGGGCATCGAATTGGAATTGGCCCAGCAGGCCCGGCGTTCCTACAAGCTGCGCGACGCGCTGGACGTCGTGCGCGAGGCTGGGGTCTACAGCTACGTGCTGATCGACTGCCCGCCGTCGCTGAATCTGCTCACCGTCAACGCCATGGCGGCGGCCGACGCGGTGCTGGTGCCCTTACAGTGCGAGTTCTTCGCCCTGGAGGGCCTGACCCAGCTGATGCGCACCATCGAGCTGGTGCACACCAGCCTCAATCCCAAGCTGGAGATCCAGGGGATCGTGCTGACCATGTTCGATCGCCGAAACGGCCTGTCGGCCCAGGTGGCCAACGACGTGCGCGACCACTTCGGCGAGACGGTCTACCAGACGGTGATCCCGCGAAATGTGCGGGTTTCCGAGGCGCCTTCGTTCGGCAAGCCGGCGCTGGTCTACGATCTGAAGTGCGCAGGCAGCCAGGCGTATCTGCGGCTGGCCCGCGAGGTGGTGCTGCGCGAGCGCGCCCGCCGCAAAGTCGCGGCGTAGGAGAGATTCGATGGCCGAGGGCCGCAGAGGTTTGGGCCGGGGCCTTTCGGCCCTGCTGGACGACGCGAACGACGGTGATGGGCCCGTCGCCGCCGGCGAAGGCGCTCGCGAGATCCCCATCGAACTGGTCCACCGCAACCCCGACCAGCCGCGCCGCCACTTCGCCGAGGCCGAGATCGCCGAGCTGGAGACCTCGATCCGCGACAAGGGCGTGTTGCAGCCGATCCTGGTCCGTCCCTCGCCCAAGACGTCGGGTGAATTCGAGATTGTGGCCGGTGAGCGCCGCTGGCGCGCGGCGCAGCAGGCTGGGCTGAAGGCGATCCCGGCGCTGGTGCGGGTGCTGGACGACGACAAGGCCTTCGAGATCGCCATCGTCGAGAACGTCCAGCGCGAAGACCTGAACGCCATGGAGGAGGCCCAGGCCTACCAGACCCTGATGCGGCGCATGGCCTACACCCAGGACAAGGCGGCCTCTGCGGTCGGCAAGTCGCGCAGCCATGTGGCCAACACCCTTCGCCTGTTGCAGCTGCCGGCGATCGTCCAGGACCACGTGCTGTTCGGCCGCCTGACCGCCGGCCATGCGCGCGCGATCCTGACCTCGGATCAGCCGGAGGCCTTGGCGCAAGCCATTGTCGAGAAAGGGCTTTCCGTCCGTGACGCGGAGGCGCTGGCCAAACGCAAGGGCGGGTCCGGTCCGGCCAAGGCCTCAGGCCCGCGCCGGAGCAAGGACACCGACACCGCAGCACTTGAGGTCGACCTGGAGGACGTGCTGGGCATGAGCGTCGACATCCTCGACCGGGGCGGCGCGGGCGAACTGCGCATCAAGTACGCCACCCTGGAACAGCTCGACGAGCTTTGCCGCAGGCTGACCCGCGCATGATCCTGGCCCAGGGCTCCAAGGTGAAGCTGCGCACCATCGGGGTTCGCGACCTGAAGGCGGCGACCAGGCACAAGTTCACGCTATCCATCACCGAGCCGATGACCGACCCGGACTGGGCGCGCAGCGTGCTCGACCAGACCGGCTTCTGGACCAACACGGCCGGCGCCTGCGCCATCGAGGCGGATGACCGGCTGATCGGCACACTACAGTTCTATGGCGCGGGGCCTGGCGTCCACGGGCTGGAGCTGGGCTACATCCTCCACGATGAAGCCGACCGTGGCAAAGGCTATGCCTCTGAAGCGCTTCGGCTTTTCTCTGACTTGTTGTTCGCCGAGCATCCCGAATGCCACCGGCTTCAGCTGATCATCGAGACCTGGAACGACGCCTCGGCGCGCCTGGCCGAAAACTGCGGCTACGCCAGCGAGGGCATCCTGCGCAAGGCGGGCTATTCCTCGCCCGACCAGCCGGCTGACTGCTTCGTCTACAGCCGCGTCCGCGACTAGCCTTCGCCGTCCTCGGCGTCCGTCGCCTTGGCCTTCTGGTCGATATTGGTGGGCGATGTCTTGTGGCCCGTACGCTCTTCCTCGCGCGCGCCCTGCAGGATGCCGACCAGACCGTAGTTCCCCTCGTGGCAGGCGTATTCGTAGACTTGGCCGGTGATGCGCGAGAACTCGTACTCGCCGCCCCAGGCCTGGGCGAAGACGGTCGGATCCTCCACCCAGAAGGCGTAGTGCATGCGGTCCTTGTCGGTCCGCGTGAAGCGTTCGGTGACCTTCAGGTGTTGGGACGCGCCGCGGAACACCTGCTCAGGGTTGAAGTTCGTGGTCTCGACCACGAGCGTGTCACCTTCCCAGCGGCCGATCGAGTCGCCCATCCAGGGCCGGACGGAAGCCGGCAGGTGCTGAGGGGTGTCCAGGCGCACGATGCGGGCGTCGTGCACCATCTCCACGTCGATGACGACCTGATCCTTGGTCTGCACGAACTGATAGGTGTTGTTGTAAAGGCCGGGCAGCATCACCGGGCCAGCGGAATTTCCGAACGACAGCAGGCAGCGCTCACCCAGGGCCCGGGTTTCCGGGTTGTCGCTGGGGCTCTGGCCGGGGCCCAGCGAGCGGCCGAAGGGATTGACATGCACGTCCTTGCGCATCGGCACACGGCCGTCCGGTGTGGAGGTGATGAAGCCGTTCCGGGGCTGGCCGTTCACCCGCATGACCACGCTGCCGGGATCGGTCCAGGCGGCGTTGTAGTTGCAGTCGGTGCCGCGGCCGCCTGAACAGTCCGCGGGCAGGTCGGTGACCTTGGCGTTCGGGTCGGTGGGCTTGTTGCCGAGATCGATCTGCGCCTGGGTCTTGGCCTCGATCTTCCTGGCCTCGGCCTCGGTCAGCACCAGGCTCGCGCCGTACTTCGGATTGCGTTCCAGCCGGGTGACCGCGACGTTGGTCCACACCCCCTGCAAATCCGGGTGGCCATAGGCGTCGCGGGGGACCTTGTAGGCTGTCTTGGGTGGCGCGGGAGGCTGGGCGTGAACCAGGTCCGGTGAGAAGCCGATGCCGAGCACAGCTGAAAAGGCGAAAGCTTTCAACTTCTTCGCCAACATATGCGCCTCCCAATATGCCTGCAGTCATTGCTGCTTATGGGCGCAAGTATCCCGGCGTTCCGGGCCGGCGGCAAGAGGAGCGTCTAGAGTCCCAGGCGGCGCGCGCGGCTCGCGACGGTCAGCGCCAGGCGTTCAGCGATCAACTGGTCGGGCGAACCGGCCGTCTTGCACAGGCGGTCGGCGTCGAGGATCTGCGGCTGGATGCGGTCGAGCTCCTCGAGACTCCAGGACCGCGCCTGGCGCAGGAACTCCCGTTCCTGCTTCCAGAATACGCCCGCCGCCTTGGCGGCTTCCTGCAGGCCAGCTCCGCTCTTGGCGAGCGTCAGCGCCCGTCGAAGCTTGCCCAGGTGCATGCCCATGGCGCGCACGGCGGCGGGACCGCCCTCGCCTTCCTGGGCCGCGCGGCGCAGCCCCGCCTGGGCCTCGCCCAGGCGTCCGCCGAAAGCGTCCGACGCCGCGTCGAATAGCGAGGCCTCAGGTTCGACTCCGAGGAAGGGCTCGAGGTCGGCAGGCGTGGCGATGGCTCCGCTGCCGGGACCGAGGAACAGGGCCAGCCGCTCCATTTCCTGGCGCGCGACCCCGCGCTCCTTCGGCATGCGGGCCACGAATAGGGCGAGCGCGTCGGCGTTGAGCGACAGGCTGTCCTTGGCCAGCGCCTCGCGGACCTGACGCGCGACGTCTCCAGGCTCGTCCTCGTAGCAGGGGATGGTCGCCACGCCCGCGGCCTTCTCGGCGACCTTGCGCAGGTTGGAATCTCGGCCGAGCGCGCCGGCCTCGATCAGCAGGAAGGCGTCGGGGTTCAATTCCCCCGCGGCGTGGCGGGTCAGCGCCTCGGCGGCCAGTTTGTCGAGGCCGCCCTTCTCAGTGGAAAACCTCAAGCGCACCAGCCTGCGGCCGCCCATCAAGGACTGTGCGGCAAGTTCCCCCTCCAGCCGGCCGGCG
>NZ_SSMZ01000125.1 GCF_004799395.1 Phenylobacterium sp.
TGCTGATGGGCGTCGAGAAGCGGGCCGCCGCCGAGTTCTCCTTCTTCCTGGCCATACCGGTGATGAGCGGCGCCTTCGTGGTCGACGGCTGGAAGAACCGCCGCGACATCATGAACGTCGGCCACGCCGGCCTGATCGCCGTGGGCTTCGTCGTGTCGTTCCTGGTGGCTCTGGGGGTGATCCGGGCCATGCTGACCATCGTCACGCGCCGTGGCTACGCCCCGTTCGGCTGGCTCAGGATCGCCATTGGCGGGATTGGCCTGGCGCTGATGATGGTGCGCTAGGGCGCCCACGTGACAGCGCGGGGCTCAAAACTCCGCTTGAGCCCTAGGCCCCGGGGCGCTACCGCCAGCCCCCATGTCGTCCCCACCCACATTGCACGGGCTTTCCGCCCAGGCCCGCGAGGCCAAGAGCTGGCCGTTCGAACAGGCCCGCCTGCTGCTTGAGCGGATCCTCCGCCTGCGCCTGACCGACGCCGAGCGCGACCTGGCCGCGGCGCTGTTCGCGCAAGGAAAGTTCGCCGAGGCCGTCCAGACCCTGCCTGCGCTCAACCGGGCGGTAATCTTCCAGTGCGGCTATGGCGCGTCGGGCCTTCCGCACATGGGCACCTTCGGCGAGGCGGCGCGGCCGACCATGGTGCGCAACGCTTTCCGCGCGCTCACCGAGGACGCCATCCCGACCCAGCTGATCGTCTACTCCGACGACATGGACGGCCTGCGGAAGATCCCCGACAACGTGCCCAATAAGGCCATGCTGGAGGAGGATCTCGGCAAGCCGGTCACCAGCGTCCGCGATCCGTTCGGCGAATACGAGAGCTTCGGAGCGCACAACAATGCGAGGCTCCGCGCCTTCCTCGACAGCTTCGGCTTCGACTACACCTACATGTCGTCCACGGAGACCTATAAATCCGGCCGCCTGGACGAGATGCTGTTGCGCATCCTGGCGCGGTTCGACGCGGTGCAGGCGATCATGCTGCCGACCCTCGGCGAGGAGCGGCGCGCCACCTATTCGCCCTTCCTGCCGATCAGTCCGAAGTCCGGCCGCGTGCTGCAGGCCGCCACGCTCGCCCGCGACGTCGAAAAGGGCACGATCACCTTCGCCGACGAGGACGGGACGATCACCGAGACGCCGGTCACCGGCGGCCATGTGAAGCTGCAGTGGCGACCCGACTGGGCGGCGCGCTGGGTGGCGCTGGGCGTCGACTTCGAGGCCTCGGGCAAGGACCTGGTGGACTCGGTCCGCGTGTCCAACAAGATCGTCAGGGCCTTGGGCGGCGAGCCGCCAGAAGCCTTCCACTTCGAACTCTTCATGGACGAGAACAACCAGAAGATTTCCAAGACCAAGGGCAACGGCCTGACCATGGACGAGTGGCTGCGCTACGGGACGCCCGAGAGCCTGGCCTACTACATGTACCAGTCGCCCAAGTCGGCGAAGCGGCTCTATTTCGACGTCATCCCCAAGGCGACGGACGAGTACCTGCAGCAGCTCGACGCGTTCAATCGCGCGCGGGCGGACGGGGCCAATGCGCCGGCCATCGACAATCCTGCCTGGCACGTCCATCGCGGCGCCCCGCCGGAGCGCGGATCGCCGGTCAGCTTCTCGCTGCTGCTGAACCTGGTCTCGGCGGCGGACGCCTCGACCAAGGACATCCTGTGGGGCTTCATCGAGCGTTATATCCCCGGCGCGACGCCGGCCAGCGAGCCGGTGCTGGACCAGCTCGCCGGCTACGCGATCAACTACTACGAGGATTTCGTGAAACCCTCGAAGCAATTCCGCGCGCCCAGCGATCAAGAGCGCGCGGCGATGCAGGCGCTGGTCGCCAAGCTGAAGGCGCTGCCCGCCGGCGCAGATGCCGAGGCCATCCAGAACGAGGTCTTCGAGGTCGGCAAGGACGCCGGCTTCGAGCCGCTCCGCGCCTGGTTCTCGGCCCTCTACGAGGTGCTGCTGGGCCAGAGCCAGGGCCCGCGGTTCGGGTCGTTCGTGGCGATCTTCGGCGTCGAGCGGACCGTGGCCCTGATCGAGCGCGCTTTGGCGGGCGAGCTGGCCGCGGCCTAGAAATCCCCGTCGTCATCTTCGCCGATGGGCATGCCGGGCGGGGTTTCGGGGCGCCATTTGGTGTCGGCGAGGAGGCGCTTGAGCTCGTCCTTGTCTTCCAGCAGGGCCGCCAGATGCAGGCGGTGGGCGCGCTCGGCAGAGTCGGCGCCCGGCGACATCTTCAGCTTGGCGGCGAGATCGTCGAGGGCCTGGTCGATCTCGGACGCCGCGCCGGAGGAGGTCGCAGGCTGCCGCGCGGCGTAGGCCAGCTGCAGGACGGTGCGCGTCTGGGTGCGCCGCGCGATCTCGG
>NZ_SSMZ01000126.1 GCF_004799395.1 Phenylobacterium sp.
CTTCCTCGCCGCCGTGGCCGTGCTGCCGCTGACCACGCGTCTACTGGCCGAGTACATCACGTTCCGCGTCGCGCTGGCGCTCTATTGGGCCAACATTCTGGTGGTCGGGGGAATCCTTCTGGCAGCCTTCATCTACGCCCAGCGAGCTCGTCTGCTCAGGGACGATGTGACCCGAGAGGTCTCCCGGGCCTTTGTCCGGCGTGTGCTCGTCGCCCAGAGCCTCTACGCTTTCGGCGCCCTGCTTTGCCTTGCAAACACATTCTGGAGCATCGGCTTCATCGTGCTTGTCCAGCTCAACTACGCCATCGCCCCGGGCCATCGCTTTGTGCGTTCGATCGAATGAGCTGAACCCCGCGGCGGTCCCGCCGCGACAGCATCAAACTCCTCGGCTGGGGCAGCGGCGGCATATGGCTGAGCGGAGGCCGTGTCGCTCAGATGGTTCCAGGAAACCCCAGGGTGGCGGAAGGCTACGAGCCGCCGCCGCTGATCCCATCGCTGGGGGATTCCTGGCGGCCTCGGAGCGCCAGAGCGGGGGGGTGAACTCACCACACGGGCTCAGCGGCGACCAGCAGTTCTCACTGAGGCCGGATCCAAGCGGAGGCCCTCAGGCGAGCTTCCCGAGGAAAACGCCGCCCAAGATGACAACGCCAAGGAGCGCGCGATAGGCGACGAAAGGCCAGGCCGAGAATCGCTCCAGAAACCGCATCAGGCTCCAAATCGTCACGAACGATGAGAGAGCCGCTACAGCAATGCCCAACGCCAGAACGCTCCACCCGTGGTGCGAAAGATGCGCCTTGTGCAATTCCCAAAGCTCCTTGCCGCCGGCGAGAGCAATGGCGGGCATGCCCAGGAGAAATGAAAGACGCGCCGCCTCTTCCCGACGAAAGCCCAAACCCAACGCGGCCGTCAGGGTCGAGCCGGATCGCGATACTCCGGGGATGAGCGCGCCGACCTGGGCCAGCCCGATGAGCAATCCGTCGCGCAGTCGCGCGTCAGACGCTTCGCGTGTGTGTCGCGCGAAGATCTCCGCCACCGCCAGCAGGGCCGCCATCACCAGGCATGCGCATCCGATCGCTGGCAGGCTCCGCAGGGGAGAGTTGCAGGCATTGAGGACTGGGGACAGCAGGAGGCCGCCCACCGCGATTGGCGCCGTCGCCACCGCAACAAGCAATCCGAGCCTCAGGTTCTTATCCTGGAACCGGCGCGCCTTGAGCGCCATCGCCGAACCACCGCAGATGGCCGCCAGGTCTCGCCAGAAATAGCTGGCCACCGCAACGAGCGCCGCGGCTTGCATGGCTGCCGAGAAGGCCGCTCCAGGGTCGCTCCAGCCCAGGAACGCGGGCACGACGCGCATGTGGGCGGTTGAGGAGATCGGAAGCAATTCCGTGATCCCCTGGATGACACCAAGCAACGCGACCTTGGCGTATCCGAGTCCGACAAAGCCGACATCGACGCCACTACAATACTTATCCGACACGCCTGCCTCCAGTTGGACGGGCCCTTATGGCTGCAACCGCTATGGGGCGAAAGACGGTTGCTCGCCGGACTGTTACGGGGACCGGGCGATTGGCTTCCGTGCGGGCCGTGAGATCAGTGGAGCTTCGCTACTGCGCAGCCATTCGCGTTAGATCGATACGTCATAGGTCGTCACGCCTGGTCCCCCTGGCCACGGCGGACCACCGGCGTGCCGACCTTTCGGACCGCGCTGGTCGCCCCGCGGCGCCAGGATTTACTGCCGATCATCTATGGTCTCCCGAACGGCCAAGTCACACCCCCAACGCGCGCCGCGGCGTTGGGCTGCGCGCAGCCGTGAACGTCCGATCGGTCGAGGCGTTCGGCCTATCCGCAATCCCCCAGAGGCTCATGAAGCGTCCCACCCAAGCCAGTCTGAAGAAGGTGACGCCGGAGAACCTGGCCGCCTTGGGCGTGGAACGGCTGGCTGAAATCCTGGTGTCGGCGGCGCAGGCGCGTCCGGACCTGAAGCGGCGCCTGCGGATGGAACTCGCCGCCGAGCAGGGCGCAGACCACCTGGCTCCTGAGATCGACAAGCGGCTGGCGTCCCTGGACACCAGTCGGGGTAAGATTTCATGGCGCCAGCGCCCGGCCTTCGTGCGCGATCTCGACGGCTTACGAATGCTGATCGTCGAGCGTCTCGCTGCGCTCGACCGTACCGCAGCGATCAGCCGGCTTTTGACCTTCATGGGCGTGGCGCGAAGGATCGGCGGGCGCCTTCGCGACCGGGACGGCAGCTTGGCCGCCGTGTTCGACCAGGCGTCGACGGACTTGGGGCGGCTGCTCGCCGTGGGCGACGTCGGGCGTGCGGCGGAGGATCTCACGGACGCCATCGTGCAGTGGCCCACAGCCTGGGAGAGGTGGTTGCCGGCCGTCTTGCAGCCTGCGGCGCCTGGGCTCGCCGCGGCGACGCTGCGGCGCCTGAGAGAGCGGCGCGGAGCGCAGGCTGGGTGGGTCACGTTGATCCGGCAGCTCGCCGTGGCGACGGGGGACGCCGGCGCCTACCAGGCGACCTTCACGCACAAGGAACTCTTGGATCCCTCGGTGGCGGCCGAGGTGGCGCAGCGCATGCTAGCCTCGGACCGGATCGCCGAGGCTGCCGCCTTGCTGGAGGCCTCGCGTCCGGTCCCGGACCGGGCCGACCGCCAGACCCTGAGGCGCGGTGCGGCCGCTGAACTGGACTTCGACTGGGAGACAGCCTGGATCGAGGTGCTGGAACGGACGGGGCGCGGAGCGGACGCGCAGGCCGCGCGCTGGGGCTCGTTCGAACGCACGCTTTCGGTGACGCGGGCGCGAGACTTCACCAGGCGGCTCGCGGACTTCGACGACGTGGAGGCCGAAAGCCGCGCCTTCGCCTATGCGGCGGAGCATGCAGACGCGCGGCTGGCGCTGCAGTTCCTGATGGACTGGCCCGCGCTCGCGGAAGCCGCCCAGCTGATCCAGGCGCGGCCGGACGACATCGCGGTTTCGGGCGAAGACGCGGAACTGTGGGCGGCCAAGCTGCGGCCACGCCAACCCGCCGCAGCGCACCTTCTGCTGCGCAAAGCCGCAGCAGCGGCGTTTCGGCGGCGCGAATTCGCGATTTGTGATCGGCTGACCGCCGAGGCGGACGCGATCGATCCGCCGACCAATCAGGCCTGAGCGACACTCCCGGGGGAGTTCCGGTGGATCGGCGCGCGGGGGATCGGATCGCCTGCCTCAGTGACCATGCCCAGGCGTTCATCGATGGCTCGCACAATCATCGCGGCGGCCCACTTGTGCGCGGTGAAAAAGTCCGCGAAAGCCGAGCCTGCGACAGGCACCGCGCCCACCAAGGTTCGGCAGCCGATCAACAAGGCCGCGCCGGCGAGGACGAGCCCAGGCGCCCCGGCGCGCGCGCCCTGTATGACGATGAAGCCGCCGGCGAGTGTGCTGTAGAGATCGCCCAACCCGGGAACCCAGCTCAAGACGCCATCGATGCCGAGGCTAAAGGGACCGAGGCGGACAAGGCTGTCTGAGAGCCGGCCGACCAGGGCGACGCTATCGCGGATCGAACGGAGTTCGGCGTGAGATTGGGTCATAGGAGGTCCAAGGTCTGGGGCGCGCTGCGCCGGTGATCGGAAGGAACGTGGACGAGCTACTGGGCGTCGTCGGCCTTTCGAGAGGTCGTATCGCCCGCAGGCCTCGAGGGCCCGCGCCGGCGCGCCATGGCGGCCGAAACGCTGTCGGCGGCGCGGCGCACGCCGTCGTAGAACCGGTCGTCGAGATCGGCCATGTGCT
>NZ_SSMZ01000127.1 GCF_004799395.1 Phenylobacterium sp.
CCGCCCTATGGAGTGCGCGGCGACTGGAGCCGCATCCCGCCGCACCATAGCCTGCTGACCGCGCTCTCGGGCGTCGCTTTCCGGCAGGGCGCCTACGCCGACCAGCCCATCCATCTGGTCCTGCCGCTGATCTGGTACGGCCAGGGGGTCCTGGGCGCCTCGGCGATCGGCGCGGCGCTGCTGGAGCGAAGCCGCAGCGGCAAGGGGCAGGCCGTGGTGGTCAGCGGCTTGAACGCGCTCTCGGAGGTCTCCGGCCCTGTCCGGGTGCTGGAGGCGCCGCCGCTGCCGCGGGGCCAGCCGCTGGGCGCCTCGCCCAGCTATCGACTGTACCGCTGCGCTGACGGGCAGTGGTTCTTCCTCGGCACGCTGTTCGCCAACTTCTACCTGAAGGCGTTCGAGGCGATCGGCATCGCCGACCGCTGGGAGGACCTAGCGATCGACCCCTTGCGAGCCCGGGAGGCGCTGGTCGCCATCTTCGCCAGCCGTCCGCGCACCGAGTGGCTGCAAATCCTGCAGGACAACGGCGTCCCCTGCGCGCCGGTCGGTTCGCGTGAAGCCTGGTTCGCCGGCGAGGCGGTGGCGCAGGGGGACCTGCGCGAGGTCTTCCGCCATCCGACGCTGGGTGAGGTCGCGATGCCTGCGCCGCCGGCCAGGCTCTGCGAGACGCCCGGCTCGATCCGCGGCCTGGCCCAGCCTATCGCCGCCGCGCCGGCCTGGCCGCCCCGCACGCCGCTGTCGCCGAGCGGGCTGGGCGACGTGGCCTCGCCGCTGGACGGCGTACGTGTGCTCGACCTCGGCACGGTGATCGCCGGGGCGCATGCCGGCGGCGTGCTGGCCAACCTGGGCGCCGATGTCATCAAGATCGAGCCGGTGGAGGGCGACCCGTTCCGCAGCGATGGCGGCGGCTTCTGCGCCTACAACCGCGGCAAGCGTGGGTTGGGGCTGGACCTGAAGCAGCCTGCGGCCAAGGAGCTGTTCTACGACCTGGTGCGCCAGGCCGACGTCGTGCTCGACAACTACCGGTTCGGCGTGCGCGCGCGGCTCGGCATCGACTACGCCAGGCTCACGCAGATCAATCCGCGGATCATCTCCTGCTCGATCAACGCCTACGGCGACAAGGGGCCACGCACCACCCTGCCGGGCTTCGATCCGTTGCTGCAGGCCGAGGGCGGAATGCAGCAGGCGCAGGGCGGGGACGACGAGCCGATCCTGCACACCATACCGGTCAACGATGTGGCCACCGCCGCGGTCGTCTCCATGGCCGTGGTCGCCGCGCTCAACGCTCGGGTACGCACCGGCGCGGGCCAGGAGATCCTCACCAGCCTGATGTCCCAGAGCCTGACCTTCCAGCTGGCCGAGGTGGTCGCCTATGAGGGCCGTCCGCCTAACGATCTCGGCGGCCGCGATTGCCTGGGACCGCGGGCATTGCACCGGTTCTATTCGTGCGAGGACGGCTGGCTTGCCCTGGTCTGCGAGACGCAGGAGGCCGCCGAGGGGCTGAGCCGGGTTCTCAGCCTTGAGTACGGCGACGATCCGCTGACTGCCCCGCGAGACGGGCTCCTGGCCCAGGCGATCGCCCTGGCGCTCGCGAACCGCCGCCGAGACGAGACGGTCCACGCCCTGCTGTCCGCAGGGGTTCCCGCCGCGCCGGTCCTGCGCGCCGCCGAAGCCCTGGAGAGCAAGTGGCTGTGGGAGAACTGCGCCCTGGAGCGCTGGACGCATCCGCGGCTGGGCGACATCGTCGGCGTGCGCAGCTACGCCGACTTTTCCCGCACGCCCGCAGGGTTTCAATATCCGACGCCGGACCTGGGCGAGCACTCCTGCGCGTTGCTGGCCGAATTTGGCATATCCGCCGAGCGGATGGCCGCCCTGCTGGCCACTGGCGCGGTCTTCGAACCGGTGCATGTCGCGCCGCATCTGGCCAAATCCGCGCGTACTGGCAACGACAACGCCGCGCTGTCCGTGCAGTAGGACGCTGGAGGCGGCGCGCCCGGCGCCCTATACCCGGCTGCATGATCGGCAAATTGAACCATGTCGGCGTCGCCACGCCGTCCATCGAAGCCTCGGTCAAGATGTACCGGGAGATGCTCGGGGCGACCGAGTTCTCGGAAACCTTCTCCATGCCCGAGCAGGGCGTCTGGGTCTGTTTCGTCAACCTGCCCAACAGCCAGATCGAGCTCATTGAGCCCTACGGCGACAACTCCCCGATCACCGCCTTCTTGGAAAAGAACCCCAAGGGCGGCCAACATCACGTCTGCTTCGAGGTCCCCGATATCCTGGCCGCTCGTGATGACATGCGGGCCAAGGGCGCGACCGTGCTGGGGACCGGCGAACCGCGCATCGGGGCGCACGGCGTTCCGGTGATCTTCGTCCACCCGAAGGACATGGGCGGCGTTCTGGTGGAGCTCATGGAAATCCCGAAGGGAACTCACTGATGGGCGGCCCGATCACCCTGATTGCTGTCTACCTGACCATCTGGTGGACGGTGCTGTTCGCCGTTCTGCCGATCGGGGTGCAGAGCCGCGCCGACGCGGGCCTGCCGAATGACGGCTCCGATCCCGGCGCGCCGGTGGATCCCAAGCTGAAGAAGAAGTTCATCACCACCACCTGGGTTTCGGCGGTCGTCTTCGCGATCCTTTGGCTGGTGATCCACTTCAAGCTGATCGACCTGGCGAAGATACCCTGGGGGACCTGAACGCGTTGCCAAGGTCGCAGGGCCAAGGCTATCAGATCCGTCCGCCTGCGGATTCCTAGGAAAGCTCCCCGATCATGCGCCTGTCGCGCTACTTCATGCCCACCCTGCGCGAGGCGCCTGCCGACGCCCAGATCGTCTCCCACCAGCTGATGTTGCGCGCCGGCATGATCCGCCAGGAGGCGGCCGGCATCTACGCCTGGCTGCCGCTGGGGTTGAAGGTGCTGAAGAAGATCGAGCAGATCGTGCGCGAGGAGATGGATCGGGCCGGGGCCATCGAGGTCCTGTTGCCGACCTTGCAACTCGCGGACCTTTGGCGCGAAAGCGGCCGCTACGACGACTACGGTGACGAGATGCTGCGCATCAAGGACCGCCACGACCGCGACCTGTTGTACGGGCCCACAGCGGAAGAGGTGATCACCGAGATCTTCCGAGCCTATGTGAAATCCTACAAGGACTTGCCGAAGAATCTTTACAACATCCAGTGGAAGTTCCGCGACGAGCGGCGTCCGCGCTTCGGGGTGATGCGCGGCCGCGAGTTCCTGATGAAGGACGCCTACAGCTTCGACATCGACGAGGCTGCGGCGCGCAAATCCTACAACCGGATGTTCCTGGCCTATCTGAACATCTATGCGCGGCTGGGACTGAAGGCGATCCCGGTGAAGGCCGATCCGGGCCCGATCGGCGGCGACCTTTCCCACGAGTTCATCATCCTGGCCGACACCGGCGAGAGCGAGGTCTTCGCCCACGGCGACCTGGTGGAGATGGGGGCGCCCGGTCCGGACATCGATTGGGACGGCGACCTGGAGCCGCTGGTGACGCAGCGCGCCAGCCTCTACGCCGCCAGCGACGAGATGCACGACGCTGCTCGCTTCGAGGCGGAAGTCCCTGCCGACAAGCGGATGACGGCGCGCGGCATCGAGGTCGGCCACATTTTCTACTTCGGCGAAAAATACTCCAAGCCCATGAAGGCCCTGGTCACCGGCCCTGATGGCAAGGACGCCCCGATCCATGGCGGCTCCTACGGCGTCGGCGTTTCACGCCTGGTGGCCGGGATCATCGAGGCCAGCCACGACGAAGCCGGGATCATCTGGCCGGACGCCGTGGCGCCCTTCGGCGTCGCCGTGGTCAACCTGCGCCCCGGGACCGCCGAGGTCGATGCCGTGGCCGAGCAGGCCTACAAGGCGCTCGAAGCCGCCGGCAAGGAGCCCTTGCTGGACGATCGGGACGACCGTCCCGGCGCCAAGTTCGCGTCCATCGACCTGGTCGGCATCCCCTGGCAGTTGATCGTCGGGCCCAAGGGCGTCGCCGACGGCGTCGTCGAGATCAAGCGTCGCGCCACCGGGGAGCGCCAGACCCTGCCGCTGGAAGCCGCCTTGAAGGTCATCGCCGGGTGACCGATCCACGCGCCGGCATCGGCGGACGCGCGCGGCCCTTCGGCCTGTGGGAGCGGATGCTGGCCGGCCGCTATCTGCGCGCCAAGCGGAGCGAGGGCGGCGTCGCCCTGATCTCGATCATCTCCTTCACCGGCGTCACCCTGGCGGTGGCGATCCTGATCATCGTCATGTCGGTGATGAACGGTTTCCGGTCCGAGTTGCTCGGCAAGATCCTGGGGTTCAACGGCCACGTCTTTGTCACCGGCGGCCTGCTGGACAACGCCCAGATGCGCGACAGCGCGGTCGAGAAGATCGCCAAGGTGCCCGGCGTCACCCAGGCTTTCCCGGTGATCGACGCCCAGGCCATCGCCATGGGCCCGGGCCAGGTGACCGGCGCCATGGTGCGCGGACTTTCGCCCCAGGACCTGATGGCCACCAGGATCGTCGCCGGCAACATCACCAAGGGCAGCCTGAGCGGGTTCGGGCAAGGCGCCTATGGCGGCGATGTGGTGGTGGTCGGCGCCCGCCTGGCCGAGCAACTGGGCGTCAAGCCGGGCGACAACATCACGCTGATTTCGCCAGCCGGCGGCGCCACCGCCTTCGGCGGCACACCGCTGCAGAAATCCTATATCGTCGGCGCCACCTTCACCGCCGGCATGAGCCAGTACGACCAGGCCTATATCTTCATGCCGTTGGCGCAGGCGCAGCTGTTCTTCGGCCGAGGGGGCTCGGTGGACGCCATCGAGATTCGCGTCCGCGATCCCGACCAGGCCGGACGGCTGAAGGCCCCGATCTCCCGCGCCGCCGGCCCGGCCGCCCTTGTCGCCGACTGGACCCAGCGCGACGCTTCGTACTGGGGCGCGCTGAAGGTCGAGCGCAATGTCATGCGCCTGATCCTGATGATGCTGGTGGTGATCGCGGCCATGAACATCATCTCCGGCCTGGTCATGCTGGTGAAGAACAAGGGCCGCGACATCGCGATCCTCAGGACCATCGGGGCGGGACAGGGCTCGATCCTGCGGATCTTCTTCATGGCGGGCGCGGCCATCGGCGCGGCGGGCACGCTGGCCGGTCTGGCGGTGGGCGTACTGGTCTCCGTCTACATCGATCCGATCCAGAGCTTCGTGGAATGGGCGACAGGGCAGCAGGTCTTCGCCTCGGACGTCTATTTCCTGTCGCGCCTGCCGGCGAAGGTCGACTGGATGGAGGTGACGATCATCGTCGCCTTCTCGCTCCTCATGTCGATGGTCTGGACCCTGCCGCCGGCCTGGCGCGCTTCGCGCCTCGATCCGGTGGAGGCGCTTCGCTATGAGTGAGCCGGTCCTGTCGATCCGCGGACTGGAACGGTCCTATGTCACCGGCGCGGGCGAACTCACCGTCCTGCGCGGCGTCGATCTTGACGTGATGCCCGGGGAGATCGTGGGCCTGATCGGCCCGTCGGGTTCCGGCAAGTCCTCGCTGTTACACGCCGCCGGCCTGCTCGAGCATCCCAACGCCGGACGCATCACCATCGAGGGCCGCGACTGCTCCGACCTGCCAGACCGTGACCGCACTCGCGTCCGGCTGGCGACGATCGGCTTCGTCTACCAGTTCCACCATCTGCTGCCGGAGTTCACCGCGCTGGACAACGTGGCCCTGCCGCTGATGATCGCCGGCGTGGCGCGCGCCAAGGCCCAGGCCCGCGCCGCCGAACTGCTCGGCGAGCTCGGCCTCGCCGAGCGATTGCTGCATCAGCCGGCCCAGATGTCCGGAGGCGAACAACAGCGGGTGGCGGTGGCCCGGGCGCTGGCCAATTCACCGCGCCTGCTGCTGGCCGACGAGCCCACCGGCAACCTTGACCCGACCACCTCCGCCGCCGTGTTCGAGAATCTCTACGACCTCGCCCGCCGCACCGGCGTCGCAGCCGTGGTCGCCACCCACAACCTCGAACTCGCTCGGCACATGGACCGTGTCTTCGCGCTCAAGGACGGGCATCTCGAGCCACAGGCCAAGGCCTAGCTCCGCCGGCGCGGAACATAAGCGATCTCCGGGGGTTATGCTTTGACGGTGCGTTCAATTTCGGGCGCGAGGGGGCGTTTGGGTGGCGGAAAGTAGCCTTGGTGACGTGAGACCCCCAGCCGGCTTCCTCGCCGGCGGCGGAGAGATGGGACGGCTTATCGCCACCCACGACTGGTCCGCATCGCTCGGCCAGTTGTCGGTCTGGCGTGAAAGCCTGAAGACGACCGTCGGCCTTATGCTCAATTCGGCGGTGCCCATGGTCCTGCTCTGGGGCGCCGACGGCATCATGATCTACAACGACGCCTACTCGGTGTTCGCCGCGGGCCGTCATCCGCAAATCCTAGGCAGCAAGGTCCGTCAGGGTTGGCCCGAGGTCGCGGACTTCAACGACAACGTCATGAAGGTCGGCCTCGCCGGGGGCACCTTGGCCTACAAGGATCAGGAACTCACCCTCTACCGGAGAGGCAAGCCCGAGCAGGTCTGGATGAACCTGGACTACTCGCCGGTCATCGACGAGACCGGCCGACCCGGCGGCGTCATCGCCATCGTCGTGGAAACCACCGAGCGGGTGCTGGCTGACCGCCGTCAGGCCGAATCCAGCGAGCGCCAACGCCAGCAGTTCGAGCAGGCGCCCGGCTTCATCATCGTGATGAGCGGCTCCGATCATGTCGTGGAGTTCGTCAACGACACCCACCGCCGGGTTTTCGGCAGCGCCGACTGGGTGGGCAAGCCCATCCGGCGCGCGTTCCCCAGCATCGAAGGGCAGGGGTTCTTTGAGTCGCTCGATCGGGTCTACGCGACCGGCGAGATGGAGGAATTCGAAAGCGCCGAGGTCCGCTATCGCCGCGCGCCCGCTCAGCCCGAGGAAGTCCGCTATCTGACGTTCGTGTACGCTCCTATCCGGGACGCGGGCGGAGCGGTGACGGGGATCTTCTGCGACGGGTTCGACGTGACGGAGGCGCACCGAACCACCAGCGCCCTCCGCGAAAGTGAAGCGCGCTTGCGGGAGCTCAACGCCGAGTTGGAGCGAAAGGTCATCGAGCGGACCCAGGCGCGCGGCCGGGTCTGGCAAGTGACGCCCGACCTGATGGGGGCGCTCAATCCGGAGGGCTACTTCGAGACGTCCAATCCCGCGTGGATGAGCGTTCTCGGCTGGACGGAGGACGAGGTCGCCGCGATGTCGATCTGGGAGTTGCTGCACCCCGACGACCTGGAAAGGACCCGGGAAGGCTTCGCCCTGACCCAGATCGGGCAACCCGCGATCCGGTTTCCAAACCGGTATCGGTGCAAGGATGGCGCCTACCGCTGGATTTCCTGGGTCGGGGTGCCGGAAGAGGGCATGGTCTATTGCACGGGCCGCGACATCACCGAGGAGAAGGCGGCCGAAGCCGAACTGGCGACGGCCCAGGACGCGCTTCGCCAGTCGCAGAAGATGGAGGCTGTCGGCCAGCTCACCGGCGGCCTCGCCCACGATTTCAACAACCTGCTGGCGGGGATCACCGGCAGCTTGGAGATGCTCGACAAGCGGCTTGGCGAGGGGCGCCTGAACGACGTCGAGCGGTATATCACCGCGGCCCAGTCGAGCGCGCGCCGCGCCGCGGCCCTGACCCAGCGCCTGCTGGCTTTCTCCCGCCGCCAGACCCTCGATCCGCGGCCAACCGACCTGAACCGCCTGATCGCCGGCATGGAGGAACTGGTTCGCCGCACCGTGGGACCGACGGTGGAGGTCGAGGTGGTAGGCGCCGGCGGCCTGTGGCTCACCCGGGTGGACCGTTCGCAGCTGGAGAATGCGCTCCTTAACCTGTGCCTTAACGGGCGCGACGCCATGGAGCCTCAGGGCGGACGCCTGACCATCGAGACAGCGAACAAGTGGCTCGACGCGCGGGCCGCTCGGGAGCGCGAACTACAGCCGGGCCAGTACGTCTCGCTTTGCGTCACCGACACCGGCTCCGGCATGACGCCGGATGTGATCGAGCGGGTCTTCGATCCGTTCTTCACCACCAAGCCGCTGGGACAGGGGACCGGCCTCGGGCTCTCCATGATCTACGGCTTCGTGCGACAGTCCGGCGGCCAGGTGCGCATCTATTCGGAAGTCGGCAAGGGCACGACCATGTGCCTCTACCTGCCGCGCTTCGCCGGCGCTGCGGAGGCTCTGGAGGACGAGCTTCCACCTCAGGTGATCGAGCCGGGCGAAGGCGAGACGGTGCTGGTCATCGATGACGAACCCACCGTGCGAATGCTGATCGCCGAGGTCCTGGAGGAGAACGGCTACGCTGCGATCGAGGCGGTCGACGGGGCCGCCGGCCTCAAGATCCTGCAGTCGGACGTCCGCATCGATCTGCTGATCACCGACGTTGGCCTCCCGGGCGGGTTGAACGGGCGCCAGGTCGCCGACGCGGCGCGCCTGTCGCGCCCGGATCTCAAGGTCCTCTTCATCACCGGCTACGCGGAGAACGCGGTCATCGGCAACGGCCATCTCGATCGCGGCATGGAGGTCATCACCAAGCCCTTCGGGATGGCCAATCTTGGCGCCAAGATCCGCAGCCTGATCGAGAGTTGAGCGCCGCGCCGCCACTTCTGCGGACATCGTCCGAACGGGGTGTCCGCCGCGTAACATCGTAAACCCAGTGATACAGAGAAGTCTTTGTAACACGGGGGCTTTTCGGAACGCGCGCACCGGCCTATCTTGGCCGTGGGACGCTTAACCGTTGGCCTTTAGGCCTCGGCCTCGATGGAGGTCTTGTTGAAGACGATTGTTGCGGCGCTTGGATGCGCCAGCCTGCTCGCCACGGCTCTGCCGGCGGCTGCGGCGGATTCTTCTGGTCACGGCGGTTGGGGCCACAGTAGTGCGTCGCCATCGGGCGGCCGCCCGACGGGCAGCGGGCGCAGCGGTTTCCCCGGCGGCTTCGCCGGGCGTTCGGGCTTCGCAGGAGGGTACCGTCACGGGTTCGGGCCGCGCTTCGTAGGCTTCGGCTACCCGTTCTACGCGGCGGATTTCGGCCTGGGCTTCGCGCTTGGCCTGAGCGTCGTCGACCCCTGGTATTGGGACTCGCCCTACTACTACGGGGGCTACTACGCGCCCTATCCGCCGCCGGGCGGCTACTATTATCCCGCGCCGCCGTCTGGAGC
>NZ_SSMZ01000128.1 GCF_004799395.1 Phenylobacterium sp.
CGGAAACGACACCGTCATCGACATGGGCAATGGCAACCAGATGATCCTGGTCGGCGTCCAGCTTTCCACGCTGAGGGACGGCTGGATCTTCGGCGCCTGAGCTAGCGCGTTCCGTACATCCGGTCGCCGGCGTCGCCGAGGCCGGGCAGGATATAGCCGTGGTCGTTCAGCCGCTCGTCCACGGCGGCGGTCCAGATCCGGACCCCCGGATGGTGCCCCTGGAACTTGGAGATCCCCTCCGGCGAGGCGAGGAGGCAGGCCATACGGATCGACTTCGCCCCCGCCTCCTTCAGCCGGTCGACCGCGGCGATGGCGGTGTTGCCGGTGGCCAGCATCGGATCGATGACCACCACCTGGCGTTCCGCAAGATCGGCCGGCGCCTTGAAGTAGTACTCCACGCACTCCAGCGTCGCGGGGTCGCGGTAGAGCCCGATGTGGGCGACACGAGCGGCCGGCGCCAGCTCCAGCATCCCATCCAGCATGCCCATGCCGGAGCGCAGGATCGGGGCGAACACCATCTTCTTGCCGGCCAGCTGGGGCGCGCGCATCGCCTGCATCGGCGTCTCGATCTCGACGTCTTCCAGCGGCAGGTCGCGGGTGACCTCGTAGCAGACCAGCCCGCCGATCTCCTTCAGCAGCTCACGGAAGCTCTTGATCGAGGTGTCCTTCTTCCGCATCAGCGTCAGCTTGTGCTGCACCAGCGGGTGATCGACGATGGTGACGCCCTTGATAGCCATGGCCTGATCCTCAAAAGACAGTGCCGTCGCTGACGACGGCGATCGGCGGGCCGCCGTCCGCCCGCAAACTCCTGGCGATACGCCGCCCGGCGGCCCAGGTGCCGCCCTCCAGCACCCTCGCCAACGGGAAGGCCTCGGCCGTCACGCCCAACCGTTCGCGCACCATGGGCGCGATCCGGTCGAGCAGGGCCACGGTGAGCGCGCGCCAAGCGACGATCAGCGGACCCTCGACCGGATTGGGCCGACCGGCGTCCCGCGGATCGGTGAGCGCCAGCACGCCCAGGTCCACGAACAGGCCGCCATTGCGGTATTCCGCCAGACCCGTCAGGCCGTCGATGTCGGTCACCGAGACGCCCGCCGCCTCCAGCGGCTCGATCAGCGAATAGGACAACCACTGCGACAGCTTGTGGATCGGCGTGTAGCCGTCTGTCGGGTCGTTGCGCCGGATCGCCGGATGGCGCCAGCAGTCGCCCAGCGGCACGCCGCCCAGGCTGAGGCGCCCGGGCCAGATCGGGCCCAATGCTTGCAGCAGCACCTCAAGGATCACCGGCGCCGGCAGCGTTCCGTCCACCGCCCGCGCGGCCATGACGTCGAACAGCGCGCCGGGCCGGCCCACCGCCTCCCCCAGTCGGCGCAGCAGGGCCGCGCGGCCTTCAAGGCCCACCAGCGGATTGTCGGCGCTGACCTGGAACGCCTCGGCAAGGGTCTCGGCGCTGACCTTCGCCAGCCCGTCGGCCCGCAGCAGATCGTCAGGGTCCGCCGACAGAGCCCCGGCCTCGAACATCCGGAACGAGGCGATGCCCAGCCCCTCGGATCGCGCCAGCGTCGCCCCGGTCGCGGCGTCGCGATAGCGCCAGGTGGGCCCCGCGCCGGCGTCCAGCAGCACCGAAGTGATCGCCAGGTCGAAGGCCGCCCGGGCCCGCGCCTTCGGATCGGACCAGGGCTCTTCCCGCTCGGCCCACAGGTCGCGGCCCTCAACGGAGAAGTGCCGCCAGCGAGCGTGGAAAGGCACGTTCAGGTCCGGATAGGCCTCACGCACCACCTCAGCCGTCAGATCGGCGGCGGCCTCGAGCCGGGAAAGGTCCACCCGCCACTCGGCGACCTCGCCGGCCAGGGCCGCGCCCAGCATCTCGTGGGCGCGTTCGCGCACCGCCGCAGCGGAAAGCAGCCTGCGCGCCGCGGCGGCGGCGTCGGTCTTCGCGTCTGCGCTCACCCTGGTCGCCTCAGAATTCCTTCAGGTCGCGGCCGACGACCTTCTTCAGGTCGGCCTGGGACGGCGGCGTCTCGGGCGTGAAGTAGCCGGCGGCCTTCTTGGCCTCCATCTCCACGGAGGCGTCATCCGGCACCAGCCAGTCGGGGATCGGGACGCGTTCGCCAATCTCGACGCCGCTCTTCACCAGGGCGTCGTACTTCATGTTGGACATGGAGACGAAGCGGTCGATCCGGCGGATGCCCAGCCAGTGGATGATGTCGGGCATCAGCTGCTGGAATCGCGCGTCCTGG
>NZ_SSMZ01000129.1 GCF_004799395.1 Phenylobacterium sp.
TCGACTCGATGCCGGCGCCGATGGCGATCGGAGCTCCGTCGTTGATGATGTATTTGGCCGCCGTCGCCACGCCCATCAGGCCAGACGAACACTGGCGGTCGATGGTCATGCCGGAGACGGTGTTCGGCAGGCCGGCGCGCAGCGCTGCCTGGCGGGCGATGTTGTTGCCCGTGGTGCCCTGTTGCAGCGCGCAGCCCATGGCCACGTCGTCGACCTCGCCCGGATCGATCCCGGCCTGCTCCACCGCCGCGGCGATGGCGTGGGCGCCGAGCGTCGCGCCATAGGTGTTATTGAACGCGCCGCGGTAGGCCTTGCCGATGGGAGTGCGGCGGGCGGCGACGATGACGGCTTCACGCATGATCCAAATCCTTCGTTCGCGTCTACCTCCCCCGCGAAGCGGCGGGAGGAGGACCATCGGCCGAAGAGCCGATGGCGGAGGGGGCGAGCCTCGAGCGATGAGGCCCCCCGGGTGATGGTTGGGACGCCGGCGGATGGGGCTTGCCCCGTCCGCCACCCGCTCTGCGGGCGGTCCCCCTCCCGCCATCGCTGCCGCGATGGGGGACGTAATGGCTACGCCTTGATGTCGGAGAACTTCTTGCCGTCGGCGACCAGCTTTTCGAGCAGGACGGAGGGTTTGAACGCGTCGCCCATCTTGGCCTGGAACTCCTGCATCTTGGCCAGCACCTTGTCGGGGCCGACCTGGTCCGCGTAGTGCATCGGGCCGCCGCGGTAGACCGGCCAGCCGTAGCCGTTGACCCAGACGACGTCGACGTCGGAGGGGCGGATCGCCTTGCCCTCCTCGAGGATCTTCGCGCCCTCGTTGATCATCGGATAGACGCAGCGTTCGAGGATCTCCTCGTCGGAGATCTTGCGCGGGTTCACGCCCGATTTGACGATGAAGTCCGTGATGATCTTCTCGGTGACGGGGCTCGGTTTGGCGTTGCGATTCTCGTCGTAGTCGTAGTAGCCGGCGCCGGCCTTCTGGCCGCGGCGGTCCATCTCGCAGAGCACGTCGCGGATGGTCTCGCCCTTGGAGTTCTCCTTCACCCAGCCGATGTCCAGGCCGGCCAGGTCGCTCATGGCGAACGGGCCCATGGGGAAGCCGAAATCGTAGAGCACCCGGTCAATGTCCCAGGGCATTGCCCCTTCCATGACCAGCTTCTGCGCCTCGCGCTGGCGCTGGGAGAGCATGCGGTTGCCGATGAAGCCGGGGCACACGCCGGCCAGGACGGCGATCTTGCCGATCTGCTTGGCCAGCTTCATCGAGGTAGCGATGACATCCTTGGCGGTCTTCTCGCCGCGGATCACTTCCAGCAGCTTCATGACGTTGGCCGGCGAGAAGAAGTGCAGTCCGATCACGTCCTGCGGCCGGCCGGTCACCGAGGCGATCTCGTCGATGTCGAGGTAGCTGGTGTTGGAGGCCAGGATGGCGCCGGGCTTGGCGACCTTGTCGAGGCGGGCGAAGATGTCCTTCTTGATGTCCATCCGCTCGAAGACGGCTTCGACGATCAGGTCGCAATCGGCGAGCTTGTCGAAATCGAGCGAGCCGGACAGCAGGGCCATCCGCGCCTCGGTCTCTTCGGGCTTTGCGCTGCGCGAGCGCTCGTAGTTCTTGCGGATGACGCCCAGGCCGCGCTCCAGGGCCGCCTCCTGCACCTCCACGATGGTCACCGGAATGCCGGCGTTCAGGAAATTCATGGCGATGCCGCCACCCATGGTGCCGGCGCCCAGGATGCCGACCTTCTTGATCGGACGGATCGGCGTGTCGTCCGGCACGTCAGGGATCTTGTTGGCCTGCCGCTCGGCGAAGAAATAGTAGCGCTGGGCCGCCGACTGGGCGCCCATCATCAGCTCGCCGAACAGCTGGCGCTCGGCCTTCAGACCCTCGTCGAAAGTGGCGGAATTCACCGCGGCCTCGACGGCCTTGATGTTGTTTTCCGGGGCCATGAAGCCGCGGAACTTGCGCGCATTGGCCTTGCGGAAATCGGCGAAGATCTCGGGATGGCCCTTGGCCGCTTCGAGCTTGGCATTGTTGTCGCGCACCTTCACCAGCGGCTTGCCCTCGGCGACCGCTTTGCGGGCGAAGGCGAGCGCGCCTTCCTTGAGCTTGCCCTCCTCGACCAGCTCGTCGACTAGCCCCATGGCGAGCGCCTGCTTGGCGGGGACGTGGCGGCCGGAGGTGACCATGTCGAGGGCGGCTTCGACGCCCACGATGCGCGGCAGGCGCTGTGTGCCGCCGGCGCCGGGCAGGAGGCCGAGGGCGACTTCCGGCAGGCCTACGCGCGCCGACGGAACCGCCACGCGGTAGTGGGCGCAGAGCGCGACCTCCAGGCCGCCGCCCAGCGCCGTGCCGTGGATGGCGGCGATCACCGGCTTGGGCGAGCCTTCCATCATGTCCTGCACGTCGAACAGACTGGGGCCGGCCATGGCGCCGCCGAACTCGGAGATATCGGCGCCGGCGATGAAGGTGCGGCCTTCGCAGATCAGCACGATGGCCTTGGCGTCCGAGGCGCCTGCGGCCTTGAAGCCTTCGAACAGGCCCTCGCGGACCTTGGCCGAGAGCGCGTTCACTGGCGGCGAATTCAGCGTGATCACCGCGATGTCGCCGTCGCGGGTGAGCGTGGTCACCGAATTGATCTCGGTCATGGGTCTGGAATCCCTATGGCTTGCGGACCGCTCGTGAAATGGGGTGGCGGCCCCGAAATTCAAACGCTTGTTACAGGCCGCGCTGGACCCTTCCAAGTCAAATGTGCGAGGGGATTTGCTCGACCCTGATGGGTTCAGGTCGCGAAGACCTGAACGCTGAATCAGGGTCGAGATTTTTGCTTCACGGGCACGATCGGATCGATCTTGCCCTTGGGGGCCAAAGGCGGCGCTCGCCGCACCAAACAAGGGGAAGCGCCCATGATGCTCGACATGTTCTCTCTGAAGGGCCGGACGGCCATCGTCACCGGCGGCTCGCGCGGCATCGGCAAGATGATCGCCCGCGGTTTCCTCGAAGCCGGCGCGGCGCGCGTCTACATCACCTCGCGCAAGCCCTCGCAGTGCGACGAGACAGCCGCCGAGCTGGGCCCGAACTGCATCTCGCTCCCGCAGGACCTGTCGACCCTGGAGGGCATCAAGTCCTTCGTCGACCGCTACCTGGAGCACGAGGACAAGCTCGACATCCTGGTCAACAACGCCGGCGCCGCCTGGGGCGCGGCCTTCGACGAGTTCCCGGAAAGCGGCTGGGACAAGGTGCTGAACCTGAACCTGAAGTCGCCGTTCTTCCTGACCCAGGCGCTGCACGGCGCGCTGAAGAAGGCCGGAACGCACGAACGGCCGGCCAAGGTGATCAATATCGCCTCGATCGACGGCATCCGGCTGAACCCGCAGGAAACCTACAGCTATCACGCCTCCAAGGCCGGGCTGATCTACCTGACCCGCCGAATGGCTGCGACACTGATCGCCGACCACATCGCCGTCACCGCCATCGCCCCCGGCGCCTTCGCCTCGGAGATGAACCGGGTCGCCCGCGACCAGGGCGAGGAAGTCGCCAAGCGCATCCCTTCGCGCCGCATCGGCAAGGACGAGGACATGGCTTGCGCGGCGATCTATCTGGCCAGCGCCGCCGGGGATTATGTGGTCGGCGACACCATCGCGGTGGACGGCGGCGTGGCGCTGGCGATGGCGGGCGGGCTTTAGAGCGTCCTTCTCCCGCAAGGGAGAGAGCTATCTAGGCGCCGGCCAGCTGCGCCTTCCGCTCTCGCCGACGGCGGGTGAGGATGTGTTCGGTGTAGCCGTTCGGTTGGACGCGGCCCTCGAAGATCAGGTCGCTGGCCGCCTGGAACGCGACGCTGGCCGTGGGGTCTGAGCTCATCGGAGTGTAATGTGGGTCGCCGGCGTTCTGGGCGTCCACCACCTTGGCCATGCGCATCAGGGTCTCGCGCACCTGGGCCTCGGTGCAGATCCCGTGATGCAGCCAGTTGGCGATGTGCTGGCTGGAAATCCGCAGCGTTGCGCGGTCTTCCATCAGCCCCACGTCGTGGATGTCGGGAACCTTCGAGCAGCCGATGCCCTGGTCGATCCAGCGGACCACATAGCCCAGGATCCCCTGGCAGTTGTTGTCCAGCTCCTGCTGGACGTCGGCGGCGTTCCAGTTGGACCTGGCTAGCGGCGGGGTCAGCAGGTCGTCCAAGCCGGTCGTCGTCGCCTGGACGATCATTCTGGCCTGTAAGGTCGGGACATCCACCTCGTGGTAGTGCAGGGCGTGCAGCACCGCGGCTGTCGGCGACGGCACCCAGGCGGTGTTCGCGCCGGACTTCGGGTGGCCGATCTTGGCCGCCAGCATGGCCTTCATCTGGTCGGGCGCCGCCCACATGCCCTTGCCGATCTGGGCGCGGCCGGGGAAACCCGCGGCCAGGCCGATCTCGACGTTGCGCTTCTCGTAGGCCGGCAACCAGGGTTCGCTCTTGATCGCCTCCTTGCGCACCACCGGGCCGGCTTCCATGGCGGTGTGGATCTCATCACCTGTGCGATCGAGGAAGCCGGTGTTGATGAACACCACCCGCTCGCGGGCCACGTGGATGCAGGCCTTGAGGTTGGCGCTGGTCCGCCGCTCCTCGTCCATGATGCCGATCTTGACCGTGTTGCGCGGCAGGCCGAGGCCGTCCTCCACCATGTCGAACAGCCGCACGGCGAGCGCGACCTCGTCCGGCCCATGCATCTTGGGCTTCACCACATAGACCGAGCCGGCGCGGCTGTTCAGCCGCGCGCCCTTGAGGTCATGCAGGGCAGCGGCCACGGTCACCAGGGCGTCGACGGCGGTCTCGTAGGCCGGCTGGCCCTCGAAACGGACCATGTCGGTAAGCATGTGATGGCCGACGTTGCGCACCAGCATCAGGCTGCGGCCGTTCAGCGTCAGCTCGCCGCCGGCGGCGGCCTGGTAGGTGCGGTCTGCGTCCAGGCGGCGGGTCTCGGTCTGGCCGCCCTTGGCGAAGGTGGCGGCCAGGTCGCCGCGCATCAGGCCCAGCCAGTTGCGGTAGACGCCCGTCTTGTCCTCGGCGTCGACGGCGGCGACCGAGTCCTCGCAATCCTGGATCGTCGTCAGCGCGGCCTCCGCCAGGACGTCGGCGACGCCGGCCGGATCGTCCTTGCCGATGGCGTGCTGGCGGTCGATCAGGATTTCCAGGTGCAGGCTGTTGTGGCGCAGTAGCACGCCCGCAGGCGCCTCCGCCGGCCCGCGCCATCCGATGAATTGCTCCGGCATCGCGAGGCCCGTCTGGGTACCGTCGCTGAGGCTCGTCACCAACCGACCGTCGGCCGTCGCGTAGGCGTTGGCCTCGGCGTGCGAACCATGCGCCAGCGGGACGACGCGATCGAGGAAGGCCCGGGCATAGGCCACCACCTCGGCGCCGCGCACAGGGTCGTAGCCCTTGGCTCCGGTCGGCGGCTCGAGCGCGTCGGTGCCGTAGAGGGCGTCGTAGAGACTGCCCCAGCGCGCGTTCGCGGCGTTCAGCGCGAAGCGGCCGTTGGAGACCGGCACCACGAGCTGCGGCCCGGCTAGCCTGGCGATCTCGGGATCGACGTTCTCGGTGACGATCCGGAAGGCCGCGGGATCCGGCAACAGATAGCCGATCTGACGCAGGAAAGCGGTCTCTTCGGCCACGTCCAGGGGCTTGCCCTGACGCGCCCGCCACCAGGCGTCGATCTCAGCCTGCAGTTCGTCGCGCCGCGCCAGGAGGGCGGCGTTGGCCGGGGTGAAGTCCGCAAGGATCGTCTCGAGCGCCGACCAGAAGGCGGCCGACGCAACGCCGGTCCCCGGCAAGAGCTCGCCCTCCACGAAGGCGTGCAGGATGTCGTCGACCGAGAGGTTGGCGGAGATTTCCATGGCGGGACCGGAAGCGTCGGGAGGGGCGAAACGAAGGCGCGCAACATGCCGTGGACGGAGGAAAAAGAAAGGCCCCCGCCCTGAGGCGGGAGCCAAGGTCTCTTTCGCGGCCCGCTTCCGGCGGTCGGGGCCTTAAGCGAACTGGTTCATCGTGTTGTGGACGCCGCCGGCCTTCAGGGCCGCTTCGCCAGCGAAATATTCCTTGTGGTCGTCGCCGATGTCGGAGCCCGACATGTTTTGGTGGCGGACGCAGGCGATGCCTTGGCGGATCTCCTGACGCTGCACCTTCTCGACGTAGCCCAGCATGCCCTGGCTGCCGAAATACTCCTTGGCCAGGTTGTCGGTGCTGAGCGCGGCGGTGTGATAGGTCGGCAGCGTGATCAGGTGATGGAAGATGCCGGCCCGTTTGGCCGCGTCTGCCTGGAAGGTGCGGATCTTCTCGTCGGCTTCGATGGCCAGCGCCGTGGCGTCATAGTCGACGCTCATCAGCTTCTCGCGATCGTAGGCGGAAACGTCCTTCCCGGCCTTGGCCCAGGCGTCATAGACCTGCTGGCGGAAATTCAGGGTCCAGTTGAACGACGGCGAGTTGTTGTAGGCCAGCTTGGCGTTGGGGATCACCGCGCGGATGCGGTCCATCATTCCGGCGATCTGGTCGATGTGGGGCTTCTCGGTCTCGATCCACAGCAGGTCCGCGCCGTTCTGCAGCGAGGTGATCGAGTCCAGCACGCAGCGGTCCTCGCCGGTGCCGGCGCGGAACTGGAACAGGTTCGACGGCAGGCGCTTGGGGCGCAGCAGCTTGCCATTGCGGTTCAGGACCACGTCGCCGTTCTTCATGTCGGCCGGCGAGATCTCCTCGCAGTCGAGGAACGAGTTGTACTGGTCGCCGAGGTCGCCCGGCTCGTGGCTGACGGCGATCTGCTTGGTCAGGCCGGCGCCGAGCGAGTCGGTGCGGGTGACGATGACGCCGTTGTCGACGCCCAACTCGAGGAAGGCGTAGCGGCAGGCGCGGACCTTGGCCAGGAAGTCGTCGTGCGGGACAGTGACCTTGCCGTCCTGGTGGCCGCATTGCTTCTCGTCGGAGACCTGGTTCTCGATCTGCAGGGCGCAGGCGCCGGCCTCGATCATCTTCTTGGCCAGCAGATAGGTCGCCTCGGCGTTGCCGAAGCCCGCGTCGATGTCGGCGATGATCGGCACAACGTGGGTCTGGAAGTTGTCGATGGCGTCCTGGATCTTTTCTTCCTTCTTGGCGTCGCCGGCGTCACGGGCGGCGTCGAGCTCGCGGAACAGGCTGCCCAGCTCGCGGGCGTCGGCCTGCTTCAGGAAGGTGTAGATCTCCTCGATCAGCGCTGGCACCGAGGTCTTCTCGTGCATCGACTGGTCGGGCAGCGGCCCGAAGTCGGAGCGGAGCGCGGCGACCATCCAGCCGGAGAGGTAGATGTACTTCCCCTTGGTCGAGCCGAAGTGCTTCTTGATCGAGATCATCTTCTGCTGGGCGATGAAGCCGTGCCAGCAACCCAGCGACTGGGTGTAGTTGGCGGGGTCCGCGTCATAGGCGGCCATGTCGGCGCGCATAATGCCGGCGGTATATTTGGCGATCTCCAGGCCGGTCTTGAAGCGGTTCTGCAGGCGCATCCGCGCCACGCCCTCGGGATCGATGCCGTCCCACGCGCCGTTCTTGCCCTTGATGAGCTGGCCCATCTCGATGATGTGGTCTTGGTAAGCCATCTGCCGCCTCTTTCGCGAATGGAGCGGGGACAACTCTGCGCCCCCGGATTTGCCATCGCCCTAACGCGCCGAACGGCTCTTTGTGGAGGGGCCGCAAGGTTGAGCTGTAAAACTTTACAGATTTGTGGTGTAAAGATGTAACGTTCTAAGCGGACAGACTTAATATGGCGACGGAACGCGGCCTCTATGTCGGGCCCCGCCTGCGGCGGATGCGGCGCGACCTCGGTCTCACCCAGGCGGACATGGCCGCCGCCCTGGAGGTCTCGGCCTCCTACATCGCGCTGCTCGAGCGCAACAACCGGCCGCTGACCGCGGGTCTCCTGCTGAAGCTCGCCCAGACCTACGACATCGACATGTCGGCGCTGGGCAGCGGAGCGGCGGAGGACACGGCGCGGCTGCAGGCCGTGCTGAAGGACCCGATCTTCGCCGGGCTCGAATGGGCGCCCAACGACCTCACCGACATGGCCACCAACTATCCGGGGATCAGCGAGGCGCTGCTGCGGCTCTACACCACCTACCAGGAGGGTCAGTTGGCCTTCGCCGACCGCGAGGTGGGCGCGCGGGGCGACGAGGCCGATGACGCCTCCGATCCCGTCGCCGACTCCCGGCGCTTCCTGGCGGCCCGACGCAACAGCTTCCCGACTCTGGACGACGCCGCCGAGCGGCTGGCCCAGGCAGTAGGCGCGCGCGAGAACTTCACCGGCTACCTGCGCGAACGGCACGACCTCAGGGTTCGCCGCGTGCCGCCCAGCTTCATGGTCGGCTCGACACGGCGGCTCGACCGGCACCGTCAGGAGATCCTGCTGGACGACAGCCTGGACGCGGCCAGCCAGGCGTTCCAGCTCGCTCTGCAGCTCTGCTACCTGGAACTGGGCGACGAGATCGGCGCGGTCCTGGCCGGTGGCAGCTTCGCCAGCGTGAGCGGCGAGCGGCTGACGCGACGCGCGCTGGCCAGCTACGCGGCCGCGGCGGTGCTGATGCCCTATTCGGCCTTCGCCCGGGCGGTGGAGGCCCGCCGCTACGACGTCGAGGCCCTGGCCCGCCAGTTCGGCTGCAGCTTCGAGCAGACGGCGCACCGGCTGACCACCCTGCAGAAGCCCGGCCAGGAGCGGGTGCCGTTCTTCTTCATCCGCATCGACCCGGCCGGCAACGTCTCCAAGCGGCTGGACGGCGCGGGCTTCCCGTTCGCGCGTCACGGCGGCGGCTGTCCCCTTTGGAACGTGCACAACGCCTTCCGCACCCCGCGCGAGATCGTCACCCAGTGGCTGGAGCTGCCGGACGGCCAGCGGTTCTTCTCCATCGCCCGCACGGTGACCGCCGGCGGCGGGGCGTTCGGAGCGCCGCGCGTGGAGCGCGCCATCGCGCTCGGCTGCGCCGCCGAGCATGCCGGCAAGCTGATCTACACCGCCGGCGAGACTGGTCCCGGACCCGAAGCGGCGACGCCGATCGGGGTCGCCTGCCGGCTTTGTCAGCGTACGGAATGCACGGCCCGGTCGGAACCGCCGATCGGCCGCCAGATCCTTCCCGACGACATCCGTCGCACCAGCCTGCCGTTCGGCTTTTCCGACAGCTGAGCCCAGACGTCAGGTTCAGCGAACGCGTTACGGGATTGCATTTCCGAAGCTGCGCTAAGTGGCTGGCGCAACGCCGATTTCCATGCACAAATCGTCGAAAATATCGGGAATGCAATACGTTCCCGGATAAGAGTGCTGGGAAGCGAAACATGGCTCAGGCGGCGGTCCAGTCCACGGACCGGTTCGAGCGTAAGCGCGAGGCGATTCTCGACGCCTCGACGGCGCTCCTGAATACGCACGGTGTGAAGGGCTTGACCCTTGGCATCGCCGCGGCGGCGGTGGACCTGTCCACCACCAGCGTCACCTACTACTTCAAGCGCAAGGACGACCTGGCCGCAGCCGTCATGCTGCGCGGCGTCCACAGCCTGACGGAGATCATCAACGCGGCTCTGCTGCAGCCGACGCCATGCGAGCGCCTGCGCAGCCTGTTGCAGCTCTATTTGCAACGCATGCGCCGCGCGGCGCTGGGCGAGGCGCCGCAACTGCCGCTGTTCTCCGATCTGCGGGCGCTGTCCATGCCGCAGCGCGGCGAGGTCTCGGCCGCCTATCTGAAGATGTTCCGTAGACTGCGGCAGATCTTCGATGCGCCGGAGTTGGCCTGGCTGTCGCGGGGCCGACGCACGGCGCGCACCCACATGCTGCTGAACCAGCTGTTCTGGGCGACGGCGTGGCTGCCGAAATACGACCCGGAAGACTACGGCCGCGTCTGCGACCGCATGTACGACGTCCTTGCCGCGGGCTTGGCCGCCGACAATTCGGTCTGGACGCCGCAGTCGGTTCCGATCGCCGAGGTCGCGCCACGCGGCCGACAGGAGATGGCGCGCGAAACCTTCCTGAAAGCGGCGACGAAGCTGATCAACGCCCGCGGCTATCGCGGCGCGTCGGTGGACAAGATCTCCGCCGAGCTGAATGTCACCAAGGGCAGCTTCTATCATCACAACGACGCCAAGGACGACCTCGTGGTGGCCTGCTTCGAGCGCACCTTCGACGTCATGACCCGCGTCCAGCGCCTGGCGCAGACTCTGGAAGGCGATCAGTGGACGCGCCTGTCCAGCGCCGCCGCCGCGCTGGCGGAATACCAACTCTCCGAGCAAGGACCATTGCTGCGCACGTCCGCGCTCTCCGCCCTGCCTGAGCCGATCCGGCGCGAGATGGTGCAGCAGTCCGACAAGGTCTCCGACCGCTTCGCCTCGATGATCTCCGATGGCATCGCCGAGGGATCGATCCGCCCGGTCGATCCGTTCGTGGCCGCCCAGATGCTCAACTCGACCATCAACGCCTGCGGCGAGCTTGGGGCGTGGGTGCCGGACGTCGGCCAGAAGGCCGCACCGGCGGTCTTCGCCCGGCCGTTCCTGATGGGCGTTTTCTCGCGCTAGAGCTGCTGCTCGGTGGCGGCCAGGGCCGCGGCCTCGCGCAGGTGGGCGACATTGCGTTCATGAGTGGCGCGGTCGATCCGGTAGAACTGCAGCGCCACCACCGAGCCGCCGTTCAGCAGGATCACGCAGGGGATGTAGTAGAGCGCCAGCCGCCGCACGATCTCCGGGTCGACCGTCCCCGGCATCGCGTGGGTTGGGAAATGGACCAGCGAGATCAGGCCGCCGGCGACGAAGGCGCCCAGGCCGCCGGTGAATTTCGGGATCAGGCCATTGGCGGCGAAGAGCACGCCCTCCGACCGGATGCCCGTCTTCACCTGCTGGTCCTCCGCGACATCGGCGACCATGGAGGTCACGATCACCAGGCCGATCAGGCCGCAGGTCAGGGTCAACACCACATCCCCGAACAGGATCGCCAGCAGCCAGGGCGAACCGTTGGCCGGCATGAAGCCCAGCAGCCGCCCGGCGATGGGGATGAGACCGCAGAACACCGAGAAATAGAGCAGGCCGATCATCGCCTGCTTCTTGCCGAACCTCTTGGCGATGGCCGGCGCCAGAAAGACACCGATCACCGAGGCCAGCAAACCGCCGAACTGCAGCGGCCCGATCATCTGCGGCTTGAGGCCCCACAAGTGCAGATAGAAATAGTTCTGCAGCGCCGAAGTGATGCCCAGCCCGGCGCCGCCGAGCACCCCCGAGGTCATGAGGACGATCAGCGCCGGGTTGGAGAATACCGAGGCGATCTCGCGAAAGGTCTGTTTGAGGCTTTGCGGCCGCGCCGGAGCGCGATGGAGGTAGCGAATGCGATTGTGGGTCGCCGCGCTCGACACAAGGATGCAGACGAACAGCAGCACCGCCACCATGGTCCCGAACTCCGCGTATCGCTCGCGATTGAGGATGCCCAGCGGATTGCTCGCGTCCTGGCGCAGATAGACCGTGTACAGAACAACGCTGATCGCGCCGATCGCGCCGATTCCGAAGAACCAGCGGTAGGCCAGCAGGCCGGTGCGCTGGTCGTAATCGGGCGCCAATTCCGGCGCGAGCGACGTGGAGGGGATTTCATAGGCGGCGATCGAAATCCTGACGGCGATCAGCATGACGACGGAGAAGACCAGCAGCGCCGTTCCCTCAAGGCCATGCGGGGCGTGCCAGAGGAAATAGAACGACACCGCCGCCGGAAGCGCCGCGGCGTACATGAAGGGATGCCGCCGGCCCCATCTTGAGCGCAGATTGTCCGACCAGTGGCCGATCAGCGGGTCGATGAAGAGGTCCGCGACCAGGGAGACCATGATGGCGAACCCCACCCAGACCGCCGGCAAGCCGATCACCTGATTGAAGTAAAGCTGCAGGACCGAGGCGGCCAGCACCGCGACGGAAACGCCGTAGGCGACGGAGCCCAGGCCGTAGGTGAGCTTGGCGACGATGCCGAGCGGCGGCGGATTTGGGACAGCATCGCTCATGGCCGCGCCATCCGCACCGCTCGATCGGCTGCCGCCATCGGTGTCCTCCTGCCGCCCCCGCGTATGGCGAGCTTCGGGCGATCAAGCGCCCGCGCCTGCTCTCGTGCGGCATCGACCGTGCGGTAGGCTCTGGGGGCCGTCAACGTCTATGATCTTACATCACCGACAGGTTCGAGGGCCTGGCATGGATTGCGGGAAATCCTTCCGCAAAGCGGCGTAGGGGACCGCGCCACCAGCCGCGCCGCCACAAACGTCCGGTGTGCGGAATTCGCACGGGCGGTGTGAAAAGTTGAGCTCGTGAGGAGGTGCTCTCGATCCTCGTCCCTGGGCGCCCGCCATTGCGCGAGACGCTCGACGACGTTCAGCCGACGCCGAAAGCTTCGTCGCCGACCCGAAGCGCACGTCACTTGGCTGAAGACCGCCATGACCATCAAGCTAAAGCCTCCGCAGGACCTGTGGCGCCGCCTTGCAACCACGCCGCGAACAGGGGAGTCTGCCGCCCGTGAAGACAAGTCTCGATCACCTGCCGGACGCTAAGCGCCGCGAACTCGCGCGCATCGTCGAGATCCTGTTCGTGGAGTTCGACGACGCGCTGAAGGGCCGCAATGCCCCACACCGCAAGGCTGGGCGCATCCTGAAGATCATCCTCTTCGGATCCTACGCGCGCGGCGA
>NZ_SSMZ01000013.1 GCF_004799395.1 Phenylobacterium sp.
TGCTTTTCCCAGTAGGCCATGCCGTCGTCCGGCTTGAACATAGTGCGAGGCGCGCCGTCCTTGCTGGCCACCGCGAAGATGTTGCCCTTGGGGTCATAGTAGAGGATGTCGCCATTCTTGCGGGTGAGCGTCAGCGTGCCCTTGGGCGGGTGGCCGACGAAGGCGTGAGCCTTTTTCACATACTGGTCGACCGTTTTGGCGTCGACGGACGCCCCATCGCGCTCAAACTGCTTTTGAGCGCCCTCGTCGGCGGTGAACCGCTTGCTGGACGCCCAAACGGGCTTTCCGTCATCGGCCTTCGCCACCTCGTCCTTGCGGTGGTCGACCTTGGGCGCGCCGTCGTCGTAGCCGCTCCGGCGGTCGGACCCGTAGGACCGCTCCGGCGCGCTGGCCGAGGCCGCCTCCGGATCGGCGGCCTCCTTGCTCACCGCCGAGGGGCCGGTGTCACAGGCGCCCAGGAGAGACAGCGCCGAAATTCCCAGCGCCCGAGGCAGCGCTTTCCTCAACCCAGCCATCACCCTTTCCCCCACAACAGCAGAGCTGGAACAAAGAAAGAACAACCTGAAACAGCTGTCGAGTCGAAAATTGCGGGATTTGTCGCGGCTCCCCATTTGCCGTAAGTCGAGCGCGCGTCGACGAGGGGCTGAACGCCTTGGACCAGAAGCGAATTCTCCTGATCGTCGGCGGCGGGATCGCGGCCTACAAGGCGCTTGAGCTCACGCGCCTCCTGCGCAAGGCTGGCGTCGGCGTTCGGCCGATCCTCACCGCCGCGGGCGCGCACTTCGTCACGCCCCTGTCGCTGTCGGCGCTTGCCGAGGACAAGGTCTATTCCGAGCTCTTCTCGCTGACCGACGAGGCTGAGATGGGCCATATCGAGCTGTCGCGTTCCGCAGACCTGGTCGTCGTGGCGCCGGCCACGGCCGACCTGATGGCCAAGGCGGCGCACGGCCTGGCCAATGACCTGTCCTCCACCACCCTGCTGGCCACCGACAAGCCGGTGCTGATGGCCCCGGCGATGAACGTGCGCATGTGGCTGCATGCCGCCACCCAGCGGAATCTGGCTGTGCTGAGGGCCGATGGCGTCAGCTTCGTGGGACCCGACGAGGGCGCGATGGCTTGCGGTGAATTCGGGCCGGGCCGGATGGCCGAGCCGCCGGTGATCTTCGAGGCGATCATGGCCGCACTCGGCCCGGGCGGCCGTCCGCTGGCCGGCAGGCGCGCCATCGTCACCGCGGGTCCGACCATCGAAGCCATCGATCCGGTGCGGATGCTGACCAATCGCTCCTCCGGCAAGCAGGGCTACGCCATCGCAGGCGCCCTGGCCGCTCTGGGGGCCGAGGTGACCCTGGTCAGCGGCCCGACGGCCTTGGCGGCGCCCATCGGCGTCAAGCGCGTCGACGTGGAGAGCGCGCGCGACATGCTGGCGGCCTGCGAGGCGGCGCTGCCGGCCGATGTCGCCGTCTGCGTGGCCGCGGTGGCCGACTGGCGACCGGCCGAGGCGGGCGGCCAGAAGCTGAAGAAGGACGGCGGCGCGCCTGCGCCCCTGGCCCTTGTGGAAAATCCCGACATTCTTGCCGCCCTGTCGAAGGGCGACCGACGCCCGAAGCTGGTGGTCGGCTTCGCCGCCGAGACGAACGACGTGGAGGCTCACGCCAAGGCTAAGCTGGGGAAGAAGCGCTGCGATTGGATCGTCGCCAATGATGTCAGCGTGGCGGGGACCATGGGCGGCGACGACAACGCCGTAGCCCTCGTCACCACGGGCGGAATCGAGCGATGGGATCGGATGGCCAAGGGCGCTGTGGCGCGCAAGCTGGCCGACCGCATCGCTCAGGAGTTCCAGTGAACCCAACCGTCCCGATCACCCGCCTGCCGCATGGCGAGGGCCTGCCGCTGCCGGCCTACGAGACCGCCCAGGCCGCGGGCATGGACCTGCGCGCCGCCGTCCCGGACGACGAGCCCCTGGTGCTGCGGCCCGGCTCGCGCTTTCCGGTGCCGACCGGTCTCGCCTTTGCGCTTCCGCCCGGCTTCGAGGGCCAGGTGCGGCCGCGCTCCGGCCTGGCGTTCAAGCACGGGGTCACCTGCCTCAATTCCCCGGGCACGGTCGACGCCGACTACCGTGGCGAGGTGAAGGTGATCCTGATCAATCTCGGCGAGGAGGATTTCGTCATCCGCAGGGGCGAGCGCATCGCCCAGCTGGTGATCGCCCCCGTGGTGCAAGCCGCCTGGGCCGAGGTCGAGAGCCTGGACGAGACGACGCGCGGCGCCGGCGGGTTCGGTTCTACCGGCCGATGAGCGATCCTGCGCCCCGCAAGAAGCGCCTGCCGTTCCGCTGGCTCTCGCTGGCGGAGCTGGTCGGCATTGTCGCCGTGGTGATCGCCGCGCTCGGCTATTGGGACACCCACCGCGAGCGCACGCAGACGGCTCAGGAGCGGGCCGCCGAGGCGCGGGAAAAGAAGGCGGAGGCCCAGGCGGGAGCGCTGAAACTCTCCTTCCTGATGACGGGCGCGCCCGAAGGTAACGGCGATCGCCTTCGCCTGACCACGGTGCATTCCGAACAGGTGATCCAGACCCAGGCGATCAGCTTCCCGAGCGAGATCCGCGCAGACGCGGTGCAGACCACCGGCAACCCGCGCATCGAGGCCGGCTGGTTCGAGGACGGTCTCGCCAAGGCCCTCCACGCCCGCGGCGACAAGCGCCACCAGGGCCGCCTGCCGGTCGGCGTCGCCACCAGCTTCATCGAGGATGGGCAGAACAAGACCGACCAGGCCATCTATCTGATCGGCTACTCCACCCACCCACGCGTGTTGCGCTCGGACAAGGTGGAGATGGAGGGGTTGTCGCTCGTGCGCCGCGGCGTGACCGGCGACCTCCAGGCCGCGGTTGACGCCCTCTGGTCGCGCCAGAACCCGCCGCCGGCCAAACCGTGAATGCGGCCCGCGTTATATCGGCCAATTTCACGCTGACGCCACTCTGCTTGCCGGACCGCCAAGACCTGTTCGACCATCTGTCGGACCCGGAGACGGTGGCTTTCATGGACATCGAGCCGATGGCCGACCTGGCCGCAGCGGATGCGATGATCGGCTGGGCGAACAAACTCCTGGCGTCCGGCGGCGGTCTTTGGTGGGCGATCCGCGATCAGGACGCAGCGTTTGTGGGTACGGCGGGCTTTGCGGGGCTGGTGCGTGAGCGTGGGTCGCGCGGGGAGGTATCCTACAATGTGGTCCGCAGCCGCTGGCGGCGCGGAGTGATGGCCGAAGTGCTGCCTGCGCTGCTTGACTACGGCTTCGGAATGCTGGGCCTGCGCCGGATCGAGGCGACGGTGACGCCGGGCAACCTCGCCTCCGCGGCTCTGCTTGAGCGGTTTGGGTTTCAGCGCGAGGCGACCCTGCGGGACCACGCCTTTTGGAAGGGCCGCTACTGGGACCAATGGCTCTATGCGAGGCTCGCGCCCTAGATCGCCGGCGCCGCAAACCCTCGGATGTTCTCGTCGATGGCCTGGGCGAGCGCCAGTGTCTTGCCGTCGCCGTTGAGCGGGCCGATCAGCTGGGCGCCCACGGGCAGGCCCGATGCGGCCTTGCCCACGGGGATCGCTGTCGCCGGCAGGTGCAGGGCGGTGGCCAGGGAAATCCAGTTCAACATCGACGCGTACGGGATGGACGAGCCGTCCGATGCGGCCAGCCGGCGCCGGACGAATGGCCGGTGGTCGTGCGGGAAGGCCGTGACCGGCGCGATCGGCGCCAGTATGGCGTCGAAGCGGCCGAACACCTCGCCGATCTCGTTCTTCAGCCGGTTGCGCACCGCGTCTGCGGCCAGCCACTCGCGGTGCGTGGCGGTATAGGCGAGCGTCATGGCGGCCGTCGAGGTCGGGCCGGCGCCGCGCGACAGCTGCCAGCGGGCTATGCCGCGCATGCGCTCCATGGCCCGAATCGTCCCGTCGGGCATGTCTTCGCCGATGATCGCGCCCAGCAGGGTCTGGTAGGCGCTCATCAGGGTCGGCATGTGCAGGGGCGAGGCGATCGGCGTCACCTCGGCGCCGGCGGTCTTCAGATCTTCCGCGAACGTCTCGATGGCGGTGCGGACCTCGGGATCCAGCGGGAAGCTGGGCTCTTCGAGCCAGAGCGCGATCTTGGCGTCCTTGAGGCTGGCGGCCGGGGCACGGGCCGCCAGCGGCCCCCCGCCGATGAGGATCGACAGCAAAAGGCGCAGGTCGCGGGCCGAGCGCGCCATGGGCCCGACCACGTTCAGGTCGCGCTCGCTCCAGGACCCCGGAGAGGGCGGCACCTGGCCGCGTTGGTTGACCAGGCCCCAGGTCGGCTTGTGGCTGTAGACGCCGCAGAAGCTGGCCGGCACGCGCAGCGACCCGCCGATGTCGGAGCCGATCTCCAGCGCCGTGACACCCGCCGCCAGGGCCGCCGCCGCGCCGCCGGAGGAGCCGCCGCAGGTCCGGCTTTCGTCCCAGGGATTGTTGGTAGTCCCGTAGAGCTTGTTGAACGCCTGCCAGTCGCCAGCCAGCACCGGGATGTTGGTCTTGCCCCAGATTACGGCGTCCTCGTGCTTGGCGAGACGCACGGTCGCGGCGTCCTCCGCCTGGCGCTGGCGGTAGTGTTTCAGACCGGATGAAGCGGGCATGCCGACCACGTCGAAGGTGTCCTTCACAGTCATCGGCAGGCCAGCCAGGAGGCCCAGGGTCTCCTTCTTTGCGCGCATCTCGTCGAGGGCCCGGGCGTGCTGCAGGGCGCGCTCCAGGTCGACGGCGACCACCGCGTTCAGCCGCTTGTGGGTCTGTTCGTGGCGGGCGAGCGCGGCCTTCAGCAGTTCTGCGGCCGAGACCTTCTTCTTGGCCAGCGCGGCCAGCTGGCCGGTGGCGTCGAGGCTGAGGAGATCGTCGTCCGGATCCAGGGCCATCGGCGTCAGTCGGACAGGCCCAGGACGTCGCGCATGTCGTACTCGCCGGGTGGCCGGCCGGCCACCCAGCGGGCGGCTACCACTGCGCCGCGGGCGAACAGGCCCCGATCGCGGGCCGAGTGCGACAGCGTCAGGATCTCGTCGTCGGCGGCGAAGGTGACGCTGTGTTCGCCGATCAGCCCGCCGCCGCGCATCACCGAAAAGCCGATCTCGCCGGCCGGGCGCGGGCCGGTGATCCCATCCCGGGCGTGGCGCCCCACCTTGCCGAGCTCGACGTTGCGGCCCCGCGCGGCCGCCTCGCCCAGCATCAGCGCCGTGCCTGAGGGCGCGTCGACCTTGCGCCGGTGATGGGCCTCGAAGATCTCGATGTCATAGGCGTCCGGGCCGAGCCGTCGCGCGGCCTGCTCGACCAGCCCCATCAGCATGTTGACGCCAAGCGAGAAGTTGCCGGCGCGGACAATTGCGATCTTCCGTGACGCTTCGGCGATGGCCGCAAGCTGAGCCTCGTCGAAGCCGGTGGAACCGATCACCAGGGCCGGGCCGCCCCGCGCCGCGCAGGCGCTCGCCAGCTCGGCTGAGGCGGCGGCGTTAGTGAAGTCGATGATCACGTCGACAGCTTCGAGCGCCGCATCCTGGCTCATCAGCACCTCGCCGGTCAGTCCGGGGCGGTCGAAGCTGGCGGCCAGCGCCAGTCCGGGCTGGGCCTCGACGGTCTGGGTCACGGCCCGGCCCATGCGGCCGAGGGCGCCGGCGACGGCGATCTTGATGGGGGCGGCGTTGGGCAGCGGCCTTACTCCTGCACGGGGCCGTTAGTCTCCCGCGCAGGAGGGTTGGGTCAATCCCAGTTCGGACGTCGTCAGGCGGCCGCGGCCTCGGCCAGCCGGTCCCAGGTGGTGTTCAGCACGCTGGGCCGCGTGGCCATGCGCTCCATCCAGCCCAGCAGGGGCGAGCCCGCCAGCAGGTCGGCGCCTTCCGGCGTTTCAGCCAGAAACTCGAAGTGGCCGTAGGCGAAGAGGTCGGCCAGCGAGACCGCATCGCCGGCGAAGTAGGGCTTGGCGGCCAGGATATCCTCCAGGGCCGCGATGCAGGTCCGCGCCAGGGGCACGGACTCGGCGACCTTCTCCTCGTCCGGCGTCATGCCGAACTTGGGCTTGACCACCCGGTTGAAGCCGATGCCGATGCTGATCGAGGGCATGACGTACCAGTCGACGATGTTCATCACTTGGTTCATCCGCGCCTGGGCCCGCGGGTCGGTCGGTGTCAGGCTGGGCCCGTCGAACACCTGGTCGATGTAGCGGGCGATCGCCTGGCATTCATAGAGCACGAAGTCGCCGTGCTCGATCGTCGGGATGCGGCCGAACGGATTGCGCGCCAGGTATTCCGGCGTCTTGTGGGCCGCGGCGCCGAAGGACATGGCGGCCAGTTGGTAGGGCGCGCCCTTTTCTTCGCAGACCAGCAAGGGCTTGCGGACGTAAGGACTGCCGGGAATGCCGTGGACGATAATTGGGTCGGACATGGAACTCTCCTTTCTCGGATGCAGAGGGATGGTCAGGCGTCGGCGACGGCCTTGAAGCTGTCGAGGATCAGGCTCCAGCCGCCGTCCATGGAGGTGAGTGTCTTCTTCGCCGCCTCGCTGTCGCCGAAGCGCTCGAGGCCGCGGTGTTCGAAATCGATGCGGGTCTCGGCATCGCCGACCGCGGTGAAATGGACGTCCACCTCGGTGAGCAGGGCCGGGTCGTAGGCGAATTCCGCGTTCAGCCGCCAGGCGAGGACCAGGTGGCCGGGCGGGTCCCAGACGAGCACGTCGCCCCACAGGCGCTCCACGCCGTCCTCGTGTTCGCCGTACCAGCGCCCGCCGGCCCGCGGCTCGATCACCGCGCCGGTCAGCGGGGAGTCGCCGACATAGTGGGTCTTGGGCCACCAGCCGCCGAAGCCGGCGGTGAACACCTTGAACGCCCGCTCCGGCGTGGCGCCCACGGCGAAGGTCTTGGCGATCGCGGCGGGTTTGATCGTCTGGCTCACGTCCTGTCCTCGTCTGATTTGATGGAGGCGGCTTCGGATCGTTCCACCTCGGCCTTGAAGGCGTCGAGGGCGACATCCCAGAAGCGGTCGAGCCAGGCGCGGATCTGCCCCAGCCCCTGCGGGTCGATCTGATAGACCCGTCGCGCGCCGTCAGGCCGGTCGGTCACGAGGCCCGCCTCCTTCAGGACTTTCAGATGTTGCGAAACGGCTGGCCGGCTGACCGGCAGGCCCCGAGCCAGGTCGCCCACGGCGCTGGGGCCGGCGGCGAGGCGTTCGAACACCTCCCGGCGGGTCGGGTCGGACAGGGCTGCAAAAGCAAGATTGTTAGCCATGGCTTACCGTAAGCCACAACTAACATAAGAGTCAAGCCACCCGTTCGGGGTGGCCGAAGGGGGACAGGTGCGCCCGTCCCCGAACGCGCCAGTCTACTTCTTGGGCGGCAGCATCTTCTTTAGTTCGGCCTGACTGGCGTTGATATTGGCCACGCCGTTGGAGACGCCGAGCTTGTCGCTATCCACCGTGAAGGTGTCGGCGCCCATCTTGATGGTCGCGACGCCGTTCTTCAGGCCGCTGACTTCGCCGATCAGGGCGCCGGTGTTGTCCTTCACCGACATGCCGGTCATCAGGCTGGCGCCGCCGGCGGCCCTCGCCGAGGTGTCGGCGCCGGCGCCGGTCGGGGCCGTAGCGCTGGAGACCGGCGGCGTCGCCGCCGAGGGCTGGCCGGGCATAGGCGCCTGGGCCTGCGGAAGGGGCGCTGCGGATGGCGGGGCGGTCAGCGGCGTCGAAGTGGGCGGCGTGGGTTGAAGCCCGGCCTGGGCCATGGCCTGGCCGCTGAGTATCATCGATGCGGCCAGCATGGCCGCCGCGTAGGTGAGTTGAATCTTCATGAGGTGCTCCCGTTCACGAGCTCCCCCCAGCCACGTTTCCAACAGGCCTGGGCGCGAATGGTTCCGCTGTGCAAGCCCCGTCCTGCGACAGCGAAGCTTGACTGAGGTTGTTTCGCGCGGCGCGGGTCTGTAGGTTCCGAAACCTCATCGCAACCGACGCCTAAAGGACCCGCCGCCGCCATGAGCGACGCCGAGAAACGCACCTTTACCGACGAGGAAGCCCTCGCCTTCCATCGGTCTCCGACGCCGGGAAAGATCGCGATCGCCGCGACCAAGCCGATGGCGACCCAACGCGACCTCAGCCTGGCCTATTCGCCGGGCGTCGCGGTGCCGGTCCTGGCCATCGCGAAGGACCCGGACCTGGTCTACGAGTACACCTCGAAGGGCAACATGGTGGCGGTGCTGTCGAACGGCACGGCGATTCTGGGCCTCGGCGACTTAGGTCCGCTGGCGGCCAAGCCGGTGATGGAGGGCAAGGGCGTGCTCTTCAAGCGGTTCGCCGACGTCGACGCCATCGACATCGAGATCACCGCCACCGATCCGGATGAGATCATCACGGTCGTGCGCAACATCGGCCCGACCTTCGGCGGCATCAACCTGGAGGACATCAAGTCCCCGGAGTGCTTCATCGTCGAGTCGGCGCTGCAGGAGCTCATGGACATCCCGGTGTTCCATGACGACCAGCACGGCACCGCGATCATCTCCGCCGCCGGCCTGATCAACGTCTGCCACCTGACCGGCCGCGAGCTGAAGGACGTCAAGGTGGTGCTGAACGGCCCGGGCGCCGCCGGCATCGCCACCCTCGACCTCCTGAAGGCCATGGGCGTGCCGCATGACAACTGCATCGCCGTGGACACCAAGGGCGTCGTCTACCGGGGCCGCTCCGAGGCGATGAACCAGTGGAAGTCGGCCCATGCCGTGGAGACCGACAAGCGCACCCTGCAGGAAGCCCTGACCGGCGCCGACGTGCTGATCGCCACCTCCGTGAAGGGCGCGATCACCCAGGCGGACATCAAGCTGATGGCCCCCAATCCGGTGATCTTCGCCATGGCCAACCCCGATCCGGAGATCCGGCCGGAGGAGGTCTATGAAGTGCGGCCTGACGCCATCGTCGCCACCGGGCGCAGCGACTATCCGAACCAGGTCAACAACGTCCTGGGCTTCCCCTACATCTTCCGCGGCGCGCTCGACGTGCGGGCGCGGCGTGTGAACATGGAAATGAAGATCGCCTGCGCCAACGCGCTGGCCATGCTGGCGCGCGAGGATGTGCCCGACGAGGTCGCCGCGGCCTATCAGGGCGTGCAGCTGAAGTTCGGGCCGCAGTACATCATCCCGACGCCCTTCGACCCCAGGCTGATCTGGTACATCCCGCCGTTCATCGCCCAGGCGGCGATGGACACCGGCGTGGCCCGCAAGCCGATCGAGGACATGGACGCCTACCGCGCCAGCCTCGCTCAGCGGCTGGATCCCACGGCGGCCTTCCTGCAGAAACTGCAGGGCGCGGTGCTGTCGGCGCCGAAGAAGCGCATCGTCTTCACCGAGGGCGAGGAGCCCAGTGTGATCCGCGCGGCCTACGCCTTCCAGAACGCCGGGCTGGGCGTCCCGATCCTGATCGGGCGCGAGGAGCTGGTGCATGAGAACATGCGTTCGGTCGGTCTCGATCCGGCCGAGGCCAAGCTCGAGATCCTCAACGCGCGGCTGTCGCACCGCAACCAGGCCTATGTGGATCATCTCTACGAGCGGCTGCAGCGCATCGGCTACCTGCGCCGCGACGTCCAGCGGCTGATCAACCAGGACCGCAACGCCTTCGGCGCCTCGATGGTGGCCATGGGCGACGCCGACGGAATGGTCACCGGCGTGACGCGGGCCTTCGACCAGGTGCTGGAGGAGGTGCTGCAGGTCGTCGATTCTGCGCCGGGTGGACGGATCATCGGCATGAGCGTCGTGCTGGCCAAGGGGCGGACCCTGTTCATCGCCGACACTTCGATCACCGAGATGCCGGAGGCCGAGGACCTGGTGGAAATCGCGCAGGAGGCGGCCCGCGCCGTGCGGGTGTTGGGCTACGAGCCGCGCGTGGCCTTTATGAGCTACTCGACCTTCGGCAATCCCATGGGCCTGCGCTCCGACAAGGTGCGCGAGGCGGTCGCCATGCTCGACGAGATGGACGGCGTCGACTTCGAATACGAGGGCGAGATGCCGCCGGAGCTGGCCCTGGAGCCCGAGAGCCGGGGCAATTACCCGTTCATGCGCCTGACCGGCCCGGCCAATGTGCTGATCATGCCGGCGGTGCACTCCGCCGCGATCTCGACCCAGCTGATCCAGTCCCTGGGCGGCGCCACGGTGATCGGCCCGATCCTCCTGGGACTCGACCGCGCCGTGCAGATCTGCCCGCTGTCGGCCTCGGTCTCGAAGATCCTGCAGATGGCCACGGTCTGCGCTTACGAGCGCCAGTTCGTGGAGAGTGAGGGCTGACGTCCGACGCTTCCCCTTCGGGGGAGGTGGCGCGAAGCGTCGGTGGGGCTTCGGCTCAGACCGTTGAGGACCCCCTCAGTCACCCTCGGTGACAGCACCCGAAGGGGAGCAACTGGCCTCGTGGAGCGCGTGATGAGTTCGGCCCTCAGTCTCGGCATCGACTTCGGCACGACCAACACGGTCGTAGCGCTCGCCGACGCGTCCGGGCCGGCGCATCTGGTGAAGTTCCCGGCGCCGGAAGGCGAGCTCTTCGCGTTCCGCTCCTGCCTATCCTTCCACGCGGGCGACCGGCCCAACGATCGCGCCATCGCCGCCGGGCCCTGGGCGATCGAGGCCTATGTGGAGGATCCTGCCGAGACCCGCTTCATGCAGTCGTTCAAGAGCTTCGCGGCTTCGGAAAGCTTCAGCGAGACCACGATCCTCAACCGCCGCTACCGGTTCGAGGACCTGCTTTCCACCTTCCTCCTGAAGCTCCGCGCCTACGCCGACGCCGGGATGGCCGAACTGCCGGAACGTGTGATCGTCGGCCGCCCGGTCACCTTCGCCGGCGGCGCGCCAAGCGAGCCGCTGGCGCTCACGCGCTACGAGACGGCGTTCGAGCGGCTGGGGTTCAAAGAGATCCTTTACGCCTATGAGCCCGTGGGCGCGGCGTTCTTCTTCGCCCGCGAGTTGGACCATGACGCCACCGTGCTGGTGGGCGACTTCGGCGGCGGCACGTCGGACTTCTCGATCATCCGCTTCGAGCGCGAGGCCGGCGAGATCCGCAGCCACCCCCTGGGCCGCTCCGGCGTCGGCGTGGCGGGCGACGCCTTCGACTACCGGATCATCGACAACCTGGTCTCGCCGGCGTTGGGCAAGGGCTCGAGCTACACGAGCTTCGGAAAGACCCTGCCGATCCCCAACCGCTACTATTCGGCCTTCGCCCGCTGGGACCAGTTGGCCCTCATGCGCGCCAGTCGCGACATGCGCGAGATCCGCAGCCTTGTCCGCGAGGCGGTCGAACCGGAGAAGATTGAGCGCTTGGTTGAGACCCTGGACGAGAACTACGGCTACCAGCTCTACCGCTCGGTCAGCCACCTGAAGGAGGCCCTGTCGGCGGACGAGGCAGCCCTCTTCGAATTCGAAGCCGGTACGATCTCGCTGAAGGGCGGCGTGCGCCGCGCGACCTTCGAGGGCTGGATCGCCCCGGAGCTGGCCCTGATCGAAAAGGCGGTGGATGCGGCCCTGGCCAACGCCAAGCTCGCGGCTCACGAGGTCGATCGCATCTTCCTGACCGGCGGCTCGTCTTTGGTGCCTGCGGTCCGCGCCATCTTCCACCGCCGCTTCGATGCGTCGAAGATCGAGACCGGTGCGGAACTGGAATCCATCGCCTCAGGTCTGGCGCTGATCGGCCGCGAGCGCGACCTTGGCCGCTGGACCATGCGAGCTTCGGAGGCCCCATGACCGGCTATGTCGCCCTGCTG
>NZ_SSMZ01000130.1 GCF_004799395.1 Phenylobacterium sp.
GCGACCTGGCCCTGCCCGGCGACGTGCAGGCCTTCTACACCGCCCCGATCCATGCCCGGGTCTCGGGCTACTTGAAGAAGTGGTACGTCGACATCGGAACGCCGGTGAAGTCCGGTCAGGTGCTGGCCGACATCGACACGCCCGATCTCGATCAGCAGGTGCTGCAGGCCCGCGCGGACCTGGCCACCGCCCAGGCCAACCAAAGCCTCGCGGCCACCACCGCCAAGCGTTGGGATGGGCTGGTCGCCGCCGACGCCGTCTCCAAGCAGGAAGCCGAGGAGAAATCGGGCGACCTGGCCGCCAAGAACGCCCTGGTCAATTCCTCGCGCGCCAACCTCAATCGTCTGCTGGCGCTGGAATCATTCAAGAAGATCGCCGCGCCGTTCGCCGGCGTGGTCACCACCCGCTCCACCGACGTCGGGGCCCTGATCAGCGCCACCGGCGGGCCGACCGACCCGGCCCTGTTCACCGTCACCGACCAGCGCAGGCTGCGCATATATGTGCACGTGCCGCAGAACTATTCGGCCCTGATCCACAAGGGTCAGGCAGCCGACCTCGCGGTCCCTGAATACCCCGGCCAGACCTTCAAAGCCGTCGTCGCCAACAACGCCCAGGCCGTGGCGGCGCAGAGCGGCGCGGAGCTGGTCGAGCTGCAGATGGACAACGCCGACGGACGCATCAAGTCGGGCGACTACGCCCAGGTGACCTTTCACATGACCTCGCCCATCACCACCACCCGCATCCCGGTGACCGCCATCCAGTACCGGCACAACGGCGCGGTTGTGGCGGTCGTCGGTGCAGATAATCACGTGAAGATCCGGCCGGTGTCGGTCTCCCGCGACCTGGGCTCGACGGTGGAGATCGGCGCGGGCCTGGATTCGACCGACCGGGTCGTCGACAACCCGCCGGAATCGCTGGCGGACGGCGACCTCGTGCGCATCGCCGGCGCCTCGGTCCGCAAGGCGGCCGGCACGTGACGCGCACCGCGACCCGGCTCTTCGCCACCGCGGCCTCGGCGTTGGCGCTCGCCGCCTGCTCGCTCGCGCCCCCCTATGCGCCGCCCGCGACGCCCGTGGCCCAGGCCTTCAAGGAGCAGGGCCCCTGGACGCCTGCCCAACCCGCCGACGCCCAGCCCCGCGGCCAGTGGTGGGCGATGTTCTCGGACCCGGTCCTGGACGACCTGGAAGGGCGCGCCGAGAAGGCCAACCCCACCCTGGCCGCGGCCGTCGCCGCCTACGATCAGGCCCGCGCGCTCGCCGCCCAGGCCCGCGCCGGGCTGGTTCCGGAGGTCGACGGCTCCGCGCTCGCCAACCGCCAGCGCCGGTCGGACAATCAGCCGCTGCGGGTCGGCGGGCCTGACGCCTATTCGACCGGGCAGGTGGGCGCCTCCGTCGCCTATGAGATCGACCTCTGGGGCCGGCTGCGCAACATCTCCCGCGGCGCCGGCGAGCGGGCCCAGGCCAGCCAGGCGGACCTGCGCTCGGCGCGGCTCAGCCTGCAGGCCGACCTCGCCGACGACTACGTGACGCTGCGCGGCCTCGACGCCCAGCTCCGGCTGCTGGACGTGACTGTCGCCGCCTATATCCGCGCCCTGGACCTCACCCAGATCCTGCACAATGGCGGCAACGCCACCGGCCTGGACGTCGCCCGCGCCCAGACCCAGCTCTCCGGGGCCAAGGCCCAGCGCGCCGACGTGGCCGCCCAGCGCGCTCTGATGGAGCACGCCATCGCCGCCCTGGTGGGCGAGAGCGCATCGGCCTTCAGCCTGGCGCCGGTCGACAAGGACCTGCCGCAACCGGTCGTGGCGGTGAGCGCGCCCTCGCTGCTGCTGCAACGGCGCCCGGACATCGCCGCGGCGGAACGGCGGGCCTCTGCCGCCAACGCCGACGTGGGCGTGGCGCGCGCGGCCCTCTTCCCGGCCCTGACCCTGGACGGCTCGGCAGGCTGGCAGAACACCGGGGTCGGCAATCTGTTGTCGGCGCCCAACACCTTCTGGCTGATCGGGCCTCAGCTGGTCGGCGCGATCTTCGACGGCGGCCGGCGCGCGGCCGGCGTGCGGGCCTCGAAGGCGGCCTTTGAGGAAGCCAGCGCCAACTACCGTGGCGTGGTGCTCGACGCGTTCCGCGACGTGGAGGACCAGATGGCGCTGGCCAACCGCCTGGCGGGCGAGGCCAAGGACGCGGACGATGCGGTGACCGCCGCGCGGCGCACCGAGGATCTCGCCAACATCCGCTACCGCCAGGGCGTGGCCACCTACCTAGACGTGGTCACGGCCCAGACGGCGGCGCTGACTGCCGAGCAGACCGCCATTCAGCTCACCACCCGCCGCCTGCAGGCCAGCGTGAACCTGACCCGCGCGCTCGGCGGCGCCTGGAGCTAGGTGGCCAACCTTCGCAAGGCCGCCGGCGTGGTGCAGGCGAGGCTGCGGATGGCGCGGCTCATGTGCGCCTGGTCGGCGAAGCCGCAATCCTGGGCGATGAAGCTGAGCGGCTCGGCGCAGGCGCGTACCGCGTTGATGGCGCGTCGTGTCCGCTGGATCAGCCGGTAGCCCGCCGGGGTGACGCCGAAGACCTGGCGAAAGCCGCGGCTGATGCTGCCCGGATGAAGACCGTGCGCCCGCGCCCATGGCGTGAGCGGCAGGGCAGGGTCGTCCCGCAGCCCACGCGCCAGCACGTCTGGCCAGTCGGCCCCGCCCTCAGCGCGAGGCCTCGTGGCGGCGAGAAGCTGCCTCGCGGCCTCGGCCCGGTCGTGCTCGGCAAGGCGGGCGATGGCGTCGGGATCGGCCACGCGGCCGGCCGCCAGGCGGGCGTCCGAATCGGCGATCGGCAGCACCAGCACCTCGGCGCCGCGGCCGTCGAAGCGGTCGAGGTGTCTTTCCCAGGCCTGGTGCAGCAGTACGTCGCCCGGCCCCATCCAGTGCCGGCCCGTGTCGCCTGCCTCCACATAGCCGCCCGCCAGCACCAGGGCCGCGAAGCCATGGCCGTGCGGATGACGGGGCAATTGCTGGCGCGGCGGATGGCGCATCCGGCCGGGCTCGGCGACGCGGGCATGTGAAATCTGTTCAAGACCGCTCATGACGCGAAGGGCTACGAGGCCGATACGCAGTTGGCAATTTAAAGGGACGTAATGAGAGGCTTCCTCGCCGCCGCCCTCGGTCTGGCCGCCGCCGGCGCCGCTCATAGCCAGGAGGCGCCGCCCACCGCCGCCGCCGTGCTGGCCGCCAATCACGCTGCGGTCGGCGACGCCTCAGGTGTCGGGGCCGCGCAGTTCGACTACCTGCATAACGGCGCCGGGCTCACCGGACCGCTGGTCGACCGCTTCGACCTCGCCACCGGCGCCTTCGCCGAGACGCAGGACGCCGCCGGCGTCCGCAACGCCGGCGGTTATGACGGCAAGACCCCCTGGCAGATGGATGTCTCCGGGGCCTACACCGCCCAGCAGGGCGGCGACCGCATCGCGGTGGCGATCAACGCGGCCTATCGTTTCGCGAACCTCTGGTGGCGCGCCGGCCGCGGCGGGGCGTCGATCGTCTATGCGGGCCGCGAGACCAAGGACGGACAGGCCCTGGACCACCTGACGGTGACGCCACGCGGCGGAAAGCGGTTCGACGCCTGGTTCGACGCCCAGACCCACCTGCTGATCAAGGTCACCGAGGACCGCCAGTTCTTCCACGACACCGAGACCTACGCCGACTACCGTCGGGAGGGCGGCCTGACGCTGCCGCACAAGGTCATCTCGGACATCGGCGTAGGCCCCGGCGGCATCGAGACCTCGGTCCTGCAGCATGTGGCCTTCGGGCCGGTGAAGCCGCTAAGCGCCTACGCCATGCCGTCGGCGCCGCCCACCGGCGCGTCGATCGCCGGCAGCGCGGCCTCGGCCACCGCGCCGTTTCGGCTGCTCAACAACCACATCTATGTCCAGGCGAGCGTAAACGGCAAAGGCCCCTACACCTTCATCGTCGATACCGGCGGCCACACGCTGTTGTCGCCGCGCATCGTCTCCGACCTGGGGCTCAAGCCGGTGGGCGAGGTCGTGACCAATGGGGCCGGCGAGGGGCATTCCACCTCGGGCTTCGTCCACTTCGACGAGATCGCCATCGGCGGGGTTCGCCTGAAGGATGAGATGGGCTTCGCCACCCAGATCTACGACAAGTCCATCGAGGGCATCGCCGTCGACGGCATGGTGGGCTTCGAGTTGATCCGTCGGATGGTGACCACCATCGACTATGGCCGCCGCACCATCACCTTCGCCGACCCGAGGCGGTTCAAGCCGGGCCCGGCGCTGGGCGTGGCCGTGCCCTTCGTCTTCTATGACCACCTTCCCAATGTGAAGGGATCCATGCAGGGACTGCCGGCGCGCCTCGACATCGACACCGGCTCACGCTCGGAGGTGGATTTCACCAGCCCCTTCGTGAGGGCCAACGACCTGCACAGCCGTTTCGCCAAGGGCGCCAGCGCGGTGACCGGCTGGGGCGTCGGCGGTCCTGCGCGGGACTATATGGTGCATCTGCCGTCCATGATGCTGGGCCCGGTGAAGGTGGAAGATATCGCCGCCGGATTGTCCGAGGCGAGGGGCGGCTCGATCTCCGATCCCAACTACGAAGGCAATGTCGGCAGCGCGCTACTCAAACGGTTCGTGGTGATCTTCGACTACGCCCACCAGGTCATGTATCTGAAGCGGATCAGCCCGGAGCCAGAAGACGTCGGGACCTTCGACCGCTCCGGCCTGTGGATCAATGCCAAGGACGGTGGTTACACAGTCACCGATGTGGCCCAGGGCAGCGCCGGCGCCGAGGCGGGCATCGCGGTCGGCGACGTGATCACCGCCATCGACGGCAGGGCCGTCGTCGATGAAGGCCTCGCGGACGCCCGCAAGCGGTTCCGCTCCGACCCGTCGGGGACCAGGGTCGCGCTCACGATCCGCCGAGGCGGCGAAACCCGGCCCGTCACCCTGACCCTGCGCGACCAAATCTAGGTCGCGCCTCAGGGGTGGGTGTAGCCGGGCGGTAGGGCTCGGCCGAGGTCCTTGTAGCGGTCTCGAAGCTCGGTCTGCCGCGAGGTCATAGGCTGGGCCTGGCCGTGGATGAACACCGCGGTCGGTTGGCTGAGCGGCTCGAAGGGGTCGCCCGTCCAGATCACCAGGTCGGCGTCCTTGCCGGGCTCCAGGCTGCCGGTGCGGTCGGCCACGCCGAAGATCTTCGCCGGGTTGATAGTGATCGCCGCTACGGCGGCGTCATAGGCCATGCCGTGCGACACCGCGCTGCCGGCTTCGTAGCGGGTTTCGCGCACCCGCGCAGATCCGCCGGTGCTCTCGAACGCCACGGTGACGCCCGCCGCCGACAGGCGGCCGGCGTTGTCCATGGTGGCGGCCAGTTCTTCATAGCTTTCCGGCCGGTCGTCGAAGGGATTGAGCAGCACAGGTACGCCTGCCTTGGCGATCTCCGGCGCCACCAGCCAGGCTTCCTGGGCGCCGTCGAGGATCACCTTGATGTGCTCCTCGCGCGCGAAGGCCAGCACCTGGCGGATGTCCGAGGCCCGGTGGACCACGGCGACCAGCGGCATCCTGCCCTCGACCACCGGGATCAGGGCCTCGAGATCTCCCTTGGAGAGCGCCAGATCGCGATAGGCGGCGCGGTCGTAGGCGGCCTTGTTCTTCATGAAGTCGCGGACATCGGCGAAGGCTTCCTTCAGCGCCACGAACTCCGCGCCCCGCGCGCCGCCGGAGACGCGGGCGCCGGATTGTCCGAAGGGCGCCACCATCGCCACCTTGGCCTTGGTCACCAGGACCTCGTGGCCGGCCAGATCGATGACCGCGCCCGAGCCCGCGAAGAGGGCGTGGGACTTGGAGCCCTCGCCGGCCGGGCCGGCGGTGTACTGCGAGGCGTCGTCATCCTCCTCGTCACTATCGCCGCCGCGGCCGCCCACCGGCAGCGGCAGGACGACGGCGCTGGTCAGGCCGCCCAGGCGCGCCACGGGGAACAGGCCGGATTCCGGGTTGAGGCCGTACTGGATGTCGAAGGACGCGCCGATCTCCGGGTTGTTGACCGAGAGGTCATTGCCCAGCGAACCCACCTCCACCGCGCCCAGCAGCGAGCCGGTGGCGAAGAAGCCGGGGGCGACAACGCCGCCGTGGGCGTCGATCACCCGCGCGCCCGCCGGCGCGACGACATTGGCGCCGACGGCAGTGATCTTGCCGTCCTTGAACACCACCGTGCCGGAGGCGATCTCGCCCGCCGGCCCGGCGGTCAGGATCTTGGCGTTGGTGACGGCGACGGTCTCGGCCTTGGCCGTTATTGGGGCCGCGGCGCCGATGGCGAGGACCGCCGCGGCGCAGGCGCTGAACAGAATTCTACGCATCAGCGGACTCCTTCGCCGGACTGGCCGAGGTCGAAGTCCGAGCGCGGCTGGTATCGGGGATCGCGGCGGTCGTAGGCGACGGCGCCGTCCAGGTAGACCCGCTCGGTGCGGGCATAGATCGAGAACGGGTCGTGGTCCCAGATCACCAGATCGGCGCGCTTGCCCGGCTCCAGGCTGCCGGTCTGCTTGTCGACACCGATCGCCTTCGCGGGATTGGAAGTGATCCACCTGATGGCGTCGGCCTCCGAGATCGTGAGGCCGGCGGCGCGGCCGGCGGCGAGCGCTTCGGCGGCCTCCTGATTGAGCCGCTGGATCAGGTCGGGGTCGTCGGACTTGATGATCGCGCAGCCGCCCTTGGCAGCATTGACCAGGGCCGCGTTGGCTTCGATGCCGTCCAGCATCTCCATCTTGCCGCCCCACCAGTTGGCCCAGGTGGCGACGCAGATGTGGTTCTCGGCCAGCAGGTCAGCGATCTTGTAGGCCTCCACCGCGTGGTGGAAGGCTGCGACGTGGTAGCCGAACTCCTTGGAGATATCGATCATCTGAGCCATCTCGTCGGCCCGGTAGCAGTGGTTTTCGACCAGGATCTCGCCACGCAACACGGCCGACAGGGTGTCGAGGCCGAGGTCGCGTTTAGGCGGATCGGCCTTCTCGCCCTTGGCCAACTTGGCGCGGTATTCGTCCCAGCGGCGCTGGTAGTCGGCGGCGTTGATCCAGGCGGCGCGGTAGCCGGCGACATTGCCCATCCGCGTCGAGGGCGCGCGGCCCTTGGAGCCGTAGACTCGCTTGGGGTTCTCGCCGCAGGCCATCTTCAGCACGTAGGGTGCGTCGGGGAACTTCATGTCCTGCACGGTGCGCGCGGGGATGTTGCGCAGCACCACGCCGCGGCCGCCGATCAGGTTACCGGAGCCCGGCAGCACCAGGATGGTGGTCACCCCGCCGACGCGGGCAGTGTTGAAGCCGGGATCCTGTGGCCAGACCGAGTGCTCGGCCCAGACCTCGGCGGTGACCGGATTGGTCAGCTCGTTGCCGTCGGAGTTGGCCGGGACGGCGGGCGAGGCGTAGACGCCCAGGTGGGAGTGGGCGTCGATCAGGCCGGGCGTGACCCATTTACCGTGGGCGTCGACGGTGTCGTAGCCCGCCGGGACCGCGAGGCCCACGCCGACCGCTTCGACCTTGCCGTCCTTGACCAGGACCGTGCCGTTCTCGATCAATTGGCCCGTGCCGGTGAAAACGCTGGCGCCGACCACGGCGGTCGCGTGGCTGGGCATGGCCTTGTAGGTCGAGGGGAAGGCGTCGGCCCGAACCATCGGGTCGAGTCCTGGCGGCAGCGGCTTTGGCCGGGCCGCTGGCGCGGCCGGCGCTGCGCTGGCCTCAGCACTCTTGGCCGGCGGCGCCGTCGCGCAACCGCTCACCGCCGCTGCCGCGATCAACGCGACCGTCAACTTCCACAAACTCATGGAAATGCCCCATCCCCGAAAACGAGGCGGGACGATGGCTCAGCCCGTCGGTCGCGTAAACAGACGGAGCCACAGAATCGACGTGACGCCGTTCGACGGGGCGCTGGCGCCTGTTTTTCAGAGCGACGAGATCAACTGAGAAGTGAGACCGCGTCCTGCGCATGGGGCGCGGCGGCGGACCGCACATTGGCGCGGAACACGACGGGCATGGCGCTGACGCCGAGATCGTCGGGCGTCTTCAGGAGATCGGCCATGGCGCAGTGGCGCGAGGTGAAGACGGCCAGCGGCGCGGCCAGGAGCAGCGGCAGGACGATCGGGGCGAAGCAGACCGAAAGGTCAGGCCGCACGCACAGCGCCGCGACGAAGCCCAGGCCGACGACCATCTGCCAGGACATGGCGCGCAAGGCGTCGCGCCAGGTCACGCCCACCGCGTCGCGCTGTTGCGGCCGCCAGCCGATGTCGCGGCCACGGAGCGTCATGAACACCGCCTTGGTGTTGGCGACCATCAACACCGGCGCAAGCGCCGCGGAGAGCAGGATCTCGGTCCCCATGCCCTTCAGCACGGCCGCCGTTCCGCCGAAGGCGCGGCGCTCGCCGGGCCGGCTCAGGACGAGGAGGCAGCCCAGAATCTTCGGTCCGATCAGCAGGACGCCCGACAGCAGCGAGGTCAGCATGAAGGGCGAGAACCGCGGGTTCAGGAAGTACCAGAAGGTGTCCCAATCGACGGGCTGGTTCAGCTGCAGGCCCAGCCCGATCACCAGCCCGGCGAACCACAGGGGCGAGGACAGGTAGGCCATGGCGCCCATGACCAGCTGGGCCCGGCTCAAGGGATGCAGGCCCTTGGCGGCGATCAGCGGCAGGTGCTGCAGGTTGCCCTGGCACCAGCGGTGGTCGCGCTGCATGAAGTCCAGGATGGTCGGCGGCGTCTCTTCGCAGCTCCCATCGAGGGCGGCGGTGACGTGGACCGCCCAGCCGGCCCGGCGCAGCAGCGCGGCCTCCACCACGTCATGGCTGAGCACGTGGCCGCCGAACGGCTTCACCCCCGGCAGGATCGGCAGACCCGAACTCTCGGCGAAGGCGCGGGTGCGCACGATGGCGTTGTGGCCCCAGTAGCTGGCCTCCGAGCCGGCCCACCAGGCCAGGCCGGCGGCGGCCACGCGGCCGTACATGCGCACCCCGAACTGCGACATCCGCGCGAACAGGGTCGTGGCGCCGGTGATGGTCGGCGCGGTCTGGATCAGGCCCACGCCGCGGTTGCGCTCCATGGCGTCGGCCAGGCGCAGCAAGGTCTCGCCGGCCATGGTGCTGTCGGCGTCGAGCACCACCATGTACTCGTAGGCGCCGCCGAACCGCCGCACCCAGTCGGAGATGTTGCCGGCCTTGCGCTCGGTGTTCTGGAGGCGGCGGCGCATGTAGAGGCAGCTGTGCGCGGCGGGGCGCATGGCGCGGAAGGCGACGGCCTCGGCGGCGGCGCAGTCCTCGCGGGTCGAGTCGCTGAGCACGAAGATATCGAAGGCCGACGAGACACCCAGGCGGGCCAGCGAGGCGTCGAGGGCGGCCAGGCGGGCGAAGGCGGCTGCGGCGTCTTCGTTGTAGAGCGGCATCAACAGCGCCGTGCGCTCCGACGGCAGGGCCGGGTGGGGCGAGAAGTCGAGGTCATCCTGCTCGCGCCCGCTGGAAAGCACGAAATGCCCGGCAACGGCCGTGCAGAACCAGGTGGCGATCGCGCTGCAAAGCACGAGGAACACGCCGAGGCCGACCGTTTCCATGCCTCGCGAGCCGGTGCGGGCGTAGAGGACGTATGGGCCGATGGCGATCAGGGCGGTCAGGAGCAGGGCGCCGCCAAAGACGGCAAGCCGGCGGCGGCGCACGTCCGGCGGGGAGGTGATCGGCGTGTGCGGCGCAAGATCGGGGCCTTCATGCTCTTCCAGCGACTGGCGCGGCATCGCCAGCGGCGCTTCCGGCGGCAGCCATGGGGCAGGCGCGGTCGTCGCCTCAAGGGCGGGGCTCGGTCTTTCCAGGCGGCTCGCCAGCGTGGTCATCGGCCTCACGTTCCCCCGCCTCAGGTCAGAGGCGCCCATCCGCAGTGGTGCAACGCAGCATTCTAGGGATTCGCGCGCAATCAATCACGAACTTGTGAATTCTCCCAATCGCCTGATTATTGGGCGTTGTCTAGGCGGTTTTGGGCGCCGGTGACTCATATCGCAGGCGCCGCTCCAGCAGGTAAGCCGCGACGCCGACCCAACCGACCAGGATGATGGCGTAGCCGCGCTCCCACCACCCGACGTTGTCGTCGTTCACCAGGTTGGGCAGGATCAGGTGTTTGGTCAGGACGGTGAGGATGGCCATGACCAAAAATGCCAGGGCCAGGAACACCTTGAGCCGTCGCAGGTCCTGCCGAGGCCAAAGGCCCCACAGCAGCAGCAGGGGCGCGAGCTGGATCCCCAGGGCCAGATTGATCGCCAGGTGCCGCTTGTCCGGCCAGTGATAGATCGCCGACTCCATCAGGCCGTAGCCGGCCAACGCGAAGACGACTGCGGTCAGCGCGGCGACCGCCCGCCCTCGGGTCAAGGCGGCGATGGCCAGGCCAAAACCGACACCGGCCAGGGTCGCCATGGCGCCGGCCACGAACACCCCGGTGTTGAAGATCAGTGGCTGGCTCGCCGACGCCCCGCCCAGTTCGCTGAGGTACTGCCGCGCGTGATTGAAGTGAGGATAGGCGGCCATCGCAGTCAGCGTGGAGGCCAGGGCGAGGAGCGGCGCCGCCACCCCGCAGGCGAGCATCAGCCGTCGTCGGCGGAAATGTCCCTCGAAGATCGGCAAGGCCGTCACGCCGCGCCCTCTGCTGCTCGCCCAAGCCCCATGAGGGGCAACCTACAGGGTCGCGCGGCGCCCGGGCAATGCGGTCCGGACGCGACCGGACGTCTCGTCCCGGGCGGCGGACTTGCGCAAAAGATGCTCATAACTGAGGCGCCGCGCCTCGCCTGAGGCATTTCGCACCGCAGCGAGATCAAGCCGCGCCGAAGGTCTGGCCCACCCGCCGCGCCGGCCTTCAATGAAGCTGCGCCGGTGATGTGATTCGGCTGAGTATTGGCCGGGGTCCGTCGTCGTGGAGGCCGTCGTCGCAGCTCCCTTGGGGCGACGGCCCCTGACGGCCCGAGCCCTCGCGCCCGAAGCCACAAGGGCGGCAAAAAGCCAAGTCTGAACGCCGCGCCCGCCGGCCGTCGTCAGCCCATGTCCTGAACACAGAAACCGGCGCAGTCCCTTGCGGCCGCCCTGCGACGGATGCTGCGCGGCCGCAAGGTCCACCTGACGCTCGCAGAGATCGTCTCGCGGGCGGAAGGCGATGGCGGCCTGGGGCCGGTGCTGTTCGTCCTGGCCCTACCGTTGCTGATGGTGGCGCTGCAGATCGTCGCCGGCCGAAGGCGCCTCTGGCTGCCCGACGTGCTGGCGCGACGGTCCGTCGAGCGTGGCGAACTCGTCAAGCTGATGTCGCGGCTGCTGCCGCTGCTGAACCGCCTGGAGACCATGGTGCGGCCACGTTGGCGCGTCCTGACCGGCGTGGTCGGGGTGCGCGTCGTGGGCGTGGCCTGCTCGGTCTTCGCGATGCTCCTCATCCTGCCGATCCCGTTCGCCAACCTGGTTCCCTCGCTGGGTCTGGGAATCTTCGCCCTGGGCCTGGCGCGAATGGATGGACTGCTGGTCCTGGCCGGCTACGGCCTGCTGGCCCTGACAACGGCAGGGATCGTGCTGGGCTTGCACGGCATCGTGTTTGGCCTGGGCCATCTGCGCGCGATGTTCTAAGCCGGCCTGGCGCCCTCGGGACTGCGCGCGCTCGCCTTAGCGGAGATTTGTCCGCGACCCACGGAGGGCGGCATGGCTCACCATCCAGCGGGAAAAAATACAGCCCTATTTCTGTAACAGATCCCCACTATCCACCGACATCTCCGCCGCCCACTGAGCTCGCCTGCATGACCTCTGTCCGCTTTTGGCTTCTGGCGACCGCCGCCTTAGCGCCTGCCTGCCTGGCGCAGCCTGCCCAGGCTGCCGTTCACCGCTTCCATCAGGACCACGTCCTGGGCACCTCGATGGACCTGGTGGTGGTTGGAGCCGATGCGCAGGAGGCCGCCAGGGCGCTGGTCGCAGTCCGGGCCGAAATCCACCGCCTGGACAAGGTGCTGAGCGGATGGCGGCCGGACTCTGAGCTGGCGCGCCTGAACGCCTCGACCGCGCCGATGATCGTCTCTGAGGACCTGTTCCGAGTGATCGATCGGTGTGAACAGCTGCGGCAGGACTGTGGCGGCGCGTTCAGCGCGCGGATGGGCAAGGTCGAAGCCATCTGGCGCGGGGCGGCGCGATCAGGTGCGGCGGTCGACACCAGGGCCGTGGGCCGCGCGGCTCGGACCGCAGACCAGGCCCGGGTGGTTCTTGATCCTCATACCCGCTCGATCGATCGGGACGGGGTCGAATTCGCCGTCGACGCCTTGGCCAAGGGCTACATCGTCGACGCCGCGCTCGAGGCGGCGGGCCGCGCGGCGCCGGGCGCATCGGGAATGATGCTCGACATAGGCGGCGACCTGCGCTGCCGGGGCGCATCGCCCGATCCCTCCGGCTGGTGCGTAGGCTTGGCCAAGGCGTCCGACGCCGACAACATCTCGCTGGCGCAGGCCGTTCGCGTCCGCAACAAGGCTGTGGCCACCAGTGGGCCCGGGGCCCGCGACTTCAAGATCACCGGGGACGGCGTGAGCCACACCCTCGCCCCAGCGTCGGGCAGGCCCGCGGACCGTCGCACGGTCACGGTCGTGGCCGACTGTGCGGCGACCGCCGACGCCCTGGCGACAGCGCTCAGCGTGACTCCGACCGCTGAGGGCCTGGCCATGGCCGAGCGGGCCGGCGCAGACGGCCGCATCGTCGAAGCCGATGGGCGCCTGTGGACGACGGCCGGCTGGGACGGACTTCTCGCGCCGGAAATCCAGAGCGCGCAGCAGGCCCCGCCACATCTTTTCCGCGTCGCGGCGACGGCCAACATCGCCCCTTGGCCGGTCGGCTTCGAGGTCGGCATCGACTACGAGATCGCCTACGTTCCCGCCGGCCGGTACCGGCCGCCGTTCGTGGTCATCTGGATCGCCGACGCCCAGGGCCACACGGTGCGGACGCTCTACCACCTTGGCAACCGGCCCCGGCGCTATCTCGACAGCAACTATGCCTGGTGGAACGGTTTCAACGCCGATGGGAACGGGCTTCAAAAGCTCGACAGCGTGACCCGCCCCAGCCGCGAACCCGGCCGATATACCGCCATGTGGGACGGCAAGGACGACCGGGGAATGCCGGTCGGCCAGGGGCGCTATACGATCAATATCGAAATGACCCGGGAACACGGCGGTCACAGCCTGCAGACGATCGCCCTGGACCTTGGCCGCGCGCCGGCTTCCGGCTCGGCGAGCGGCCAGGGCGAATCCGGGTCCGCTTCGGCGAGCTACGGCCGGCCCGCCGCGTGAACGCCCCCGTACGCAAGGAGACTTTACCCCGGAAGAAGATGAGCCTGGACAGGGGCTCGGTGTTCCGCCTGTGCCGGATGCTCCACGCCTACCTGTCCGCCTTCGCCTTCATCGCTCTCTTCTTTTTCTCGGCGACCGGCATCCTGCTGAACCATCCGGAGTGGTTCGAGAACTATCAGCCCGTGGAAAAGCCAGTCGCCTTCGCCCTGTCGCCGGCCGAGCTGGCGGCCGCCAAGGCAAGCAAGGACCCTGGGCGCGCCCTGGCGGAGCGGGCGGCGGCCAAGGCGCCCCTGGCCGGCGCCTATGCAAGCGCAGACATGGCCGGCCCGCAGGCTCTGGTGCGGTTGGAAGGCCCCAAAGGCTCGACCGACCTGACCATCGACCTGACCACCGGAGCGGCTACCGGCAAGGTCAGCCGGGCCAACCTGCTGGCCATCATCCAGGACCTGCATCGCGGCAAGAACAGCGGCGTCCCCTGGCGCTTCGTGATCGACGTCACGGCCTATGTCGTGCTGGCCCTCTCGTTGATCGGCTACGTGCTGTTCTTCAGCCTCAGGTTCCGCCTGCGCACGAGCTTGGTCCTCACCGGCGTGAGTTTGTTGATCCTGACCGGGATCGCCGTCTGGCTGGTCCCATGAGCTACACTCTTGATTTGCGCTGATTCACCGTGAGGCGGCGGCGCATCGAATGCCCCAGATGTACTTCGGCCGCCAAGCCACGCTGCAGGGGGTTGGCGGTGCGGTCAGTCCAACGCCAACTCGTCTCCAGGGATGCTCAAACCCTAACCCACGCCAGGCTCCAGCCCATGACCTCCCGCCAATCAACCAGGGCGGCTGAGCGTCGTTCGCGCCGGCTCGGCGCGATGAGTCACACCGTCAGTTCTTTCGCCGCGATCGTGTAGCGGAAGCTGTCTGGGGCCAGCTCGTCGAAGCGGCCGCTAGTGTTCTGCCCTTGCGGGTACATCAGGAAGGGCAAGGTGGTCTGAGCGCCGCTCCCTGGCAGGTCAATGTCATGGGCGCTATTGAAGCCCACCCAGTTGCCTTCCCAGCTGCCGAACAGGGCTTTCTTCACCGGGACAATTAGCGGGTTGTTGAGGTCACGGATCCACTCCGGCTTTTCCTGGCGCATCACCTTCAGGACGTCCGCCGGGTCCATGGCTACCCAGCCGTAGTCGCGCAGGTAGACCTCGGCGCGGCAGTGCTGTGCGCCCTTCAAGCTGGTGGGATTGCCACCGAGTTCGCGATAGCCGAAGGCCGAGGGCGCGACACGCAGGCCGTAGAGGTCGCGGGCCGGCATACCGGCCGATCGGCACAGGCCGACGAAGAGCGCATTGAGGTCGGCGCATTTGCCGCCTAGGTCACCAGATTCCAGCATGGCCTTGATGTCGCCGGCGCCGCAGCCGCGCACCTTGGGTTCGCGGTAAGCGTTGGTCACCACCCAGTTGTAGATGCCACGCGCCTTTTCGACGTCGGTGGTCGCGCCCTGCGTGGCGGCGAGCGCGGTGACGTGGACGATGCCGTCCAGCGGCTGCAGCTCAGTCGGCGCAAGATTGGCCTTCAGCACCGCCTGACTTTCATGCGCCGCCGCGGGCTTGGACCAATCGACGGCGCGGTTGCGCGTCTGGACGCGACTGGTGACCGTCAGGGTTGGCGCGGCCTCACCGGGCGCGAACTGCGCATGCAGCATTCGCGCACCGGACTTGGGGTCTGTGACCAGCGTGGCGCTCGCCGCATTACCGGACCAAGTGGTGGCGAGGCTGCGCTGGAAATCGTTGTCCAATTGGGGCGCGGGCAGCCAGAGCTGGGTGGCGCCCTGGACATCGGCGACGTTCACCGTCGTGACGACATCGAAACTGCGCCATGCGCCCACCCGTGGCTCGAACCGGGGCTCGGCGGCGGGTTGGGCTCGGGCGGCTCGCGGCAGGGTCTGCGCCATCGCGAGACCCAGACCGGTTTGCAGCAAGGTGCGGCGGGTGGATTGAGTCATGGCTCCTCTCTAGCGCTTCCCAAATACAACGACTTCGGGTCGCTGAAGAGCCCGACGCCATTTTATCAGCTGCGCTGACCTGGCGACGCGGCGGCGCACTAGAGGATGGCCGCGACCCAACGGTCCGCGGACGCACTGCTCCAGTCACATTCGCCCACGATAACGGATTGCGCCCGGCCGTGCCGATCAACCAGGACGGTGCTGGGGAAGACGCGCACGCCAAAGGCCTTGGCCGCGCCGCCATCGCGGTCCCGCAGCACCGGCAGGCCGAACGGCACGGCCTCCAGGAATCGGTGAACAGCCCCATCAGTTTCGCGGAAGTTGATGGCCATTACCTGGAGCCCCTGGGCCTGATGTTGCGCCGCCAGGCGCTCGAGAGACGGCATCTCCCGGCGGCAGGGTTCGCACCAACTGGCCCAGAAGTTGAGCAGCAGCGGCCGGCCCCGGGTCGAGGCAAGGCTCCAAATCGCGCCATCCTGGGTCGGCAGCTTGAGGCTTGGCGTGGCGCTTTCCCGCGGCCAAGGGCGAACCTCCTCGCCCGCCGCCAGCCAGGGCCACGCCCAGGCGGCGGAGGCCGCCGCGGCGATCCATTGCCGGCGGCTTGCCAGCTGTCCTTTGTCCATCACATTCGTTCCGCGTAGCCGCGCCATCTGGTCTGACAGAGCTAGCCCTGGTCTTTGGCCGGCCGCTATCGATGATCTGAGCCTGCCTTCGGGCCTGTTGCATGTAAGCTGTGTTCGCCAACCTCGCGTAGCCCGCCATGACCCTTCGACAGAGCTCTCCAGGTTCTCTACCCGCCAGCCTCCGCGCGCCGGTCGTGCGGGTGAGCTCGCATGGCGCCGCGCTGGATCACCGCGAAGTCCCGGATGAGACCGCTGTCGCGCTGGTGCACGACGGCTCGACGACGGCGGTGATGATGGCCACCCCGTCCGACCTTGAGGATTTTGCCCTGGGCTTCAGCCTGACCGAGGGGATCATCGCCGACGCCTCGGAGATCGAGAACCTGGAGGTCGTCGAGACCAAACTTGGGATCGAGGTGCGGATGTGGCTCGCCCGCCCGCGTTCGGAGGCGCTCGCCAGCCGGCGACGCTATCTGGCGGGACCGACGGGGTGCGGGCTTTGCGGCATCGACAGCCTGAGCGAGGCCCGACGCGCCAGCCCCAAGGTCGCGGAAGGTCTCCAGATCTCGGCAATCGACATCGCAGCGGCGCTCGAGGCGCTGCCGGAGCGCCAGACGCTCGGCGCCGCGACGCGGGCGGTGCATGCGGCGGGATGGTGGGCGCTCTCTGGTGGCTTTGTCTGCCTTCGCGAGGACGTGGGCCGTCACAACGCGCTCGATAAGTTGGTCGGCGCGCTGAGGGCGGCGCACGAGCCTAGGCCGGAGGGTGTCCTGTTCCTGACCAGCCGCGTCTCTGTGGAGATGGTGCAGAAGGCGGCGGTCCTGGGCGCCCAGGTTCTGGTCGCGGTCTCAGCGCCGACGGCCTTGGCGATCCGCACGGCGGATGAGGCTGCGATCACGCTGGTCGGCGTGGCCCGGCGCGACGGGTTCGAGATCTTCACGCGGCCGGACCGGATTTCTGGACGGGCGTAGTCGGGCTCAGCCGCTCGGCCCCAGGTCGGCCAGGAGGCGCAGGCGCTCCTGCGGTGTGTTAGCTCCCCTCAGTCTTAACCGGATCTCTTCGCTGCAGGGCAGGACCGCCAGGTCCGCGGTCTGCACGAGCCGCTTCAGCGGCCACTGCGCCTGCATGGTCGCGGGAACGGCGGCAAGATCGATCACCATCGGCAGCGGCAGACCCTCATAGGCGGCGCCCGGCTCGCCGGCCTCTAGTAGCGGACGGATATCGCTGGCCGCCACCGTCGGCGCATCGACCGCCAGGATGAGTGCGCGTGCGAAACCTTCGCCCCGAAGCCGCTCTGCCGCGGCGAGGATGCCGCCACATGGACCCGCGCCCGGAGCCGCGTCGAGCACGGCGGGTAGCCCGTGGTCTGCGCCCGCGGTCAGCACTTTACCGATGCCCAGCTCGTGTGAGAGGGCCACCAGGCGATCGATTGCGCAGACGCCGTTCCAGTCAAGGCGCGCCTTATCCACGCCCATTCGGGATGACGAACCGCCGCAAAGGATGACCGTGGCTGGGCGATCCAAGGCGAGTCTCCGGCCTAGCCAGTCAACACCAGCGGGTTCGGCGCGTGGCGCGACCAGCCCGCCTCGGCGGCCAATACGTCCAGCCCAAGCGTGGCGAGATCATCGGCGACCGGGTCTACCCTGGTGTCCTGCGCCTGATACAGCATCTTCGCGTAGCTGCGGCAGTCCCCGCAGACCTCGGCCCTGACGGCGCCGGAGCCGCCCTCGATGCTGAGCAGGAACAGCTCGCGCGACTCGCCGCAGGTTATGCAGGACGCACGCACATGGTTCCAGGCCGTCGAGCATAGCGAACAATGCAGGTAGCGCGCGCCGGGCGTCTTGCCCGACGCCGTCACCATGCCCGATACCGGCAGCGAGCCGCAGCACGGACAGAGGCCTCGTTCCGGCAGCAGCCGCAGGTCCTGTGCGGAAAGTCCTCCTGCGAGCCGGGTGAAATAGACCTGCAGGGCCGCTGCCACATAGAGCGCTGCGCCACTGTCGGCGGCCGCGACGCCGCCGCTGAGAAAGTCGTCCGCCAGCTTTTCCGCCGCCGCCGCGCCGCGCGCGCGCAAGCTCTGCATCACCGCGCGCGCTTCCCTCGGGACCGCCGCGGCGAAAGGCCCGCTTTCGGAATGGCCGAGCAGGGCGAGGAGCCCTTCGCGCCAGATCGGGTGGCGGCGATGGCCGTCGGCGGCGAGCGGCGGCATGCGCGCTTCGACGGCTTGGCGCACCAGGGCGGCGTCGGGGCCGGCGAGGGGGGCGAGCGCGGCCATCGCGTCATGCTGGGCCTGCGCCAGGCTCACCATGAAGCGCAGCCAGTCGGCCATCGGGTGGTCGCCAGACAAGGCCTCCAGCCGCGTCGCCGTGGCGGCGAAGCGCGTGGTTGGGTCGGGCAGGATCAGCGGGTCGGGAGCGTCTACTCCGCCTTGCGGTTTGCCGATCCAGCTTCCAGTGGGGGCTGTCTCGCCCTGTCTCACGGAGTCCCCTCAGCGCGCGGCTGCGGCCCGCTGGATTTGCGCCTGGCCAGTTCGCGCAGCCACTTGCGGTGATGGCGCCATGCCCAGCCGGGCGTTACGTCACCGCGGGTCATCGCGCGCAGCGAGCCTCGCACCCAGATCCCGGCATAGACATGAGTGATCCAGACCGCGATGGCGGCGATGGCCGCGAACGAGTGCAGCAGGACCGCGATCCGCTGAGCCAACAGCGGCGTGAGGCCGCCGAAATAGACCTCCCAGATCACCAGACCGGTGAAGAGCAGCGCCGGGATCAACAGGACCATGGCCCAGAAGACGAACTTCTGGCCGGCGTTGAACTGACCAACCTCAGGAACGCCTTCCTCCTGGTTTTGCAGGATCAGGTCGAACTTGCGCACCCAGGCGGTGTCGTCCTGGTTCCACATGTTCTCGCGCCAGAACTGCGCCACCAGTCCGGCATAGCTGGCCACCAGGGCGATCCCAATCCATGGATGGACCGCACGGGTCCATTGGCCGCCGCCGAAGAGGGCCGAAAGGAAGAAGAAGATCGGGTGGAACATGGCAAGGCCAGACAGCGTGAGCAGCACGAAGCAGATCGCCGTGATCCAGTGGTTGACCCGCGTCACCGTCGCATAACGGACCACATTTTCTGGCGACCGGCTCATCGAGCATCATCCTGCTGATCGAGCAGGCGGCGTCCATTCGCCTCGTCCTCCGGCTCGACTTCGTTCGGGCCGGCCACCACCGAGTGGAAGAAGCCCGCGATCGCCGCCAACGCAATGCCGGCGACGGCGAGGGGCTTTACCGCTCCTTTCCAGAGCCCGACAAACGGGCTGATCGCCGGGCGATCTGGAAGGCCCGCATAGATCGACGGCCTGTCGGCGTGGTGCAGCACGTACATCACATGCGTGCCGCCGACCCCTGCCGGGTCGTAGAGGCCCGCATCAGCGAAGCCGCGGGACTTCAACTCCGCGACCCGCTCGCCGGCCCAGGCGGTCATGTCCGATTTCGAACCGAACATGATCGCCCCGGTCGGACAGGCTTTCACGCAAGCGGGCTCCAGCCCAACGGAGACGCGGTCGGAACAGAGGGTGCATTTGTAGGACTTGTGGTCGACCGGGCTGACCCGCGGGATATCGAACGGGCAGCCTTTCACGCAGTAGCCGCAGCCGATGCAGGCATCACTGTTGAAGTCGACGATTCCGTTGGCGTACTGCACGATCGCGCCCGGCGCGGGGCAAGCCTTCAGGCAGCCCGGATCCTCGCAATGCATGCAGCCGTCCTTGCGGATCAGCCATTCCAGATCGCCCTTGTCGTTCTCCCATTCGGTGAAGCGCATCAGGGTCCAGGTGTTCGGGTCCAGGTCCTTGGGGTTGTCGTAGGAGCCCTCGAAATGTCCGACCTCGCCGCGCAGGTCGTTCCATTCCATGCAGGCGGACTGGCAGGCCTTGCAGCCGATGCAGCGGCTGACGTCGATCAGCTTGGCTACTTCCTGCTCGTGGCGGCGGGCCGAGGGCGGCGTCAGCGTCGAGGCCGAGCGGCGGATGTAGTCCTGTGATTGAAGCTCTGACATGGACGACTCCTCGGGCCAGCGGCGACGTCAGGTCGCCGGCCCGCTTGCTTTCTCGATGTTGACCAGGAAGGCCTTGAACTCCGGCGTCTGCGAGTTGGCGTCGCCCACCGACGGGGTCAGGGTATTGGCGCCGAAGCCCTTGCGGGCCTGGCCGGTGAAGCCCCAGTGGATAGGCACCCCGACGACGTGAGTCGGCTTGCCATCCACCTGCAGTGGCTTAATGCGCTTGGTCACATAGGCCTTGCAGACCACGAACCCGCGCTTCGAGGACACCCGCACCCAGCCGCCCTGCCCGATGCCCTTCTCCTTGGCCAGGGCCTCGCCGATTTCGATGAACTCCTCGGGCTGCAGGATCGAGTTTATCAAAGCGTGCTTGGTCCAGAAGTGGAAATGCTCGGTCAGGCGATAGGTGGTGGCCACATAGGGGAAGTCGGTCGAGCTTCCGAAGGCGGCCCTGTCGTCGGCGAACACCCGCGCGGCGGGATTGGACTTCACCTTGGGATGCAGGAGGTTCGGGCTCGGCGATTCGAAGGGCTCGTAGTGCTCCGGGAACGGGCCTTCCGCCATCTGGTCGCGGGCAAACAACCGCCCGGTGCCTTCGGCGTTCATGATGAAGGGGCCGGCCGTGTCCGACGGCGGGATGGTCGGCACGAAGTCGGGCACGTCGATGCCCGTCCATTTGCTGCCGTTCCACTCGATGACCGGCTTCTGCGGATTCC
>NZ_SSMZ01000131.1 GCF_004799395.1 Phenylobacterium sp.
ATGGGGGTGCCCACCTTCTACACGCGCCTCCTGGCCAATCCGGAATTCACCCCCGCGCGCGCCGCGCACATGCGCCTGTTCATCTCGGGCTCCGCGCCCCTGCTGGAGTCGACTTTCGCCGAATTCGAGGCGCGCACCGGCCTGCGCATCCTGGAGCGCTACGGGATGAGCGAGGCGGTGATCATCACCTCCAACCCGCTGGTCGGCGACCGCATCCCCGGCAGCGTCGGCTATCCGCTGCCGGGCGTGGAGCTGCGCATCGGCGGCGGGGAAGAGACCGGGGTCATCGAAATCCGGGGACCCAGCGTGTTTTCCGGCTATTGGCGCATGCCGGAGAAGACCGCCGAGGAGTTCTCCGCCGACGGCTTCTTCAGGACCGGCGACGTGGGCCGCCGCGACCCTGACGGGCGAGTCTGGATCTCGGGCCGGGCCAAGGACCTGATCATCTCCGGCGGCTACAACGTCTATCCCAAGGAGATCGAGCTGGTGCTCGACGAGCTGGCCGGCGTCACCGAAAGCGCGGTGGTCGGCGTGCCGCACCCGGACTTCGGCGAGGGCGTGGTGGCGGTCGTCATCGGCGCGGGCGATGAGGCGGCGATGATCGCCGAATGCCGTCGCCAGCTCGCGCCCTACAAGTCGCCCAAGCGGATCGTCTTCGTTGAAGACCTGCCGCGCAACGCCATGGGCAAGGTGCAGAAGAACCTGCTACGCGACCGGTACGGAGACCTGTTCAAGACAGGCTGACTGAAGGGGAAGACGCGATGGACTTGCAGCTCAAAGGTAAGACTGCCGTGGTGACTGGCGGCACGAGGGGCATTGGCCGAGCCATCGCCGAATGCTTCGCCGACGAAGGCGCCAATGTCGCCGTCTGCGCTCGCAACGCCGAGCAGATCGCGGAGACCGTGAAGGTCCTGGAGGGCCGGGGCGTCAAGGCCTGGGGCGAAGTGGTGGATATCGCCGATGGCGCGGCCCTGCAGGCCTTCGTCCGGAGCGCCGCCGAAAAACTGGGTGGGATCGACGTCCTGGTCTCCAACGCCAGCGCGCTCGTACAGGGCAATGCGCAGGCCGACTGGCAGGCGATGTTCGACATCGACATGCTGGGCGCCGTGCGCACCTGGGAGGCCGCCCAGCCCTTCCTCGGGGCCGCGGCGGCCAAGACCGGCGATGCGGCCTTCCTGATCATCTCGTCGGTGTCATCGGTGAATTCGGACAACCCGTCGGCCTATGGCGCGATGAAGGCGGCCCTGATCCACTTCGCCAAGGGCGTTGCGCGGCAGAACGCGGCCAGCAAGGTCCGCTGCAACGTCGTCTCGCCGGGCACGGTCTACTTCGACGACGGCGTCTGGGGCCGCGTGAAGGTCGGCATGCCCGGGTTCTTCGACCAGATGATCAAGCGCAATCCCACCGGCCGAATGGCCACGCCGGAGGAGATCGCCGCAGCGACCGTGTTCCTGGCGAGCCCGCGCTCGGCCTTCACCACGGGCATCAACATGATCGTCGACGGAGCCATCACCCAGCGGGTCAACTATTAGGCGCAAGCTGATGGAATATAACTACTTCGAGCTGCGCCTGAAGCGAGATCGCACGGCCCAGAAGGCGCTGGGCGACCATGTGCGCCAGACGCTGGGCGCCAAGGCCGTGGCGGTGTTCGCGCCCCTGCTGGGGTTCGCCTCCAACCAGGCGCTGGTGCTGACCACCGGCGACGCCGCGGTCGACGCGGTGATGCGCGCGCCGGGCGTGGTCTCCGCCGAGCGCCATCGGCTGACGCCGACGATCAGGCCCGCCGATGGGGCGAAGCCGGCGGCGATGGGCGTCTATGTCCACAACTGGTTCACGATTGACGCCACGGGCTTCGACGAATTCGTGAAACTGTCCGGCGAGGCGTGGCCGGACTTCGAGGGCCACTTCGAGACGAAGATCTTCGGCCTGTTCGCCGCCCAGCCCAGCAAGGACGATCTGATGGAGGGCGCGCGGCGCCTCTTGCTGATGACCGGCTACAGGGACCTGGGCGAGTGGCAGAAGAGCCGCAATCCGGCCGAGACCGCGCGCAACGCCTTCGCAAGGCGGCGCGACCTGACCCGCGTATCGTTGGCGCGGTCCTGCGTCCTGGCGCCGGCCAGCTAGGGAGGAACCGGCCATGGGCGCGCTCACCGGTCTGAAGGTGCTGGACTGCACGCATGTGATCGCCGGGGCCTATTGCTCGATGGTGCTGGCCGACCTGGGCGCCGACGTGATCAAGATCGAGCCGCCCGGCGGAGAAAGCACCCGCGGACTGGGCGGAACGGGCGGCGGCTTCCGCGCCTTCGACTTCGTCAACCGCAACAAGCGCGCCATCGCGCTCGACCTGACGACCGAGGCGGGCGCCGCCGTCGTGCGCAGGCTGGCCGAAACGGCGGATATCTTCGTGGAGAACTACCGGCCCGGATCGCTGGACCGCATGGGCCTGGGCTACGCGGAACTGGCGAAGGTCAATCCGCGGCTGGTCTATTGCTCGGTGTCCGGCTTCGGCCTGGACGGCCCCTATCGCAGCCGCGGCGGCTTCGACCTGATCGCCCAGGCGATGAGCGGGATCATGAGCTTCGTGGGCGAGGCCGGCAGCGAGACGCCGTGCTCGACGGCGGTGCCGATCTCCGACCTCAACGCGGGTCTGTTCGCCGCCACTGGCGTTCTGGCGGCGATCCAGAGCCGGCACGTCACCGGCAAGGGCCAACAGGTGGAAAGCTCCCTGCTGGAGTCGGCGCTGGCCTACACGATCTGGGAAAGCGGCATGTACCTGACCACCGGAGCGGTGGCCCAGCGCAACGGCACGCGCCACCGGTTGGCGGCGCCCTACGAGGCCCTGAAGACCGCCGACGGCCACATGGTGGTGGGCGTCAACAGTCAGCGTCTATGGAAGCGGTTCTGCGAGGCGCTGGGTGACACGGCCCTGGCCGACGAGCCCGGCTTCGAGACGACTGGCGGGCGGATGAAGAACCGTGACGCCCTGCAGGCGCGGATCGAGGCGATCCTGGCGACGGACACCTCCGCCAACTGGGTCCTGAGGCTGGAGGCCAAGGGCGTTCCCGCCGGGCCGCTGAACACCATCGCGCAAGCCTGGGACGACCCGCAGGTCAAGGCGCGCGGACTGCTCGTCGAGGCGGGCGGACGGCCGTTCCCGCGCACGCCGATCAAGCTGCACGACACGCCCGTTGCGCTTACCCGCGGCCCCGCCGAGGTGGGCGAGCACACCCGCGAGGTGCTAGGCGATGCCGGATATTCCGCTACTGAGATCGACGCCCTGATCGCGGCCGGCGCGGCGGCTGTGGAACGTAAGACGGAGATCCCAGCATGAGCGGGCAGGTGCATGTCCAGCCGGTCAGCGACGCCGTCGTCCTGCTGGAGATCGACAACCCGCCGATGAATCCCCTGGGCGTGGAGATGCGCCAGACCTTCATGGAGGCGCTGGATCAGGTGGAGGCCGACGACGCGCTGCGCTGCCTGATCGTCACGGGCAAGGGCCGCGCCTTCTGCGCCGGCGACGACCTGAAGAACGTCGGACCCGCAGGCGAGGACCTGGCCGGATTCGGCAGGCTGCTCGACCGGCTGGAACAGACCCGCGTGCCGGTGATCGCCGCCGTCAACGGCTGGTGCGTCGGCGGCGGCTTCGAACTCGCCTGCTGCTGCGACATCCGCCTGGCCTCGACCGAGGCGAAATTCGTCTGCGCCGGCGTCAACGTCGGTCTGATGGCCTCGACCTACCGCCTGCCGCGGCTGATCGGCGTCAGCCGCGCCAAGGCCATGCTGCTCACCGGCCTGCCCCACGACGCCGAGACGGCGGACCGCTACGGCCTGGTCACCGGCCTGCACGCGCCGGACGACCTGCGCGCCGCCGCCATCGCACTGGCCGAGCGGATCGCCAGCCGCGCGCCGCTGTCGGTGGAGGCCACCAAGCGCACGTCAAGCCGCGCTCTGGACCTTTCGCCCGAGGACTGGGGCGCGATCGCCGCGCCGGAGCTGCGGGTCCTGCGCAAGTCCAACGACCATCACGCTGCCGTCGCGGCCTTCCGCGAACGCCGCGATCCGGTCTTCACCCGCAGCTAGGAGCCGCCCAAACGTGCGCTATGTCCGAATGCCGATCGAGGTGGAGAGCCCGGAGGAGTACGGCTATTCGCGCATCCGCTGGAACCTCTCGGAGAGTTCGGTCGCCGACCAGAAGCTCTCCGATCTCGGCCTGACCATCCCGGACATGCCGCTGCTTTACGGCGAGCACCGAGGCCGCGAGCGGCTGCGCGAGTTGATCGCCGCAGACGGGCAGGGGCTTTGCGCCGGGGACGTCCTGGTGACCACCGGAGCGGCCGGGGCGCTGTTCATCATCGCCACCTCGCTGCTGTCGGCCAGTGACCATCTGGTGGTGATCCGGCCCAACTACGCCACCAACCTGGAGACGCCGCGCGCCATCGGCTGTCCGACGACGCATGTCGATCTCAGCTTCGAGGACGGGTTCCGGATCGATGTGGACAAGGTCGCCGCGGCGCTCACGCCGGCCACCAGGATCGTCAGTGTCACCTGCCCACACAATCCGACGGGGGTGATGCTGAGCGAGGCTGAACTGTGTGGCCTGGTCGACCTCACCGCCCGCCATGGCTGCCGCCTGCTGGTGGACGAGACCTATCGTGACCTTTCCTTCGACGGTCCGCTGCCGCCGGCCGCGTCGCTGGGCGACCACGTGATCAGCGTCTCATCGCTCTCCAAGGCCTATGGCGTGCCGGGCATCCGCATCGGCTGGCTGATCACCAAGGACCCGTCCCTGCAGGAGGTGTTCCTGGCGGCCAGCGAGCAGATCAGCATCTGCGGCAGTGTCATGGACGAGTGGGTCGCCGAGCAGATCATGGAGAACCGCAAGGCGATCCTCGGCCCCCGGCTGGCCGAGATGCGGCGGCGCCTGCAGCGGGTCAGCGACTGGATGGCCGGCGAGGACCGGCTCGAGTGGGTGAAGCCCAGCGGCGGGGTGGTCTGCTTTCCGCGCATGACCGCCGACCCGCCGGGCGGGACGGAGGCCTTCTACCGCCGCCTGCTGGAAGATCACGGCGCCTACGTCGGTCCCGGTCACTGGTTCGAGCAGTCGGATCGGCATTTCCGCGTCGGCTATGGCTGGCCCACCTCCGAGGAACTGGACGCGGGCCTGGCGGCGATCTCGGCCGCCCTGCGCGGGAACGGCTGAGCGATGTTCGACCGCTACGTCGCCTTCCGGGCCAGGCTGCAGCCGCGGGCGAGCGCGGTGATCACGCCGGCGCGGGCCTTCAGCTTCGCCGACCTGGACGCCGACGTGAACCGCTTCGCCGGCGCCTTGCGGGCCCTGGGCGTCGGTCCGGCCTCGGGCTTGGTGGCGGCGCAGAATAGTGACGCCTACGAGGAGCTGGTGCTGCTGCTCGCCCTGGCGCGGCTGGGCGTCGCTTCGACCCCCGAGTACGACGCGGCCGCGGACCTGCGGCTGGGCGCCGAGCCGCTGGCGCAAGGCCGCGCGTTCGTGCGGATAACCCAGGCCTGGATCGACGCAGCCTTCGCCGCGGAGCCTTTCCCGGTGACCTCGGCTCAGGTCGCGCCCGAGGCGATCGGCCGGGTGCTGATGTCTTCCGGCACGACGCGCACGCCGCGGCGCGTCGGTCTGAGCTGGCGGATGATCGACGCCAATGTCCGCAACGCGGCGGTCACCTGGTGCGCCGGGCTGTCCGGGCGCTGGATGCCGCGCACGGGACTCGACTCGATGCTGGGCCTGATGACCTGTCTGACCGGCTGGTCGGTGGGCGCGGCGATCACCGTCGGCTGGGAGCTTGAGGACCTGCCGAAGACCCTGGAGGTCCTGAAGCCGAGCTTCCTGACCTTCACTCCTGCGCATTTGCGCGAGCTCCTGGCGGTGACCCCGCCGGAATTCCGGCCGTTGCCGGGCCTGCGCATACTGGTGGGTGGCAGTCTTCTGCCGCGGGACCTGGCGCAGGAGACGCGGCTTCGCCTGACCGCGGATCTGCGGATCATCTACGGCTCGACCGAGTGCAGCGCCATGGCGCACGCCGACGCCGCTCTGCTGGAAGCGGCGCCCGGCGCGACGGGCTATCCCGGTCCGGACGTGCACGTGGAGATCGTGGGCGCCGATGGGGCGCTGCTGCCGGCGGGCCAGTCCGGCGAGGTGCGCATCATCTGCGAGCGCAGCGCCCAGGAATACATCGACGACCCTGAGGCCAGCGCCGCGGCGTTCCGCGAGGGCGGCTTCCATCCAGGGGACATCGGCCATCTGCGCGGCGACGGCCTGCTGGTGCTGGAGGGCCGCGCCGACGACCGCATGAACCTCGGCGGGCGCAAGTTCATGCCTGGCCCGTTGGAGGAGGCGGCGCTGGGCTGCCCGGGCGTGCTGGACGCCGCGGTCTTCGCCGCGCCCGATGAGGCCGGGCTCGACCGTTGCTGGTTGGCGGTGGTCCAGGACGAGGACTTCGACCGCGAGCGCCTGATCGCCCATCTGGCCGCGCAGAGCGAGGGGCTGCCGCCGTTCCGTTTCGCCTGGATCGCCGAGATCCCGCGCAACGCCATGGGCAAGGTCGAGCGCAACCGCCTGCGCGCGGAGACCATGGCCGCGCTGGGCCTGACGCCGGTAGAGTGAGCCGCATGGACCGGCTGTTCTTCGACCTGCGCGCGACCCACAACCCGCATCGCTGGTTCATGCCGTTGACGCCGGACGTCTGTGTCGGCCGGCCCGACGAGATGTTCATGTTCGGCGGCGTGGGCCTGGCCTCGGCGATCGGCGCCATGGAGCGCACCACCGGCAGGCCGCTGATCTGGGCCACGGCGCAGTACCTGTCCTACGCCAAGCCGCCGAGCGTGGTGGACCTGGATGTCTGGGTGCCGGCGGCCGGCAAGTACAACAGCCAGGCGCGCGTCATCGGCCACGTGGGCGACAAGGAAATCTTCACGGTCAACGCCGCCCTCGGCGCGCGGCCAAGCGAGCTGTCGCGCCAGTGGCTGACCATGCCGAAGGTCCCTCGGCCCGAGGACTGCGAGCCGGGCGAGCACTGGCGCGCAGCCCACTACGGCCTGCACAGCCGCATGGAAGTGCGCGTCGCCAAGGGCCACTACGGCTTCGATCGTCAGGGCGCGGCGGAGGAGGACGGGCGCCTATTGCTCTGGGTGCGGCCGCGCGAGCGGTTCGCCATCGACTCCTCGATGCTGGCGATCATCGCCGACCATGTGCCATCGGGAATCGGCAACGCGCTCGGCCAGAACGCCGGCGGCAACAGCCTGGACAACACCCTTCGCATCCGCCGGATCGTGCCCACCGAGTGGGTGCTGTGCGACCTCCGCATCCTGGGCGTCCATGGCGGCTTCGGCCACGGGGCGATGTACCTGTTCGCCCAGGACGGCGAGCTGTTGGCCACCGCCAGCCAGTCGCTGATCGTGCGGGTGCGGGAGACCGTGGAGGACCGCTAGGCGGTCTCGCCGCCGCGCAAATTAACGGGACTTTGGCGAACGCCTGTCACCCTCCGGAAAAAATCGGGGTCGGTGATGGTGGAAGATGGGAATGGGGCCGGCGCTCGCGCCGATGGGGCCGCTGTGTCGCTGCGACTGACAGCCGACCTGGCCTTGCCGGCGTTCGTGGCCGGCTTCCTGGGGATCGCGGTCGCGCCGCACAGCCATGGCCTTGGGCGGCTCCTGGCGGTAGCGGCGATCCTTGCCGTGGCGGCCCACGCTGTGCTCAGCCGGTTCAGGGCGCGGCGCGCCGAGGCCGCGATGGCCGGCGCTGCAAAGGCAATCGAGAACGCCAGCTGCGCCACGCGCGCTGTCCAGACCGCGATCGAGCACCAGGCTGTTCCGGCCCTGGAGAAACTGCTGACCGCCACGGGGAGCCTGACGTCCGACCGCCGGGTGTCAGCAACGGTGCGCAGCCGCCTCTCGCCGATCCAGGCGGCGGGCGAACACGCGCGTTCGATCCTGCAAGCCATCGTCGGGGCGCCTGGCGCCGAACGCGCCGCGCCGCCGGTCGCCGCCGAGGCGTGGGAGAACTTCGCCCAAACGGAGGTTGAATCCGCGCCGCTGCCGGCTTTCGCCGCCATGCGGCCGGCGTCCGGCCAGCCGCTGCGCGTGCTGGCGGCCGAGGCCAATGGGGTCCATCAGCTCGTGCTGCGGACCCTGCTGGCGCAGATCGGCATGGAGGTCGAGTTTGTCACCAACGGCGACGAGCTGATCGAGGCCTGGCGGCGCGAGGACTGGGACCTGATCCTGATGGACGCCCAGACTCCCGAGATCGACGGCCCGACCGCCGCGCGCATGATCCGCTCGGTGGAGGTGAAATTCGGCTGGAAGGGGACGCCCATCGTGGCGCTGGCGACCCATCCGTCGGCGCGCGATGTCGACGGCTACGCCGAGGCCGGCATCGACGTGTGGGTGTCCAAGCCCATCGTCGGCGCGAGCCTCTTCGAGGCGATCGAGACCGCCATGGCAGCGCCCGCCGTCGCCGCCGCCTGGGAACCGATGGAACTGGCCGAGGTCGCCTGAGCCTAGGCCCGCGAGGGGATCACCACCGGCAGCGTCTCGTAGCCCTTCACGAAGGTAGAATAGACCCGCTTGGGCTCGCCCACGACCTCGATGGTCGGGAAGCGCTTGAGGATCTCTTCCCAGATGATCTTCAGCTGCAGCTCGGCCAGCCGGTTGCCCACGCAGCGGTGGATGCCAAAGCCGAAGGAGATGTGGTTGCGCGGGCGTTCGCGGTCGATGATGTAGTCGTTGGGCCGGTCGATGACCTCGTCGTCGCGGTTGCCCGAGACGTACCACATGATCACCTTGTCGCCCTTCTTGATGGTCTTGCCGCCGAACTCAAAGTCCTGCAGCGCGCGGCGGCGCATGTGGGCCAGCGGGGTCTGCCAGCGGATGGTCTCGGAGACCATCGAGGGGATCAGCGAAGGGTCGGCGCGCAGCTTGGCGTACTGATCGGGGTTCTGGTTCAGCGCCAGGATCGAGCCGGAAATGGTGTTGCGGGTGGTGTCGTTGCCGCCGACGGTCAGGAGCACGATGTTCCCGAAGAATTCGCGCGGCTCCATGTTCCGCGTGGCCTCGCCGTGCGCCAGCATCGAGACCAGGTCGCCGGTGGGGTCGGCGTTGACCCGCTCGTTCCAGAGCTTGGTGAAGTAGGCGTGGTATTCCACGAAGATCGCCATCTTCTGCTCGAAGCTGTCGATCAGGCCCTGGCCGGGCGCGGCGGTGACCACGTCGGACCAATAGATCAGCTGGCGGCGGTCCTCCTGCGGCATGCCGAACAGCGTCGCCAGCGTCATGCCGGTCAGTTCTTTGGAGACCTTGTCGACCCAGTCGAATTCCTCGCCGATCGGCAGGTTGTCGAGGATCATGGCCGCCCGCTCGCGGATCAGCGGCTCCATGACCTGCAGGCTGGTGGGTGAGACCGCCGGGCTCACCGTCTTGCGTTGAACATCGTGGCGTGGCGGGTCCATGGCGATGAACATCGGCAACGGACCGTCGCCGCCGGGCGGTTCGGCGATGGTGATGCCGCCCTCGGACGAGAACACCTGGTGATTGGTGTCGATCGCCATGATGTCGTTGTACTTGGTGATCGACCAGTAGGGTCCGAACTCGTGCTCGCGGGTGTAGTGCACCGGAGCCTCGGCGCGCAGGCGTTCGAACATCGGCCACATGGCGTCGGCCTGGAACAGCGCCGGCTGGGCGGGGTTCAGCTCCGCGAGCGCAGTCCCGTAGGCAGCTTCACGCGCCTCGGCCAGGTTCGCCAGATTGCCGTCTGCCATGGGTCGTCCTCCGCGGGATTTAAGCATCGTATAGATCGTAAAATGACGCCAGCGTCAACTTTGCGGCGACTAGAGGCTGCCGCCCAGCCGTGACAGAACCGCCCGCGTGCGGCCCTTGATCCCCATCGACGATCCCAACGATCCGCGCCTCGCGGACTACCTGCAGGTGCGCGAGCGCGACCTTGTCGGCCGGCAAGGCGGTTTCATCGCCGAGGGCGTGGTGGTGCTGGAAAAGCTGATCCGCGCCGGTCGCCATCCTCTGCGCTCGGTGCTGGTGGCGGAGAAGCGCGCGGAGACGCTCGCGCCGATGCTCGCCGAGCTGGCGCCGGAGGTGGCGGTCTATGCGGCGGGGCAGGCGGTCATGGATGCGGTGGTCGGCTTCCACATCCATCGCGGGGTGCTGGCCGCGGGCGTGCGTGCGGAGCCCGACCTTGCGAGCCTGCTGGCGGCGCTCCCGCCGCGCGCCCTGGTGGTCGGCCTGGCCGGCATCGCCAACCACGACAACATGGGCGGCCTGTTCCGCAACGCCGCGGCCTTCGGCGCCGACGCTGTGCTGCTCGACGACGGTTGCTGCGATCCCCTCTATCGCAAGGCGATCCGCGTCTCGGTGGGCGCGGCGCTCACCGTGCCTTTCGCGCGGGCTGGAACGGCCGTCGATCTCGCCGGACGGCTGGCCGCGGAGGGCTTCGAGGTGCTGGCGCTCTCGCCGCAGGGACAGAGCGAGCTGGACGACGTCGCGCCAGGCCTGCGGGTGGCGGCGCTGTTCGGCGCCGAGGGGGCGGGGCTGCCGGCCTCAGTGATGGCCTTGGCCCGCGGCGTGCGGATCGGCATGGCGGACGGCTTCGACTCCCTGAACGTTGCAACCTCAAGCGGCATTGTCCTGCACCGCCTCGTTGCAAACAGGCGCGACGGTTCCGGTGATTAAAGCCCTTTCTTAACCGGGTCCGGGTCAGGGTTGATCCGAATGGCGCATCGTCGCCTCTGGGGAAGCGAATGGCAGGCGAACTTCGCCCGCGTGCGCCGAATGGCTTGGAACAGTCGGGGCCTGTCTTCGACCGGGCGCGCCGGCTTGCGCGCACCCTCTTTGAGGACGTCGAGGCGTCGGTGGTGCTGCTGAGCGACGGCGACGCCTGGCGCAGCCACGACCCGACGGGCAAAGCGCCGAAGGACGCCCCTGTCGCGCGTATGGTCGTCGACTCCGGCAAGCTGCTCTGGGTCGCCGACGCCAGCCAGGACGACCGCTTCCGCCATCGCCCCAACGTCACCGGCTCGCCGCATGTCCGCTTCTACGCCGCGGCCCCGATCCAGCTCGAAGACGGCTCGATCCCGGGCGTTTTCGCCGTCGCCGGACAGACCGCCAAACCTTTTGACGAGGCCTTGGCCGAGCGGCTGCAGGACCTCGCCGATTTCGTGGCCGACGAATGGAGCCGCATACAATCCAGGAACGCTCGTGAGGCCGCGCGCCGGGAGAGCGACGTCGCCCAGCGCATGGTGGCGATGATCATCGAGACGGCGCCCCTCTCGCTCCTGATGACCGACCTGGAGATGCGGATCCTTTCCGCCAGCCCGCGTTGGATCGAGAGCCGCCAGCTGGGCGACGGCGAGGTGATCGGCCACTCGCTTTACGAGCTGTTTCCCAGCACCTACGAGAAGTGGCGGCCGGTCTACGATCGCTGCCTTGGCGGCGAGCCGATCCAGGCCGACCGGGTCGAGTTCCACCGGCCGGACGGCTCGGTCATCTGGTTGCAGGTGGAGTTGACGCCCTGGCGCGATAGCGCCGGGGAGATCGGCGGCCTGATCATCAGCTCGCATGATGTCACGCGCATGGTTGAGGGCCTGGAGCGGGCGGAACGCTCGGAGGAGCGCCTGCGGGTGGCGATGGAAACCGCCGACATTCACGTCTGGGAACTGGATTTCCGCCGCCACGAGCTGATCAACATCGGCGCTCCGGCGAACTTCTACACCGACGAACAGACCTACGAGCGGCTCGCGCGGGATATCTGGTCGTCGATCGACGAGCGCGACCTGCCGCGGGTGAAGGAAGAGTGGCGCCGGCACGAGCAGGAGGGGGTGCCCTACCGGCCCGAGTACCGCGTGCATCGATCGGACGACAAGGACGTCTGGGTGCAGGGCGCCGTGCGCTATCTCACCGACGACGAGGGCCAGCCGCTGCGAATGATCGGCGCGCTGCAGAACATCACCGACCGCAAGGCCGCCGAGCTCGCCCTGGTCCAGGCCAAGGAGGAGGCGGAGTCCGCGACCCGCGCCAAGAGCGCGTTCCTGGCCACCATGAGCCACGAGATCCGCACGCCGCTGAATGGCGTGCTGGGCATGGCCCAGGCAATGGCCATGGGCACACTCGAAGATGAGCAGCACCAACGCCTGGACGTGATCCGCCAGTCCGGCGAGAGCCTGCTGGCGATCCTGAACGACGTGCTGGACTTGTCCAAGATCGAGGCCGGCAAGCTGGAGCTGGAACGCGCCGAGTTCGACCTGGAGGAGACCGTGCAGGGCGCGCTGAGCGCGTTCGCCGCCACCGCTCAGGCCAAGGGGCTGACGCTGACACTGAATATCCAGCCGGCCGCGCGAGGTGTTTACATCGGCGACAGCGTCCGCGTCCGCCAGATCCTCTACAATCTGATTTCCAACGGGCTGAAGTTTACGGGAAAGGGCGGGATCAAGGTGACCCTGTCGCGGCGAGGCCGGCGCTTGCGGCTGCAGGTCGCGGACACCGGCATCGGCGTCGCGCCGGAGAAGCTGACCGGCCTCTTCCAGAAGTTCGAGCAGGCCGACGCGTCGACGACCCGGCGCTACGGCGGCACCGGTCTGGGCCTTTCGATCTGCCGCGACTTGGCCGCGCTCATGGGCGGCGAAATTCGCGCCGAGAGCAGCCCGGGTGAGGGCGCGACCTTCACGGTCGATCTGCCGCTGGAGCGGGTCGCCGATTCGCCAGAGCGGACGTTACGGGTCACCGGCGAGCGGCCGGCTGTGATGGACGAGGCGGCCGCGATCCGCGTGCTGGCGGCCGAGGACAACGGCATGAACCAGCTGGTCCTGCGCACCCTGCTGGCGCAGGTCGGCATCGAGCCCACGATCGTCGGCAACGGCCGCGAGGCTGTCGAGGCCTGGGCCAGCGAGCCCTGGGACATGATCCTGATGGACGTCCAGATGCCCGAGGTGGACGGACCCACCGCGACCGGCATGATCCGCGCCCGCGAGCGGGCTGCGGGCCTCGCGCGCACCCCGATCATCGCGCTGACCGCCAACGCCATGGCGCATCAGGTGGCGGAATACGCAGACGCCGGTATGGATGGCTTCGTCGCCAAGCCAATCGAGGCGGCGCGCCTGTTCGAGGCTATTGAGTTCGCGCTGGAAACCCGTCGAAAAGCGGTCGTGGAAGCCGCCACCGCCACCGCCGCCACCGCCGCCGCCTAAGCCGCGGCGCGACCGAATTCGTAGCCGCTAAGCGCCACGTCCATCGCCACGTCGCGAAAGGCCACGCGGCCGGGTTCGCCCTGCGCCGCGCCGGCCGCGACGAAGAGCGGCGCGAGATGCTCTTCGCGCGGATGGGCCTCGCGGGCGTAGGGGCCCTGGTCCCAGTGGCGGATCGCCTCATCGCGATGCGCCGTATCGGTCATCGCCGACTCCAGCCAGGCGTCGAAAACCTTCGACTTTTCGGTGAAGGCCGGGCTGAAGCCGCGCATGTTGTGCCAGCTCATGCCCGAGCCCACGATCAGGACGCCCTCGTCGCGCAGGGGCGCGAGCGCCCGGCCTGCCGCGAGGTGCGCCTGCGCGTCGAGGTCAGCGCGCAGCGAGAGCTGCACCACCGGGATATCGGCCTCGGGCGTGGCCAGCAGCAGTGGCACGAAGACCCCGTGGTCGTAGCCGCGCTGGGCGTCTTCCGCCGTGGGGAAACCCGCCGCGCCCAGCAGGTCACGTACCCGCGCCGCCAGCGCCGGCGACCCCGGCGCCTCGAAGCGCAGCCGATAGGTCTCTTCGGGGAAGCCGTGGTAGTCGAAGACCATCGGCGGCCGGGGCGAGGAGCCGACCGTGAACACCGGCTCTTCCCAGTGGCCGCTGACCATCAGGATCGCCTTAGGCCGCTCTGGCAGGTCCGCCACCATGCCCTTCAGCCAGGCGGCGGTGCGGTCCCAGGTGTCGGCAGGGCCGCGGGTCCACTCCATGAAGAAGCAGGGGCCCGCGCCGTGGGGGATGAATAGGGTGGGAAGCGTCAAGGGCTTAGCTCAGGTGCTTCTCGATGCCGTCGGCGAAGACCTGGCCAAAGCCGGTCAGGAACTCGCGGGTGGCCTCGTTGGTAAGCTCGCCGGCCTCGTCGAACATTGAGGCGACGCCGCCGACATAGGTCTCCGGCTGGTTCACCGTGGGCATGTTCAGGAACACCAGCGACTGACGCAGATGGTGGTAGGCCCCGAAGCCGCCGATGGCGCCAGGAGAGTTGCTGACGACGGCGGCGGGCTTGCCGTTCCAGACGCTCTGGCCATAGGGGCGCGAGCCCACATCTATGGCGTTCTTGAGCACGCCGGGGATGCCGCGGTTGTACTCCGGCGTCACGAACAGGACAGCGTCCGCCGCCCTGATGCGGTCGCGGAATGCGGTCCATTCGGCCGGAGGCGTGCTCTCCAGATCCTGGTTGAAGAACTGCAGCTGGCCGATGTCGACGAAGTCGAATTTCAGATGGGTGGGAGCCGCGGCGGTGAACGCCTTGGCGAGTTTGCGACTGAAGGATTCCTTGCGGAGGCTGCCGACGATCACGGCGACGGTGCGGGCTTTGGACATGGTTCTCGTCCTCTTGAATTGGTGTGAGCGCTAAATGCACCCGCGCCGTTCAGTTGATAATCCGGCTTGAACGCACAATTATGTTTCCACAGAGGAAGCAATGGCCCGGGGACGTCCATGGACCGTTTTGACGAGATCAACGCCTTCGCCGCCGTGGCCGACGCCCGCAGTTTCACGCAGGGCGCGCGGCGTCTGGGCGTCTCCAGCGCCCAGGTCTCCAAGCTGGTGGCCCGGCTTGAGAACCGCCTTGGCGCGCGGTTGCTAAACCGCACAACGCGCGACGTGTCGCTCACCGACACCGGCAGGGCCTATCTTGAGCGGGCGCGCAACGTCCTGGACGATTTCGAGGCGCTTGAAGGCTCCGTGCGCGACCAGAGCGGGCCGAAGGGTCTGCTGAAGATCTCCGCCCCGGTCTCCTTTGGTGCGAGCCAGCTGACGCCGGCCCTGCTGGACTTCGCGGCGGCCTATCCGGAGGTGTCGCTGGACGTCAGCGCCACCGACCGCATGGTCAGCCTGGTGGAGGAAGGCTTCGACGTCGGCGTGCGCATCGGCGAGCTTGGCGACTCCTCGCTGATCGCGCGCAAGCTGGCGGCGGTCAGGATGGTGACCTGCGCCTCGCCCGGCTACCTGCAGGCCGCCGGCGCGCCCGCCACGCCCGACGACCTCGCAAAACACGAGGCGATCCTCGACAACAACATGCGCGATCCGACGGTATGGAGTTACGGCGGCCATGCAGACCGCCACGACGTGCGCGTCCACGGCCGACTGAAATTCGGCGGCGCCGACGCCTGCGTGGCCGCCGCACGGCGCGGATTGGGCGTCACCCGCACCCCGGCCTTCGCGGCCGCCGAGGACCTGCGCGCCGGGCGTCTGGTCCCGCTGCTCTGCGCCTACGAAGTGCAGGTGATCCATGTGCACGCGGTCTATCCGCACGCCCGGCATCTGGCGGCGAAGGTGCGCGTGTTCGTGGACTTCCTGGCGGCCCGCTACGCCGGCGAGCCGGAATGGCACCTGGGCTGGGGCGAGGCCAAGACCTCCACGCGCTAACGTCCCTTCGCCGCCGCCCGCTCGGCCAGGAAGCGGGCCATGGATGTGGCGGCCCCGTCGGTGTTCCAGGCGTCCTCGAAGGCGTCGACCCCTGCGGCGACCGCGGCGGTGATCGGCAGGTCCTCCCAGGCGCGGATCAGCGACTTCTGGATGCGTACGGCGCGCGGCTCGGCCTGAAGCAACAGGTCCAGCAAGGTGTCGACGGCGGAGAACAGCAGGGCCGCAGGATGCACCTCCTCGACCAGGCCCCAGGCGGCGGCGTCGGCTGCGCTGAAGGTCTCGCCGGTCATCAGGATGCGCCGGGTGCGTCCCCAGCCGATCAGCGCGGGAAGGAGGGCGGCCTCGACCACCGAGGGCAGGCCCAGCTTCACCTCCGGCATGCCGAAGACCGCAGTCTCGGCGGCGATGCGCATGTCGCAGGCCGCGGCGATCTCCAGGCCTGCGCCCAGGCACCAGCCGTTCACGGCGGCGATCACCGGGACGGGCAGGTCGCGGATCGCGCGACAACAGCCATGCACCTTCAGGATGAAGACCCGCGCGGCTTCCGGCGAAGCAAGCTGCGCCATCTCGTCGATATTGGCCCCGCCGATGAAGGCCTTGCCGCCAGCGCCGGTCAGGACAACGGCGCGCAGGTCCGGCTCAGTGGCCAGTTCCGCGAAGGCGGCGACGAACTGCGCCATCACCTCTGACGAAAGGCTGTTGAGCTTCGTCTGGTTGTCGACGCTGACGATCGCGACGCGCCCGCGCGGGCGGCTCTCGTGGCGGACCGTGACGTAAGATATCATTGTTCAGTTGACACTTTGATGGTCTCATCCCCGGGGCAAAGGCAGGACACATCACATGGCCGACGGCAACATCACCAAGGATATTCTCTACGACGCCGTCGCGCCCGACGACTTCGAGTCCATGCTGGAGCTTGACCGCTACAACGCCCGCTCAACGGCCTTCGACAAGATCATCTCGGCGACCCACGACCACTTCTGGGATCCGCTGGATCCCAAGTACATCGACTTCTCCGCGCCATGGGACATGGAGAATGACGCGCTGCTGCCTGACGACCAGGTGGTCAGCCTTGGCGTGCCCTATGTCCTCGAACACCTCGAGAAGACCGGCCAGAAGGCCAAGTTCATCAATGAGATGGCGCTCTGGCAATTTTCCTCGATCCTGCATGGCGAGCAGGGCGCGCTGAACCTGTCGGCCAGCCTCTGCCATGTGCTGAAGGACCAGGGCGCCCAGGAATACGCCGCCAACCAGACCCGCGAAGAGGCCCGCCACGTCACCGCCTTCGCCAAATACATCAAGGCCCGCTGGGGCCGGCCGCGGCCGTGCGGGGTGGTGCTGCAACAGCTTCTGGTGGACATCATTTCCGCGCCGGAGGTCTACAAGAAGATCATCGGCATGCAGATGCTGGTCGAGGGCCTGGCCATGGGCGCCTTCGCCACCGGCTTCCAATTCAACCGCGACCCGCTGGCGCGCAAGCTCTTCCAGCTGGTGATGACCGACGAGGCCTTCCACCACAAGTTCGGGAAGATCTGGGCCGACCGCACCATCCCGCGCATGAGCCAGGAAGAGCGCAACACGGTCGAGGATTGGGCCGCCCACTGCTTCCAGTCGCTGCTGTTCAACCTCGGCTCGCCGATCCAGCAGGCGCAGGTCTATCGCGATTTCGGCCTGGACCCGGACAAGGTGCTGGAGGGCGTGCGGGAGATCATCCAGAACGACGAGGCGCGCCGGGAACGGCTGAAGAGCCAGACCAACATCTTCCGCGTCCTGATCAAGACCCTGCACAACGCCGGCCTGATCACCGAACGCACGCGCGCCTTCTACGCCACCTACGTCGACATGGACGAACTGAAGGCCGAAGGCGACAAGATGGTCGGCGACGACATCGCCGAGGAGGGGATCAAGTACCTCCAGGAGATCAACTTCAAGGATCGCAACGCCAAGCCGGTAAGCATCGCCGCCGAATAGCCGCGGGCGCCGGGTTCCGCTTGATTTTCGCGGGCCGGACGGTTCGTTAGGCCCATGACGCATGGGCCGAAGGTCATGGTGGCGGGAGCCGGCGCGCTGGGGCTGACCACGGCCCTGGCGCTGGCTGACGCCGGCTGCGCGGTGACGCTCAGCGATCCCGCCGCCGCGCCCCAGGCCTCATCGGTGGCGGCCGGGATGCTCGCCCCGGTATTCGAGACCGTGCTGGACGGCGGCGACGAGGCCGACCTCGACCTGCTGCTGGCCGCGCGGAACCTTTGGCCAGCCCTGGCGGCGCGGGCAGGCGTCGAGGTCGACAGGTCCGGAACCGCCGCCGTTGGCGCAGCCTCCTGGCTGGCGCCGGTGCGCAGCGGCCTGGCGCGGCTGGGCCTGCGCGGCGCGGACCTGCCGCGATCGCTGCTGGCCGACCTGGCGCCCGGCGTAGCCGAAGATGTCGAAGCCCTGTTCCTGCGTGAGGATTGGCGGCTCGATCCGCGTCAGGCGCTGAAAGCCTTGCGCCAGTCGGCCGAGGCGGCCGGCGTGGCGTTCGCGTCCGAAATCGCCGCTCAGCGCGGCGACGCCGATTGGCTGGTGATCGCCACCGGCGCCGCGCTGGGCCTGGCCGAATTTG
>NZ_SSMZ01000132.1 GCF_004799395.1 Phenylobacterium sp.
TGGAGAAATTGGCGCGCCCGGAACGATTCGAACGTCCGACCCTCAGATTCGTAGTCTGATGCTCTATCCAGCTGAGCTACGGGCGCGCACCGCCTGACGGCGAGGGCGCGGAACCTAGTCGCGGAACCGGCAAAGCGCAAGCCGGGTCGGTGTCAGAATCTTGCCTCGCCAGCTCAGTGCGGGATCAGGCCACCCAGGCCGTTGAGGATCGCGCGGCGGCGGGCGGCGGCGGGATCGGGCGGCGGCTGGTCCTGGCCCGGTTGGGCGCCGACCGGCGTCGCGCCCGCAGCGGCGCGTCCGCCGCCCATGCCAGGCATGGTCATGCCAAGCAGGCCACCGGTGGCGGAGCGGTATCGGACCTTGACCTCCCACTGGCGGTTCCAGGCGATCTTCGGGTCGGCGGGCCGCGGCGGATAGACGAAGTTCGCCTCTCGCCCGTAGGCGACCATCTGCAGGAAGCCCTGCGGAGCGGCGTCGACCACCTCCTTGGGCACCTGGCAGCTGGTGGTCTGCGGGCCCATCAAGGTGCGGTTTTCGACGCCGCGGGCGAGGTCGCCGGGGGCGATGTAGTCGGGGAGTCCGAAGGCCGCGGCCTCGACGTCCGAGGAGCTCCACAGCACCACCGTGGCGTCGCCGCCGCCCCTGCCGCCGCCGGCCCCGACCACCGTCGCCGCATAGGCCTCGGCGCCCGACACCGGCGCCCAGCCGAGCTGGGCCGGGCCGCCGGGGGTCTTGGTGTTGGTCGTCAGAACCAATGGGCCCAGGAAATCCTGGTTCGGGTCGAGGCTGAACTTGATCTCCGGGCTGTAGTCGCCGTGGACCGTGTGCTGGCCCACCAGCGAGCCCGTACCCGGCACAGTGGTGCGCGACTTTGCGTTCGGCCAGTCGCCATAGGCGGCGTAGCGGCCGGGTGAAGGCGGCTGCATGCGCCGGATGTCGAGGCCCTTGGACAGCAGCGACATTCCGGGCGGAATCTTGCCCGCGCTCATTTCGGCGAAATCGAGGACCACGGGCTGGCCCGGCTTTGCGTGCTCGCCGCAGCCCCAGAAGATCAGCATCCGGCCCTTGGGCTTCTGGTACTCCTGCGGGATCTGCGGTTTCTCCGGGGGCTCTTCGCGCGGCGTAGGCGTCGGCGGCGCTTCGGGACTGACCAGCGGCAGGCTGGGGCCCGCGCCCAGACCCGTCGGGGGCAGGTGCTCGGCGCTGGGGTCGCCGGCGGGGTGTTCCGAGGAGCCGAGTTGCAGGACCAGGCTGTGCTGGGCCCCACCGCCGCCGTTCATCATCCCCATGATCTGGCTCATGGACGGCCGTCCGCCGCCGCCTGCGCCGGGCATGCCGAAGCCGCTCTGGGTCGAGGCGCTCATCCAGTAGACCGCTACCGGCCCAGTTACCTTCTGCGCGGGCTGCGCCGTCGCCGCGCTCGCGACGACCGCCGCGCCCGTCAGCAACGCCATCCGATGACCGATCCGCATGCCCGCCTCCCAATCCCAGCCCAGATAACAAGGCTATCAGGGGCTCTGCCCAGGTAAAGCCTGCCTATTTAGGCAGGCGAATCGTCCCAGTCGATAACGTCGATATTCATTCCGGCCATCGCCTCGAACACCATCACTGGCGCATCTTCAGCCGTGGAACCTCGGTGATCAGGTTGCGGGCGCCGGGGCGCGCGTGCGAAGGCTCCAGGGACTGCAGCCTCGCTTGGCTCGAGGTTTGTTGTCCACGCTCGGCCGCCCGCTATGGTGCGGCTTCACCCGCCGTTCCGGAGCTCTCCCACACGTGACCTACGCCAAGCGTTTCCTGTCCCTCGGCCTCGCCACCCTGATCGCCGCGTCCGTCACTGCCGCGCAGGCTCCCGCCGCGCCGGAAAAGGGACCCACCGCCATGGTGGCCGCCGCCGAGCCGGACGCGGTTGACGCGGGCCTCAAGGTGCTGAAGGCCGGCGGCTCGGCGGTGGACGCCGCGATCGCGGTGCAGGCGGTGCTGGGCCTGGAGGAGCCGCAGAGCTCCGGCCTCGGCGGCGGGTCCTTCATGACCTATTACGACGCCAAGACCCATCAGGTGACCGCCTACAACGGCCGCGAGACCGCACCGGCCGGGGCGACGGCGGAACTGTTCTACGGCCCGGACGGCAAGCCCATGCCCAAGGGCCAGGCGATCGTTGGCGGCCGCTCGGCGGGCGTGCCGGGCGCCATCGCCATGCTGCACCTGGCCCAGAGCCAGCACGGCAAGCTCGCCTGGAAGGACCTGTTCGGCGACGCCGAGCACCTGGCCGCAGACGGCTTCCACGTGCCCGCCCGCATGGCCGCCGCGGCGGCCTCCAACGCGCCCCAAGCCAGGCAGCCGGACGCCGTCGCCTATTTCACCAAGCCCGACGGGACCAAGGTCCAGCCCGGCGAGATCATGAAGAACCCGGCCTATGCAGCGACCCTGAAGAAGCTTGCTGCAGAAGGTCCCAAGGCCATCCTCGAAGGCCCGATCGCCGCTGAGATCGTCGCCAAGCTGCACGAGGGCCCTTACCCGAGCGCCATGACGCTCAAGGATCTGGCGAGCTACAAGCCCAAGGCCACGCCCGCCGTCTGCCGGCCCTATCGCGAGTACACGGTCTGCGTGCCGCCGGCGCCGTCCGGCGGCCCGGCGGTGCTGGAAGGCCTGGGCATCCTGCAGCGCACCGACATCGACAAACACCCCAACGACATCCAGGGCTGGTACCTGTTCAGTCAGGCGAGCCGGCTGATGTACGCCGACCGCGACCGCTATTACGGCGACCCGGACTTCGTCTCCGTGCCGATGGAGGGCCTGCTGGCGGCAGACTACCTCGACGCCCGCGCCAAGCTGATCAACCTGGACAAGGCCGGCCCGGCGCCCGGTCCCGGCAATCCCAAGGGCGCCGGCCCGCGCGCACCCGACCGCACCAAGGAGCCTGGCGGCACGACCCACCTGGTGATCGTCGACAAGGACGGCAACGCGGTCTCCATGACCACGACGGTCGAAAGCATCTTCGGCGACGGCAAGATGGTCGGCGGCTTCTTCCTCAACAACCAGCTGACCGACTTTTCCTTCACGGCGAAGGATCAGGATGGCGCCCCGGCCGCCAACGCCCCGGCGGGCGGCAAACGGCCGCGCTCGTCCATGGCTCCGGCTATCGTGCTCGACAAGCAGGGCCGGTTCGTCGCCGGCGCCGGCTCGCCCGGCGGCCCTTCGATCATCGCCTTCAACCTGAAGGTCCTGGTCGGGCTTCTGGACTGGAAGCTTCCGCCGCAGGAGGCCGTCGCCCTTCCGAACCTGATCGCCTTCGACACGGTCTACGCCTCGGAGCCCGCAAAATTCCCGCCCGGCGTGGTGGCGGGACTAGGCGCCAAGGGCGTTGCGCTGCGCGGCGGCCCGTTTGGCGAAGGGTCTGGGGAACAGGCCATCCAGATGACGGCCAGCGGCCTGCGCGGCGGCGCCGATCCCCGCCGCGAGGGCGTGGCCCGAGGCTACTAGCAGAGAGAGCTACCGACCCTGGCGACCCTCGAGGACATACGCGCCGTGGCCCTGGCCCTGCCGGGCGCCAGCGAGGTCGAGTACCGGGGCGAGCCCTGGTTCCAGGTCGGGTCCAGGGGCTTCGCGTGTCAGTCGCGCGGCCAGATCATCATGAAGCTGTCGTCCGCGCACCAGGAGCTGCTGTTCGAAGCCCGCCCGGACGTTTTCCGACCAATGATCGCCGGCGCCCTGCGCTGGAGCTTTGTGGAGATCGAGCAGCTCGACGCTGACGAACTGGCCGATCTGGTCCGCGAGGCCTGGACCCAGATCGTGTCGAAGAAGGTCAGCCGCGCCTATTTCGATGCCGCGTGAGCCGCCGGCCGCCGCTTCGGCGGCGCCGGCGCCGGCGCGCCGGGCAGGCGCAGTTCGAAGGTCGAGCCCCCCGCGCCGGTCTCGATCAGGGTCAGGTCCCCGCCATGGGCCTGGGCGAGCTCGCGGGCGATGGCCAGGCCCAGGCCCGCGCCGTCCGGCCGACCTGACCCGGCGAAGGGCTGGAACAGCCGCTCGCGCGCCCGCTCCGGCAGGCCCGGCCCGTTGTCGGCGACGCGGATGAAGCTGGCGTCGCGGGTGCGGGTCAGGGTCACCGCGATCCGACCTGGCTTGGTGCGGCCTTCCTGATGCTCAATGGCCTGCTGGGCGTTGCGCAGCAGATTGGCCAGGATGCGATGCAGTTGGTCCGGGTCGGCGACCACCCGCTCGGCTGCGGCGATCTTGCAGGAGAGCGCCACGTGGTGCTCGGCCAGTCGCGCCTCCTCGGCGGCGGTCTGGACGGCGGCGGTCAGCAGGACGGGCCGGGGCTCCGGCGCGGCTTCCTGGGTCTTGCCGTAGGCCAGCACGCCGGAGGCCAGCTTAACCGCCCGATCCAGCGCCCGCTCCAGGCGCGGCAGCGCCTGGCTGACCTTTGGGTCCTTAAGCGCCGCCAGCCGCTCCGAGGCGATCTGGGCGCTGGTCAGCATATTCTTCAGGTCGTGATTGATCTTGGCCACCGCCTCGCCCAGCGCCGCAAGCCGGGCGCGGGAGTTGAGCGCGACGCGCAGGTCGGCCTGCATCAGGTCCAGCTCGACCTCGGCGCGGCCGACCTCGTCCCGGCGACCGGAGAGCTGGATGCGCGCCTCGGCGTCCTCCGGGTCGGCGCGGAAGCGCTCCATGGCGTAGGTGAGCCGCTGGATGGGCCGCACCAGGAAGAGGTTGAGGGTCAGGTAGACCAGCAGACCTGCGATGGCGGACACGAAGGCGATGACCAGGACCACCCGCCACAGGTAGCCCATCAGCGCCTTCTTCAGCTCCGCGTCGGGGGCCACGAACTCCACGAAGTCGGTGCGCGCGTTGAGGTCGTTGCGGAAGCGCGGCGCGGCGATCACCCGAAGGCGGGCGTCCGGGGCGCTGAACAGGGTGCGGAAGGGCGCCAGCAGGTCCAGGCCCACATTGCCGCGCAGGTCGACCAGATAAGGCGAAATGGCGGTCCTGGGCCCGGCGAACACCAGCGAGCGGATCTTGTCGTTGGAGATGGCCACGATCTCGACGCCGGCGCCTTTGAGCAACTCGCTCTTCAGGGAATCGGAGACCTTGCGATCCGGGGCGACCTCCGGCGCCAGCGACGCCAGCTCGGCGGCCCGCACCCGGTCCAGCAGCCACTGCTGTTCGAATTGCGCCAGCGCCGGCGGCAGCGACAGGAGGCCGCCGAACGCCACAAACAGGATGGTGAGCGTCAGCAGGCGCGCCGAAAGGCCGCCCGGCCAGAAGAAGCGGGGCCTCTCAGGCCTGGTCTCTTCCTGTGGTGGCGTGGGGGCGGCGTCCGCCATGATCCTTCCGAGTTAATCCAGCGCGGCCAGTTCGGCAACGAAGCCGTGGGCTCCTGCAAGCCTTGGGCCTTCCTGGCTTAGTTTGCGCGCACCGCAGCGCCGACCGAAGCAAAGCCGTCTGCGCGCAGGCGCAGGGCCAGATCGCGCTTGATCCGAGCCACCAGGCCGGGACCTTCGAACACCAGGGCCGAATAGAGCTGCACGGCGCTCGCCCCGGCCCGGATCTTCGCATAGGCGTCCGCCCCTGAGGCGATTCCGCCGACGCCGACCAGGGCCAATCGCCCGGCGTTGGCGCTCGCGAAGACGCCCAGCACCTGGGTCGACAGGTCCGCGAGCGGTGCGCCGGAGAGCCCGCCGGCCTCGCCCGCGAACCGAGACTTGAGCGCCGGGCGCGAGACGGTGGTGTTGGAGACCATGATCCCGCTTAGGCCCTGAGCGACGCAGGCCTCGACGATGGTCTCGACCTCGCCATCCTCCAGGTCCGGCGCGACCTTCAGGAATACGGGCGCCTTGCCGGCCGCCGGCAGGCCCTTCGCCGCCTCGGCGAGCCGTCCCAGGAGCTCCTCCAGCGCCGCCCTGGTCTGCAGCGCCCGCAGGCCCGGGGTGTTGGGCGAGGAGATGTTGATCGTGAAATAGCTGGCCAGGCCCCAGAGGCGCGTGAGCCCGATCACGTAGTCGCCGATCCGGTCCTGGGAGTCCTTGTTGGCCCCGATATTGGCGCCGATCACCCCCTGCCCGCGCCGCGCCAGGCGGCCGGCAAAGGCCTCGAGGCCCCGGTTGTTGAAGCCCATGCGATTGATCACCGCCCGGTCATCGCTGAGGCGGAAGAGCCGGGGACGCGGGTTGCCGGCCTGTGGCAGCGGCGTCACCGTCCCGCACTCCACGAAGCCGAAGCCGGCGCGCAGCATGGGTTCGAAGACCTCGGCGTCCTTGTCGAATCCCGGCGCCAGGCCCACCGGATTGAGCAGGGTCAGGCCCGCCAGCGAGGTGGCCAGGATCGGGTCGTCGCGGCCGCCGACGGGCCCCAGGCCGAGCTTCAGCCCGCGGATCGCCCAGCCGTGGGCGTCCTCGGGATCGAGGCCACGGAGCGCCCAGGTCGCAGCGCCATGCAGGCTCACGCTCCCTATGCTCATAAAAGGGCGCCGAGGACCGGGACGCCATCTGCGTCCAGAGGCGCCTCGGTGACATAGCGGACCAGCTCGGCGGCGAGCGGGCCGTAGAGGTGCGGAAAGGGGTCGCCGCCGCGCGAGGGCTCCCAGCGGAGCGCCGCGCCCAGATCGTCGGCCTCCACCTCCAGCACCACCAGTTCGGCCTGGCCGGCGAAGTGCCTGCGCGCCGTCTCCTGCGCCTGGGCCGCCGTCGAGAAGTGGACGAAGCCATCGCTCAGGTCGAGCGGCGAGCCGTCATAGCGCCCGGCCTCATGCGCCGCGATCCAGTCGGCGCGGGGCAGGATCTTGTAGATGCGGCTCAAGCGCCCCGTCCCGGATCGCGGTCGGGGAAGAAGAGCCCGTCAAAGGCGGGCCGGCCACTGTCATCGAACAGGAAGACCGCCGCCGCCGCGGTCGGGAACTGGCGCGCGGCGCGGGCGATCAGCGAGGCCGGGGCAGAGCCTTCCATCAGGAGCTGGACTGCCAGCTCCTGCAGGCCCGGGTTGTGACCCACGATCATCACTGTGCCGGCCCCGGCGCCCGCGCGCTCGGCCTCGCGCCGCACGCAGCCGGAGTCAGCGTGATAGAGATCTTCGTCAAAACGGGCATGGGCCTTGGGGAAGTTGGGCTCTGCCGCCGCCCAGGTTTCCCGCGTGCGCGCCGCGGCGGAGACCAGCACCACATCCGGCGCGAAGCCCATGTCGGCGAGCTGGGCGCCCATGCCGGCCGACTCCGCGACCCCGCGCGGGGCGAGGCGGCGGTCGAAGTCCTCGCCGCTGGCGGACTCCGCTTCGGCCTTGCCGTGCCGGAAAAGGATCAGCCGGTCCATCGACGCTCCACCTTGCGTCACCCTCATAGCCGCGCCCGCGCGCCCTGCGAAGCCGCCGCGGGGCGTCGACGTGGTCATTGACACTGAAAGGGCTTGGCGGTCCAAGGCGCCCATGGACGCAGGTGCGGAGCCCGATGCGGAGATCGAGAGCGGCGGCGGGACCTGGCGGTTCCCGGCGGGCAAGCCGCTGCGTCTGGACTCCGGCGCGACGCTTCCGAACCTGGAAGTGGCCTACAAGACCTATGGCCGGCTGAACGAGACCAGGACCAACGCGATCCTGGTCTGCCACGCGCTCACCGGCGACCAGCACGCCGCTTCGGTGAATCCAGCGACCGGTCGCCCCGGCTGGTGGGACAATGTGATCGGGGCCGGCCTGCCGCTCGATCCCGGCCGCTACTTCATCATCGCCACCAACGTCGTCGGCGGCTGCATGGGCTCGACCGGGCCCGCCTCGACCAACCCCAAGACCGGGCATCCCTACGCCCTGTCGTTCCCTGTGATCACCATCGCCGACATGGTGCGCGCCCAGGCCATGCTGATCGAGGCCCTGGGTATCGAGACCCTGTTGGCCGTGGTTGGCGGCTCCATGGGCGGCATGCAGGTGCTGCAGTGGGCGGCGGACTATCCGGAGAAGCTGTTCAGCGCGGTCTGCATCGCCGCGGCGCCGCGTCACTCGGCCCAGAACATCGCCTTCCACGAGGTCGGACGCCAGGCGATCATGGCCGATCCTGACTGGCGCGGCGGGGCCTACGAGGCCGCCGGGGTGCGTCCGGAGAAGGGCCTTGCCGTCGCGCGCATGGCCGCGCACATCACTTACCTGTCCGAGCCGGCGCTCCAGCGGAAGTTCGGCCGCGAACTGCAGCGCGACGGCCTCTCCTGGGGTTTCGACGCCGACTTCCAGGTGGAGAGCTACCTGCGTCACCAAGGGGCCAGCTTCGTCGACCGCTTCGACGCCAACTCCTATCTCTACATCACCCGCGCTCTCGACTATTTCGACCTGGCCGCCCAGCGGGGCGGGACCCTGGCCGAGGCCTTCGCCACGGCGCGCGGCGTGCGCTTCTGCGTGCTTTCGTTCTCCTCCGACTGGCTCTATCCGACCGCCGAAAGCCGCGACATCGTCCGAGCCCTGAACGCGGCGGGTTGCCGGGCCTCTTTCGCCGAGATCGAGACCGACAAGGGCCACGACGCCTTCTTCCTCGACGAGCCGCAACTCGACCGGACGCTCCGCGGCTTCTTCGCCTCCACCGCCCAGGCCCGAGGGCTTTAGGGATGAGGCTCTAGTGCCCGCCTTTCGCGAGGACTTCGCCGAGATCCTGCGGCTGGTGCGCCCCGGCGCGCGGGTGCTGGACGTGGGCTGCGAGGATGGCGAACTCCTTGACCTCCTGACCCGGGAGAAGCGTGTAGACGGCCAGGGCCTGGAGATAAGCCCGGCCGGGGTCTCCGCCTGCCTCGCCAAGGGCCTGGCCGTGGTGCAGGGCGACGGCGACCGCGACCTCGACCATTTCCCGACCCGGGCCTTCGACTACGCGATCCTGTCGAAGACCCTGCAGCAGATGCGCGATCCACGCCATGTGCTCTCAGAGCTCCTGCGCATCGCCGACCAGGCCATCGTCTCGGTGCCGAACTTCGGCCATTGGCGGATGCGGGTCTCGCTGATGATGCGCGGCCGGATGCCGGAGACCCGCGCCCTGCCCGACCCCTGGTGGTCGACGCCGAACATCCACCTCTGCACGCTGCGCGACTTCACCGACCTGTGCCGCGAGCTGGACCTGCGGGTCGACGCCTGCGCGGCGCTTTCCGGCGGTAAGCCGGCGCGCTCCATCCGCCCAGACGGCCTGCTGGAGAACTGGCGCTCGGAAACCGCCCTTTTCCTGCTCAGCCGCCGCGCCGAGGACCGCCCCGAGGCGACGCCGCAGAACCTCTTCGGCGAAGTGGTGCTGCCCAAATCCGAAGGCGCCAAGCCCAAACCCCGCCGACGGAAGACCTAGGCCCGCTCCGCGCCGGCCTTCATCGCCTTGAGGGTCTCGCGCATCAGCACGGCATAGGCGCGGTCCAGGAACGCCACCTTCAGCAGCCACCGGCCGAGCGGC
>NZ_SSMZ01000133.1 GCF_004799395.1 Phenylobacterium sp.
GATCAGGCTCAGGAATTCGGCAGGCTCGGAGCGCTGAGCGCCGCCCGGACCGTCGTAGAGCGCCAGCGTGCGCGGGCCGTAGGGCGCGAGCGCCGCGGCGAAGGCGTCGCGGGCGGCATTGAGCGCGCGAAGCTCACGCTCCAGGTCGGCGGCCTTGGCGCCGGGTTGACGGACCAGGCGCTCCAGGAAGCCCGCGCCGCCCTGCAACGGCCGGCGGACCAGGGTCAGGAAGATGTCGTTGACGTAGAGCCGCCGCCCGGCCAACCGGTCGCGCCAGCCGGCGTCGAGACCCGCGCAGAACGGCTCTTCCGGCGGATCGGGGAAGGCCGGCGTCACGCGTCGGCGGACCACGTGGTGATAGATCGCCAGCCGGGAACTGGCGGCCCCGCGCAGAACGGTCTCGCGGATCGCCTTTCGGTAATTGAGCTCGTCGTCCGGTGCGGTCTCCGACGGGAAGCCGGCCAGGTGCAGGGTCTGCACCAAAAGGCCGTCGCGGGTCTGCAGCGTCACCTCGTCCAGATGGCCGAGGTAGGGCAGGCGATCGCCGACATTGGCCTCGCGTGGCGCCAGGACCTTGGCTGCGCCCGTGGTGAGGAAGGTGCGGCTCATGGGCGGTACGAATTCCCGCGCCAGAAGGCGAAATTGCGGACGCGCGGCGTGGTCTGCAGCTTGGTGATCCAGATGTCGAAGAACCGGGGCTCGCGCAGGCAGCCCAGATAGCCGGCCGCATGCAGGACCGCCGCCAGCGCCAGCGCCCAGAACGAGCGCGTGATCAGGAAGGCCTCGACCGTGACGATCAGGTTGAACACCGCGTACGGATAGGTGACGCCGCCGATCATCTGGGGCCGCGTGAGCGCCGCAAAGACGGGGTCGGAGGCGAGGCGGGACATGGCGCTAGTGCAGCCCGCCGGCCAGCGAGCGGATGCCGGCGACGATCGAGACCGCGCCGAAGATGATGAAGCAGCCGATGACCACCGTCAGGCCGCGACGCCAGTCCATGCGCCCGGTCAGCATCAGGAAGCCCACGGCGGCCACGGCGATCACGGCGGCGGTGGTCGCCAGGTTGCCGAGCAGGGTGCCCTGCACCCAGTCGAGCGCGGCGATCAGCGGCGAGGAACCCGCGGGGTCGCCGCTCTGGGCGTGGGCCTGGCCAGCCATGGTTAGCGCGGCGGCGAAGGCGGCCGGGGCTGCGGCAAGCAGGGACGTTCGTCGGGTCATTGGCTACTCCACGCCCGTCCGGGGCAGGCTGACGACCGCCAGGCGGCCCAGGATCGAGCGCACATAGGCCTGGGTCTCGGCATAGGGCGGCACGCCGCCATAGCGGGCCACGGCCTCAGGGCCGGCATTGTAGGCGGCCAGGGCCTTGGGCAGATCGCCCTCGAAGCGCTGCAGCATCTGCGACAGGTAGGCGACGCCGCCCTCGACGTTGCCCTTCAGGTCGCTGGCGTCGACCCCGAGCGTGCGCGCGGTGCCCGGCATCAGCTGCATCACCCCCATCGCGCCCTTGGGCGACAGGGCGGACTGATTGTAGCGCGACTCCTGCCAGGCCACGGCCTCCACCAGGGGGGTCGAGATCGCGTGGCGGGTTGAGGCGTCCTGAATGGCGCGGGCGACCTCCTCGGGCGCAGCGCGCGCCGGCGCGGCGGCGGCCTGCGGGATCAGGGCGCGGACACCCTCGCTGGAATAGACTTCGGGGCCGGAATAGGTGGTCACGCCGCCATCGTCGCCGATCGAAAGCACCTGGGCGGCGGCCGGCGAGGCCAGGGCGCACAGGGTCATGCCGGCGAAGGCCACAGCCGTGCGCAGCGAGGGTCTACCAGCGCGTCTCATCGTCCATCCTGCCCCCATGGGCGACCCTTAGCCGATCCTCGCTCGCCTGAGAGGCGAGCGCATTGTCACAGCCCTGGCCATCGAAGCCGCCACGCCTGGAGCGGCTGGCCAACCCTCAACCGGGCCGACCGAAGCTAGGGGCAAGAGGCTAACGGATAGTCACCTTGGCCTTAAGCATGTTGCCTAACTCTTAGACCATTGTGGAGATTCCGGACACCAGCCGTGACGCGGCCGCCCTGTGCAGCTAGAGGAACCGCATGGCGAAATGGTCGGCGCGGCAGGCGCAAATGGCAGTGGCGGCGGCGGGCTTGCTGGTCCTGGCGGCCGTCGCCGCCGGCGCAGCGTTCGGCGCGCTGAACGCCGCCGACCCCTACGCCCGGCCCGGACGGCTTGTGCGCCTGCCCGACCACCGCGCGCTGAACTTCCGCTGCGAAGGCCATGGCTCGCCGACCGTGCTGCTGGAAGCCGGCTTCGGCGGCGGGTCCAATGCCTGGGGCAAGGTCGCGCCACGGATCGCTCAGGTCACCCGGGTCTGCGCCTACGACCGGGCCGGTTATGGCTTCAGCGATCCGGGGCCAATGCCGCGGGACGGCGCCGCCATCGCCCGCGACCTCGACGCGGGGCTGACGGCCGCCCACATCGCGGGGCCCTACGTGGTGGTGGGCCACTCCGCCGGCGGGCTCTACGCGCGCCTGTTCGCCGCGCGACGGATCAAGGACGTCGTGGGCCTGGTGTTCGTCGACAGCTCGGTCGAGCACCAGACGCAGCGGATGCAGGCGCTGTTCGGGCCGGGCGCCGGAGGCCTGGAAGGCCCCGAGCGACGCCCCTTGCGGTGCCTGAAGCTGGCGAGCGCGCCACATGTTTCGCCGGGCGATCCTGCGTTCCAGGACTGCGCGCGCCCGTCGGACGACGACCACGCCAAGCAGATCGCCCTCAATCCCGAAACCTGGCGCACCCAGGTCTCCGAACTCGACAACCTCTTCACGACGACATCGGACGAGGTCGACCGCGTCGGCGGGCTGCTGGAGGACATCCCCGCCATCGTTCTGACCGCCGCCAGCGCCGACGGGCCGGCCGGCGCAGCCGCCGATCCCGGCGCCGGCGCCTGGCAGACCTTCCACCAGCAGCTGGCGGCCGGTTTCCACAAGGGCGACCATCGGCTGGTGAAATCCTCCCACCTGATGATGATCGATCGCCCCGAGGTGGTGGCCGACGCGGCGCTGGAACTGGTGCAAGCCGCGCGCAAGCCCTGAGGCCGGGCGACAAAGCGGCTATCCATCCATGTCCGAAAACCGCGAGACATTGCGGCTGCACATCCCCATGTTCCGGTCATGGACATGGACTTCGAAGCCTGCCGCCGCGCCTTCCTGACCCGGGACCCCCGGTTTGACGGGCGGATCTTCGGCGCGGTGCGCACCACCGGCATCTACTGCCGTCCGATCTGCCCGGCGCGGACGCCCAAGCCGCAAAACATGACCTTCTATCCGACCGCGGCGGCCTGCCAGGAAGCCGGCTATCGTCCGTGCCTGCGCTGCCGGCCGGAGTCCTCGCCGGACCTGGGCGCCTGGCGGGGCACTTCGAACACCGTCAGCCGCGCGCTGGCGCTGATCGAGGCCGGAGCCTTGGACAATGGGGATGTTGACGCACTTGCTGCGCGGTTGGGCGTTGGCGAGCGGCAACTGCGCCGCCTGTTCAAGCAGCACCTGGGCGCCTCGCCGGTGGCCGTCGCCCAGACGCGACGCGTCCTGCTGGCCAAGCAGCTGATCCAGGAGACGATGTTGCCCATGGGCGAGGTGGCCCTGGCGTCCGGCTTCGGCAGCGTGCGGCGGTTCAACGAGACCTTCCAGCAGCTGTTCGCCCGCCCGCCCGGCGAGCTGCGCCGTTCCCGTGCCGCCGAGGCCAGCGCCTCGGCCGGCGGCATCACCGTCAAGCTGCCTTACCGGGCGCCCTACGATTGGGAGGCGATGATCGGCTTCCTGGCGGCCCGCGCCGTTCCGGGTGTCGAGGCCGTAGGCCCGCAGCGTTACGCCCGGACGCTGGCCGTGGATGGCGCCCTCGGCATTGTGACTGTCTCGCCCGGCGCCGGTGACTTCCTGGTGGCGGAGATCCGCTTCCCGAGGGTGCAGGCCTTGCCGGCGGTGATCGCCCGCATCCGCCGCGTCTTCGACCTCACCGCCGATCCGGGGCTGATCGGGGCGCACCTCAGCCAGGATGCGGCGCTCGCGCCGCTGGTGGCCGCGCGACCGGGCCTGCGCGCGCCCGGCGCCTGGGACGGCTTTGAGCTCGCCGTGCGCGCCATCCTTGGCCAACAGATCACCGTCACCGCCGCCCGCGGCCTGGCCGCCAAGCTGGTGGAGGCCTATGGCGAGCGGATCGACGAGCCATTCGCGGCCTCGCTCGGCTTGACGCGGGCCTTCCCGACGCCGCAGCGGCTGGTCGGCCAGGACATCGCCGCGCTGGGCATGCCCCGATCGCGCGGGGCGGCGCTGGAGGCCCTGGCCCGCACGGTGGCCGCCGACCCGACCATCTTCACCCCGAGGGCCGACCTGGAAACCGCGATCGCGGCGCTGAAGGCCCTGCCGGGCGTCGGCGAATGGACCGCCCAGTACATCGCCCTGCGCGAACTGCGCGAGCCCGACGCCTTCCCGCAGGCCGATATCGGCCTCTTACGCGGCATGGCCGACGAGACCGGCGCGCGGCCGACGCCCGCCGA
>NZ_SSMZ01000134.1 GCF_004799395.1 Phenylobacterium sp.
AGGATCGGCGCGCCGCTCATATTGCCGTTCAGCTTGGCGAAGGCGATCACCGAGCCGGTGAAGGTGATCGCCCCGATGGCCAGGCCCAGCGACAGCTCGATCAGCGATTTCAGCTGCACCGCCCCGTCGGGGCCCAGGATGCCATAGGCGGCGGGCGTGTGGATGGCGGCGACAGCCACCAGGCAGGCGGCCATGCCGACCAGGCTATGGAACGCGGCCACCAGCTGCGGCATGGCGGTCATGGCCACGCGCCGGGCGATCACCGCGCCTACCGTTCCGCCGATCACCACCCCGCCGCCGATCAGGCCGAGCGTCAGCACGTCCAGCGCGTCCTGGCTCCACAGCGTCGCCAGCGTGGTGCCGACGGCGATGGCCATGCCGATCATGCCGTTGCGGTTGCCGGCCTGGCTGGTGGTGGGCGACGAGAGGCCCCTCAGCGCCAGGATGAACAGAACGCCGGAGACCAGGTAGAGAATGGCCGCGAGATTGGCGTTCACGCGGCGCCCTCCTTCTTCGGAGCCGCCGGGGCCTTCTTCTTGTACATGGCCAGCATTCGTCGCACGACGAGGAAGCCGCCGAAGATGTTGACCGAGGCGAAGGCGGCGGCGACCGCGCCGGCCCCCTTGGAAATCATGATGCTGGAGGTCAGCTCCCCCGTCTCGCCGTGGGCCGCGACGGCCAGCAGGGCGCCGACGATGATCACCGAGGAGATGGCGTTGGTGACCGCCATCAGCGGCGTGTGCAGGGCCGGCGTTACGCTCCAGACCACGTAGTAGCCGACGAAGATCGCCAGCACGAAGATGGCCAGGCGGAAGACGGTGGGATCGACGGCTTCCATCGGCTCAGCCCTTTAGGTTGGGGTGGACGACCGCGCCGCCCTGGGTGACCAGCGCCGCCTTCAGGATCTCGTCCTCGTAGTCGGGGGCGAACTTGCCCTCCTTGTCGAGGAACAGGCCCGCGAAGGCGAAGAGGTTGCGGGCGTAGAGCGCCGAGGCGTCGGTAGCGACGCGGCCGGGCAGGTTGGGGATGCCCAGGATTTTCACACCGTTCTTGGTCTCGAACACCTCGCCCAGCTTGGCGCCCTCGACATTGCCGCCCTGCTCGATGGCTAGGTCGACGATCACCGAGCCCGCCCGCATCGAAGCCACCTGCGCGGCGCTGACCAGCTTCGGCGCCGGCCGGCCGGGGATCAGAGCGGTGGTGATCACCATGTCCTGCTTGGCGATGTGGCTGGAAACCAGCTCGGCCTGCTTGGCCTGGTACTCCGGGCTCATTTCCTTGGCGTAGCCGCCGGCGGTCTGGGCGTTCTTGAACTCCTCGTCCTCGACGGCCAGGAACTTGGCTCCCAGGCTTTCCACCTGCTCCTTGGTGGCGGGACGAACGTCGGTGGCGGTGACCACGGCGCCGAGACGGCGGGCCGTGGCGATGGCCTGCAGGCCGGCGACGCCGACGCCCATGATGAACACCTTGGCTGCGGCGACCGTGCCGGCGGCGGTCATCATCATCGGCAGCACCCGGCCATAGGCCTCGGCGCCCTCGATCACCGCGCGGTAGCCGGCGAGGTTGGCCTGGGACGAAAGCACGTCCATCACCTGGGCCCGGGTGATCCTGGGCACGAACTCCATGGCGAAAGCGGTCGCCTTGGCCTTGGCCAGGCCCGCCAACGCGGCCTTGTCGATATAGGGATTGAGCGTCGCCACGACGATCGTACCGGGCTTGATGACCGCGATCTCCTCGGCCTCGGGGGCGCGCACCTTGAACAGGATGTCGGCCTTGGCGAGCGCGTCCTTGGCAGTCTTGGCCAGCGTCGCGCCGGCAGCTGCGTAGTCGGCGTCGGGGTAGGCGGCGGCGCTTCCAGCGCCGGCTTCGACCGTCACGGAGAACCCCGCAGCGATCAGCTTCTTCACCGTCTCGGGGACTGCGGCGACGCGGGTTTCACCAGCACGGCGCTCGCGGGTGACGGCGATGACGGGCATGGTCCGCGAAGTCCTTCCCAAGGCGCAAACACGCCGCAACAGGCGGCGACCTTAGGGGGTGGCGGCGGAGTCTGTCCAGCCGCGCTTAGTGGTCGGTCGTAGGCTTCTCGCGCAGGAAGATGACACCCAGCACCAGGAGGACGACCCCGGAGATCAGTCCGCCCATGAAGCCCGCGCCGGTGCAGAACCACAGGGTGGTTGTCAGCACGCCGACAGCGATGATCAGCGCGCCCCACTTGGTGATGTTCATCACCAGATGGAAGGTCGACACCTGCTCGTGGATGTCCATCTCGCCGCGGTGATATTCAGACGCCTTGCCGGCCATCTCGTCTCTCTTCTGCTCGAAGCGCTCCAGGCGGGTGCTACACGAGACGCAGCTTCCGCTCAAGCGCCGCTAGGCTTTCGGTGGCCAGGCGGCGAGCAACGCCCGGATCGCCGCCACCAGGGCGAGCGGCTGGTCGATCATGATGTGGTGGTGGGCGTCGGGAATCTCGATCTCGATCAGACCCGGCGGGAAGGGCGACGGCGCGCCGGCCTTGCGGTGCTCCACGATGCGGCTCTTGGCGCCGTAGATGTGCACCATGGGCGTGGTGATCTCGGGGATCTGGGTCGGGTCGCCGCCCATGGCCATCTCGCGCACCAGCTTGCCCCACATGTTGGGGTCGAAGCGCCAGGTCCAGCCTTCGCCGGAGCCATCTTCCAGCGGGACCTTCTTCAGCGATCGCCGCGCGATGAAGTCGGCGATGTAGGCGTTTTCGGCCGGCTGCGGCGGCATCAGCCGGAAACGCAGCAGGGCCGCCTCGACCGTCGGATAGACGCGGCTCGCGCGGTCGGTGGTCGGGATGTTGCGGATCGCCTCCATCTGCGCCTGGCGCTTGGCCAGCTCTTCAGGCGGCGGGCCGAAGCCGGTGTCGACCATGATCGCCGCGTGCATCCGCTCGGGGTTGCGAACCGCAGCGAAGAACACCTGGCCGCCGCCGAAGGAGTGGCCGATGTAGATCGGCTTGCGACCCCCCTCATAGAGCCCGGCCGCCCGGGCCACCGCCTCGGCGTCCTCGGCGAAGTCCGTGAAGCTGTAGTGCTCGCGCCAGTCCGAGGCGCCCATGCCGGCCAGCGACATCGACACCACACGGTAGTCGTCCGCGAAGAACGGGGCGATGAAGCTCCACCAGTCAGCGTGGGCCGAGTTGCCGTGCACGAACAGCAGGCCGGGCTTGCCGACCTCGCCCCAGGTCAGGACTTCAAGCTTGGAGCCCAGGCTCTCGACGAAGCTGCGTTCCGGCTCGCGGGCGATGGCGTCCTTGAACCACTGCGGCGAGGGCGGCTCGGCGCCATGGAACTCGGCCAGCGGCGCCTGGACCTCCGGCGGCAGGGTCGGTTCGGTGTGAACCGGGCGGTCGTCATAGGTTTCCGCCGGCTTCACGTCTTCAGCCATCGGGTCCTCGATATCGGTTGCGGCCAGAAATTGGGGAGAGCGGCCCGGTAATATGGGTCAGGTGATGAACAACCGTTTGAAAAATGGCAAGTGGTTCGTCCAGACGCTAGGGTTCGCGCGGGGTTGGATACGGCGCGCCGAGAGCCGACCTAGCTCAGTTGCGGGTTCGGCGGCACCGACGGCGCGCGCAGTTCCACCTCGATCGCCCGAGCCTCCAGGTCCCGCCAGCGGCGCTCGGCGTCCTGGTAGGCATGGGCCTTTTCAGGGAACATCAACGCCAGGGTCGCCAGGGCGTCGGCCTGCTCACGGCATTCACGGGCGCTGTGCATTCCGGCCTGTCCGCTGGAACCGACAAGCGGGACCTTCCCGGCGCATATGGCGGCTGTCTATTCGGTTCCCGACATATGGCCGCCGGCGCTAGACTGAGGCCTGGATCGGGGGGCGCGCATGACCGAATACATCGCCCGCTGCGCCTGCGGGGCGCTCAGCGCCACCGCCGCCGGCGAGCCCGTGAAGATCAGCGCCTGCCACTGCCATGCCTGCCAGCGGCGCACCGGCAGCGCCTTCAGCGTGGCGGTGTTCTACGACCGAGACCGGGTCACCCTGAACGGGGAATCGAAGACCTTCACCCGTCCCGGCGACAGCGGTCAGAATGTCGAATTCCACTTCTGCCCGACCTGCGGAACGACGATCCTGTGGTACCCGGAGTTCCGGCCGCAATGGGCGGGCGTGGCCATCGGCTGCTTCGCCGACGCCGGGCCCGGCGGCCCGACCCAGGCAGTCTATGAGGACTTCCGTCAGCCCTGGGTGACGATCGCGATCGAGCCCCTCTAGGACCTAGCCCCCGGCACCCGCCGCACTGGGCTTGCCGACCACCACGTCGCTCGACACCATCGGGCAGTGGGTCAGGACCATCTCGCGGATGTTGTAGACGTGGCTGCCGTCGCGGCCGCCGCGGATGGTCCGCTTGAGGATTGGCTGGCCGTCGGCGCCGGCCTCGAGGTGGAAGACCTCTGCGCCATCCGAGCGCAGCACGCGGAACCGCTCGATATGGACCATCGGCAGCGGGAAGACCGAGCCGGACGTATAGCCGCCCTCGCCGTCCAACTGGATGGCGAACTTGCCATTGTCACGGGTGATGGTGACCGCCCGGTCGGGATTGGGCACGGGCTTCCAGCCTTCGGCGCTGGTGAAGCGCATGGCCTGGGGCGCGGGTGTGTCGCATTTGACGATCTCCACCGGCTCGGCCCGCGCAGCGCCCACCGCGACGACGAGGGCCGCCCCGGCAGCCAGTCTCAAAAATCCAACTCGCATTCCCGCCTCCCGACGTTCGCTTTTTTCCGTTTGACCCCAGCTCGCCCGTCCACGCTAGCCCCGCGGTTCGCAGTCGTCCTCCTGGCGGTCCCAGGCGCCGTCGAAATCCGGCAGCAGGGCGAAGAGGGCGAAGATCCCGCCGATCACACAGACCAGGCTGACGATTTGCCGGGCGTCGAGGCCGCTGTCCGTCGCGGCCAGATGCGCGCGGGCCTGGTCCGGCCCCGGCGTCCAGCCCACCGGCATGGCGCCGCGGGTCCCGCAGCGGACCGTGTCCCCTTGCCGATCGAGGCAGCTGGGGGCGGCGAGGGCCGCAGGCGCCGCCATGATGGCGAGCGCGAAGACCAGACCGCGGAGCGTCAGGCGCGCGCCCATCGCCTATTGCGGCCCTTCGCCGGTGATCTCGAGCACCGCGGCCTCGTCCTTGGCCCCGTCGTAGTGCCACTGGCGCGCGAAGTGGGTGACCACCGAGCCGGCAGGGATCGGCATGGTGGTGTCCGGCGAGAAGGTCTGCCCGGTCCCGACCCACCATGTCCCGCTGATCACATAGACATGGCGGTCGTTCGGGTGGGTGTGCGGCCGGCTCATCTGGTGCGGCGGCCATTTGACCAGGATGGCGTAGGGCCCGGGCTTGGCCGGGTCGCCCCACAGGGCGTAGGTCAGGGGACCTTTGACCGGGTCGCCCTGCCAGGCGATCTGATCGGGCAGCTTGTAGGCGAGCGCCTTCGGGTCAGGCTGGGCCGAGGCGGGCGCGGCGAGTGTGGTAATGGCCGCCAGGGCGGCCATCGGGGCCATCTTCATCGCCGCATCCTCTCCGTCGCGCCCGATCCGAGCGCCGGTCGAAGGGCAGCATAGACCTAGAACAGGCCCGGGATCATCCGGTAGCGCACGATCCTGGCGTAGCGGCGATAGGCGCGGTCCTGCTTGAGCCAGCGCTCCTCGCGCAGCACGCGGCCGATCTGGCAGGCCCAGGTGACGCTCATCAGCGCCGCGTTCAGCGGCGTCGGGTTCACCAGGAGATAGGCGCCGTGGACCACGGCGTAGCCGAGGTACATCGGGTGACGCACGAAGACGTAGGCGCCGCGCATCCGCACACCGCGGTTGGCTGGGGCCAGGCCGAAGCTGCGGTTCAGGCTGAACTTGGCGGCGAGCGAGATCAGGGTGCCGCCGGCCACCATGGCGACCGCCACGAAAGCCGGGATCAGCGCCGCGCCGCCGGGCCGCGCCAGCATGGCCAGCAGCGTGCCGCCGAACGCCAGCACCCAGTCCCGGGGATCGGGACTGACGCTGGTCGTCGGCCGGCGGATCAGGATGAACCAGACGGTGACGATGTCAGTGAAGGCGATGGCGAAGTTCAGCCATTGGTGCGGGTTGTAGTTGACCACCAGATAATAGAGGAACGCCGCGACCACCGTGCCCCGCTCGGCGAGGTCGATCAGCCGCGGGGTCAGCGATCCTGGCGCGAAGCCGGTCGTCAGCGGGGTGGTTCGGTACGCGGTCAAGCGGCAGCCTCTTTGCAGGGCGGCAACATTCCACAACGAAATGAAGACGATGCTAATCGCCGGCCGACGGCAACGGACAGAATGTCGCGCCGGGGCCCGCCTGCGGGGCTGCAATCGCGGCCGCGAGCCCCTAGCAGACCGACTCCGTAACGGTCGACGCAGAGCCAGACGAGGTGCGCGCCCTGAGCCGCTCGCGGTTGGCGGTCCTGCGGTAGCGCCGATAGCTTGATCGGGCGGACTTCGCGGCATCCTGGGCTCATGGGTCGCGATTGTAGCCCGCCTCAGGCCGGTGCGAGGCGGTTTCCGGCCAGCTTCAGGAGGTTATGGACGGTGCAGATCATCGCCCATTCGCTGGAGACCTTGGCGCGGCCTCGCAGCAGAAACTGGCGGAAGCCGCGGGCCTGCTTGATCTGGCCGAAGACCGGCTCGACAGTCTGTTTGCGCAAGCGGTAGGGACTGTCGAAGCCGTC
>NZ_SSMZ01000135.1 GCF_004799395.1 Phenylobacterium sp.
CGGTCATCAGCCCCGACGGCGTCGGGACCCTGCTGTTCCCCATCCAGCTCCTGGGGATGAAGAGTCTAGCGCACATCGGCGAGTGGGCGCCCGCCAGCTTTGCGAGCGTCGGGCCTCTGGAGGCCGCGCTGCTGGCCGGGCTCTTCGTGGCGCTCACCCGGCCGCTGCGGCTGCCGGCGCTTCGCGCGGCGCTGCTGTTGCTGCTGCTCTATCTGGCCCTGCAGCATGTGCGGTATGAGCAGATGCTGGGCGTGGTTGGCGTGCTGATCCTCGCCGGGCCGATGGCGCAGGCGTTCGGGCAGGGCGCGGAGACGCCGGCGCCGGGCGATCGGCCCGCTCGGGCGCCGATCCTGACCGCTGCGGCGGTGTCGATCGCCGTCCTGCTGGCGGTCGGCCGGCTCGCCTGGCCCGTGGTCCTAGGCGACGGACTCGACCGCCCCGTCTCGGCCGTCGCCGCGGTGCCGGCTGCGACGCGACGGACCCACGTGCTCAACGACTACAGCTTCGGCGGCTATCTCATAGGCCAGGGCGTGGCGCCCTTCATCGACAGCCGGGCCGACCTCTATGGCGACGCCTACCTGGAGGCCTACGACCGGCTGGTGCGGCCGGACCGCGCCGCGCTGGCCGCCACTCTGGACGCGCGCCAGGTTGGCTGGACGCTGTTCAAGGCCGGATCGCCCGTGGTCGAGGCGATGGATGAGATGCCGGGGTGGCGGCGGCTCTATGCTGACCGCTGGGCCGTTGTCCATGTCCGCCGCTGACCAAGGGCGGGCCCTCGATCCTCCGCGCAAATCCCGCTATCTGGCCGCCCATGACCCGGCACATCGACTTCGACGGCATCGAGAACTTCCGCGACTTCGGCGGGTATGACACCGTGCACGGACGGCCGCTGAAGCGGGGCCTGCTCTACCGTTCGGCCAACCACGCCTACGCCAGCGAGGCTGACCTGGCGCGGATGCGGCAGATGGGTCTGGCGACCATCATCGACCTGCGGCGGAGCGAGGAACGGGCGCGTGAGCCGTCCAAGCGTTGGCCCGGGTTCGGCGGGACCGTGATCGAGAACGACATCGTCTCCGATCATGGCGACTGGGCCGACCTGATGAAGGGCCTGACCGACCTGCCGCCCGAATGGTTCTACAACGACGGCATGGGCTACTACCGCCGCGCGCCGTTCGAGCCGCGTCACGTGGACCTGTTCAGCCGCTACTTCACCACCCTGGCCGAGAGCGGCGGGCCGATCGTGGTGCATTGCGCGGCAGGCAAGGACCGCACCGGCTTGATCTGCGCGCTCACACATCACGCGGCAGGCGTCGGCCACGACGACCTGATGGCCGACTACCTCCTGACCAACGACGAGGCCCGCATGGCGCGGAAGATGGATTTCCTGGGCCCCTGGCTTGAGAAGCAGGTGGGGATCCGGCCGTCCGAGGCGGCGCTGAAGGTCGCGGTGTCGGTGCACGCCGACTACCTCGACACGGCCTTCGCAGTGATCGTCGAGCGCCACGGCAGCCTGGACGCCTACCTCGCCGAGGTGCTGGGCGTGGACGACGCCCTGCGCGAAAGGCTACACGCGCGTCTCCTGGCCTGAGGCCAGGCCTGACCAACGGAGCCACCCATGCAATCCTTCCAGCCGCCGCGGCGCATCCTGATGGGCCCGGGGCCCTCCGACGTCAGCCCCCGCGTGTTGAGCGCCCTGGCCCGGCCGACGATCGGCCACCTGGACCCGCAGTTCCAGGCGCTGATGGAGGAGATCAAGGCCGCGCTGCAGCGGCTGTTCAACGCTCCCGATCACGCCTGTGTCCCGCTGCCTGCGCCGGGCACGGCGGGCATGGAGGCGGCGATCATGAACCTGCTGGAGCCGGGCGACCGCTGCGTGGTGGCGATCAACGGGGCGTTCGGCGGGCGGATGGCCGACATGGCCGGCCGCGCGGGGGCGACCGTCGTGACGGTGGATCACGACTGGGGTCTGCCGGTGGACGTGGCGCGAGTCGAGGCGGCGCTCAGCGGCGCGCCGACCAAGGTGCTGGCCTTCGTGCACGCGGAGACCTCGACCGGCGCGCGCAGCGACGCGGCCAGCCTCTGCGCCGTGGCGCGCAAGCATGGCGCCTTGTCGGTGGTGGACTGCGTGACCTCGCTGGGCGGCATCGTCGTCGACGTGGCCGCCTGGGACGCCGACGTGGTCTATTCGGGGACCCAGAAATGCCTGTCGGCGCCGCCCGGCCTGTCGCCCATTGCGCTGTCGAAGCGCGCCCAGGCGGCGATCTCGGGCCGCAAGGAAAAGGTCCGCAACTGGCTCTTGGATTTCAACCTGCTGATGAGCTACTGGGGCGGCGAGGGTGGCCGGACCTACCACCACACCGCCCCGATCAACGCGCTCTACGGCCTGCACGAAGCGCTCGTGGCGATCTTCGAGGAGGGTCAGCAGGCGGCCATCGTGCGCCATGCGCGGACGCATGAGGCGCTGGTGGCCGGGATCGAAGCCGCGGGGCTATCGATGCTGGTGGCCGAAAAGGACCGCCTGCCGCAGCTCAACACCGTGCGGGTGCCCGACGGGGTCGACGAGGCGGCGGTGCGCACCCATGTCCTCAAGCATTGGGACCTGGAGATCGGCGCGGGCCTTGGGCCGCTGAAGGGCCAGGTCTGGCGGATCGGCCTGATGGGCGCCTCGGCCACCGCCTGGCACGTGCGCCTGTGCTTGACCGCGCTCTGCGAGGCGCTGAACGCGCAGGGGTTCAAGGCTGATGCGCAGGCCGCGCTGGCGGCGGCGGATGGAAAGTTGGGCTAATCGTTTCTCTTCCATCGCGGTCCGCGCGTTGGGGGGAGCATCTGGTGGCCTTGCCTAGCCTCCGCCGCAAAAACCCTGCAACGTCCGTCCCAACCGCCGCAAAGGCGGAGCCTGGGAGGGCGAGCGATTGACCGAGCCACCAATTGCGGAGGCGCTGGGGCCCGCGTCCGTCGCCAGCGGGCCGATCGAGGCCGATCTGGGCGGGAATGCCAAGCTGAACCGCGGCGGGTTCTCCTGGTCGATCTTCGAAGGGGGGCGCGACCCTTACGTTATCCTGGTGACGATCTTCGTCTTCATGCCCTACGTCTCGGCCTCCATGGTCGGCGACCCGGTGAAGGGGCAGGAGATGATCTCGGGCCTGCAGCAATATGTTGGCTGGACGGTCTTCGCGACGGGGCCGTTCCTGGGCGCCTCGATCGACAAGCTGGGGCCGCGCAAGACCTGGCTCGCGGCCACGGTGATCGGCATGGTTCCGCTGATCGGCGCCCTGTGGTTCGCCAAGCCGGACCTGTCCGGCCTGTCGATCATGGCGACGCTCGGCATCCTTTATTGCGTGAACGTGCTCTTCGCCTGGTCGGAAATCCTGCATAATTCCATGCTGATCCGCGCGGCCGGGCTGAAAGGCGCGCACAGCGCGTCCGGTCTGGCGCTGTCGCTGGGCAACGCGGCCTCGGTCGTGGCGCTGGCCTTTACCGCTTGGGCCTTCGCCTTGCCGGGCAAGGTGGGGTGGGCCTGGGTGCCGGCGCATCCGCTGTTCGGCCTGAGCGCGGAGAGCCACGAGCCCGAGCGCGTCGTGGCGATCCTGGCGTCGATTACGCTCGCGGTCGGCTCGATCCCGATCTTCCTCTTCACGCCGGACGCGCCGAAGACAGGTGTCCCGATGCTGCGGGCCCTCAAGGAAGGCGCCGCCGACCTCTGGACCATGCTGACAACGGTGCGGCGCTATGGCGATGCGATGATCTACCTGATCTCCCGGATGTTCTTCTTCGATGGGATGAACGGGGTCCTGTTCTTTTACGGCGTGCTGGCGGCCGGGGTCATGAAGTGGGGACCGCTGGACCTGCTTGTCGGCGGCATCATCGGCAGCATCATCGCCACATTCGGCGGCCAGGTGGGCCGTTGGCTGGATCACAACATGGGCCCGAAGAACGCGCTGCGGCTTGAGATTTTCATGACCATCATCGCGCTCACCGGCTTGCTGGGCATGGCGCCCGACAAGATCCTCTATTTCTGGCATTACGACGCCGCGGCGCATGCGCCGCTGTGGGGCGGACCGGTCTACCGCACCCTGCCCAGCCTGATCTTCCTGATGATCGGCTTTACGAATTCGATCTTCATCACCGCCCAATACGCCTCGGCCCGCACGGCCCTGACCCGCCTGACGCCGCCGGCCCGGACCGGCGCCTTCTTCGGGATCTACGGGCTGTCAGGGGTGGCGACGGCGTGGCTGGCGCCCGGGTTGGTCAACATCGGCACGCGGGTGACCCATAGCCAGCAGGGCGGCTTCGCCAGCATCATCGTGCTGCTGGTGGTGGGCCTTATCGGGCTGTTCTTCGTCAAGGGAGGCGGCCGCGACCTGGCCCCCGAGGCGGTCGTCGGCCGCTAACGGCCTAGCGCTAACCCGGCAGCAGGGTCACCGACGAGGAGGCGCGGGGTTTCAGGTAGAAGGTGTCGCTGAAGTTGACCACGTTCGGCAGCGTGATCTGCAGCGGCGAGGTGAAGGCGTACTGCATGTCGGCCATGATCACGCTGTCGCCGGCAACCAGCAGGTTCGCCGGGAAGCCGGTGACAGCCGCGCCGGCGACCAGTGGGCTGAGGCCGTCGCCCTGGCTCCAGCTCACCCGGGGGACCCCGTTAACGTCGGCGACGACGCTAGTGATCCGCAGCTTGAGCGGCGGGGTCGGGAACGGGTCCATGATCGCGTTGGCGACGGTGAAGACGTCGGTCACCTGGCTCCCGGTGATCTGGCTGGTCTGGGCGACGAGGTCGGCCACCACCGAGGTGGCGTGGGCGGCGCGGCGTTCGGCCATCATGGCCATGGTGAACTCGGCCAGGCCGCAATAGAGCAGGATCATGATCGGCGCGATGAGCGCGAACTCGACGGCCGCGAGGCCGCGCTGGTCGGATCGAAGACGCCTCAGCATGACGTGCCTATGGGTGGGTTGTCGTCGAAGGGTTCGTTGCGGAACGCCGTGGTCGAGCTGATCAGCCGCTTTCCCGATCCGCCGCCCATGTTCTCCAGGGCGTTGTTCAGGAGCGGCGTGAACAGGTTCCAGACGAAATAGGTGCGCACCAGCACGATGTCGGTCGGCTGGCCGGCGGTGAAACAGGTGGGCGTCGTCACGGGGTTGAAGGTGGCCGGGCTGATCGCCGGGGTCGCGGCCAGCGCCGCGAAGGTGCTGAAGGTGCGCACGTCGACGGTGACCCCGCTGGCGCAGCTGCCGTTCAGCCAGCTCATGCCCGAGCAGACCAGGTTCTTGAAGTCGGCCCGGGTATTGGCGGCGCTGATCTGGAAGTTGCCGGTGCGGATCTGGCGCGAAGCGGCCTCGGTCGCCTGATCCAGCGTGGTCGACACCAGGAACACCAGCGCCAGCTCGAGGGCGCCGAAGGTCAGCACCATCAGGGGCAGGGCGACCAGGCCGAACTCGACGGCCGTGACGCCGCGCTGGGCGCGGGCGAACCGCGCTACGAAACGGCCAAGGCGGGAAGGTGAGCGCTTGCGCACGAGTCTCTCTCAAGTCCTTCGGGCAGTATATGGGCCCGTAGCTAACCGAGATTTAATGTCATAAAACAACCAAGACTAACTTGAAGCTCGAATCTTGTTGTGAAGTTAATCGAAATTCATTGTTAATCTCAATTTACCAAAGAAAATTAGCTTGAGCACCGCGGTCTTTACTGCCGATTAAGTGAGACCTGCGAACTTGGCGTGGCATTAGGGCGAGCAGGCGACGAGCTTGAAGCCCGACAACGACTGCTCGCTTAAAAGGAGATGATCATGTCCAAGTTTGTCACCCGCTTCCTGAAGGACGAGTCCGGCGCGACCGCCATTGAATATGGCCTGATCGCCGCGCTCATCGCCGTTGTGCTCGTGGGCGCCCTGACCGCGCTCGGCAGCCAGTTGAGCACGACCTTCCACTCCATCACGACCACCCTGGCCGGCTAAGCCAACTCGATCCCTCAAAGCCTGAGAGCGCGATCGCTCCTAGGGAGATAACATGTCCAGTCTTGTCATTCGCTTTCTGAAGGATGAGTCCGGCGCCACGGCGATTGAATACGGCCTTATCGCCGCGCTCATCGCAGTGGTCCTGGTCGGCGCCCTGACCGCGCTCGGCGGCCAGCTGTCGTCGACGCTCAACTCCATCGCGACGACCTTGTCGGCCGCTTAAGGCCCGGCGAAGTCCGAACATTAAGAACCCCCGGCGGGCGACCGCCGGGGTTTTTTATTTGGCCGGGAGGCCGGGCGCGCCAGGACGAAACCCTCCGTTCATCGGCCGGCGCCATGGTGGGGGCCTCAAGGGAGCGCGCGATGGTCCATCTGTTCCAGACCCTGATCCTGCTGGTCTTCCCGATCCTGGCGATCGCCGCGGGCCTGCGCGACGTGGTGAGCTACACCATCCCCAACTGGATGCCGGGCGTCCTGATCCTGGGCTTCGCGGCCGCCGCCGTGGCGCTGGGCTTGCCCTGGCGGCTGGCGGCGGCGGACGTGGCGGTGGGCCTCGTGGCCCTGATCGCAGGCATGGGGATGTTCGCGGCCGGCTGGATCGGCGGGGGCGACGCCAAGCTGTTTGCCGCCGCGGCGCTCTGGCTCGGTCTGGCCGGCGCGCCCACCTATCTGCTGGTCACCGGCGTGGCGGGCGGCGCCCTGGCGGCCGGTCTCCTGGCGCTGCGCTCAGCGTCGGTGCGTCCGCTGATCAGCGCGGGTCCCGCGTGGTTCGTGCGTCTGGCCGAGCCTGGCGAAGGGGTGCCCTATGGCGTGGCGATCGCGCTGGGCGCCCTGGTCGCATTCCCGATGTCGGCGCTGGGCGCCCACCTTTGAGGCGGTTGCGGCCCCCGCGCCTAAGCGACTAGGAGAGGACAGGCTTCCTCGTTCTCGCGAAAAGGCGCCCCCGCATGTCCGACGTGATCCTCGACGCCGCCGACGGTCCGGTGATTCCGGTCCACGCGCTGACGGAGGCCGAGACTGGCCCAGCTCTGGAGTCCATCCCCGCCGGCGCCAAGGCCTTCGCGGCGATCTCCGACTTCAAGGGCAAGTCCGGCCAACTGCTGCTGATCCCGGGCGCCGACGGGGCGCTGGCCCATGTGCTGTTCGGGCTGGGCTCTTCCGGGGGCGCGGGCGGCGACCCGATGGTCTTCCGCACGCTGGCCGCCAAGCTTCCGGCCGGGACGTACCGCCTCGCCCGCGCGCCCGCGGGGATCGGCAAGGACACCATTGCGCTCGCCTTCGCCCTCGGCAGCTACCGGTTCGACCGCTACAAGGCCCATGGCGCGGAGAAGGCCAAGCTCCTCACCGAGGGCGTCGACCTGACTGAGGTCCGCCAGGTGGCGCACGCCTGCGCGCTGGCCCGCGACATGGTCAACACACCCGCCAACGACATGGGCCCCCTGCAGATCGAGACCATCGCGCGCGAGATCGCCGAGCTGCATGGGGCGAAGATCGCCGTGGTCACCGGCGAGGCCCTGCTCACTGAAAACTACCCGGCGGTCCATGCCGTGGGCCGCGCCGCCGATGCGGCGCGCGCGCCTCGGATGATCGAGGTGACCTGGGAGGGCGCGGGTAAGGACAAGCCGCTGGTCTGCCTGGTGGGCAAGGGCGTGGTGTTCGACACCGGCGGTCTGGACATCAAGCCGTCGGCGGGCATGCGGCAGATGAAGAAGGACATGGGCGGCGCCGCCCACGCGCTCGCCCTGGGGCGAATGATCATGGCGGCCGGGTTGCCGGTGCGGCTGGCGATCCTGACGCCGGTGGTGGAGAACGCCATCTCCGGAGACGCCATGCGGCCGGGCGATGTGCTGGCCTCGCGGAAAGGCCTCTCCATCGAGGTCGGCAACACCGACGCCGAAGGCCGGCTGATCCTGGCCGACGCGCTCACTCGGGCGGGCGAGCTGGAGCCGGCGCTGACCATCGACCTGGCGACGCTCACCGGGGCCGCGCGGATCGCGCTCGGGCCGCAGCTGCCGCCCTTCTACACCGACGACGACGAGCTGGCCGGCCAGATCGAGGCGGCGGCCAGGGCTGTGTCCGACCCCGTGTGGCGTATGCCGCTGTGGAAGCCCTACGCCGAGGCGCTCGAGTCCGACGTGGCTGAGATCAAGAACGACCCGGACGCCTGGGCCCAGGCGGGCTCGGTCACCGCGGCGCTGTTCCTGCAGCGGTTCGCGCCTTCCGGTCCCAATTGCGGACCGTGGGCGCATTTCGACATCTTCGCCTGGAACCCGCGCAACCGCCCGGGCCACCCGGCCGGGGCCGAGGCCCAGGCGATCCGCGGCCTCTATCGGATGATCCGGGATCGGTTCGCCTGATGGACGCCTCGGCTTCCTGGGACCCGCGCATCACACCCCTGCGCGATGGGATCGCAAGCCGTGCGCTGGAGGGCCTGGTCCGCGCGGAGGTCTATCTGGATTGCAAGAGCCTGACCTGCACGGCGCCGGCGGCGGGTATCCACCGGGCGCCCGACCTGGCGTCGGAACAGATGGACCAGCTGCTGTTCGGCGAGGCGTTCGATGCGATCGAGGAGGAGGGCGGCTTCCTCTGGGGCCAGGCGCGGCGCGACGGCTATGTGGGCTTCGCGCCAACCGCCGCCCTGGCCGCGCCGGGGCCGGAGGCAACGCATAGGGTCGCAGCCGTGCGCACCTACGCCTTCGCCGAGCCCAGCATCAAGTCGCGGGCCTCGGGGCCCTATTCGATGAACGCCCTGGTCGCCGTCGAGGCCACGGAGGGGCGGCTGGCCAAGGTCGTCGGCGCCGGATGGATGGCGGCCGAGCACCTGACTCCGATCGGGACCTTCGAGAGCGATATCGCCGGCGTGGCCGAGCGGTTCCTGGGCGCGCCCTATCTCTGGGGAGGGCGCGAGAGCCTGGGGCTCGACTGTTCAGGGCTGGTGCAGGCGGCGATGTTCGCCTGCGGCCTGGCCTGCCCGCGCGACGCCGACCAGCAGGCCGAACTCGGACGCGAGATCGGACAGGCCGACTTCGGGCGCGGCGACCTGGTGTTCTGGAAGGGCCATGTCGGGATCGGCCTGGACCGACCGAGCGCCAAAGGTGGGCGCATCGTCCACGCCAATGGCTTCCACATGGCGGTGGCCATCGAGCCGCTGGAAGCGGCAATCGTGCGCATCGATGCGGCCGGGGCGGGCCAGCCGACGGGCTTCCGGCGGCTCTAGGATTTAGCGATCCGGTTCTGGATAGCCGCCTCGCGCCGTCCGGAATGACTCGCCTAGCGGCGAGTCACTTTGGATTCGCACCCGCAGTGGCGGGTTGCTGGGCCGGCGCGCCCGGGCCGGCGCCGGCGGGACCGCCGGCGCCCGCGGCGGGGGCGGCGGTCGAGCCGGTAGCGACGGGCTTGCCCGCTCCGGCGGCCGCAGGCGCAGCCGGCGTCGCCGCCGCGGCCGCCGCGGCCGGATTCGGCGCGGGGATCGGCAGGGTCGAGCCCTGGGTGTGCAGGTAGGCGATCAGGTTGATGCGGTCCTGTGGCTGCTTCAGACCGACGAAGGTCATCTTCGTGCCGTTCACATAGGCCTGCGGGCCTTTGAGGAACATGTAGAGGTGATCGAAGTCCCACACCGGCTGCTTCTCGCCGAAGGCCTTCATGCCGTCGGAATAGGCGAAGCCGGGCTCGGTGGCCGGGTGACGGCCTTCGACGCCCGTCAGGTTCGGGCCGGTGCCGTTGGCGGTCAGGCTGTGGCAGGATTGGCACTTGGCGAACACCGCCTGGCCGGCGACCGGGTCGGCGGTCTTCAGGACGGTGCCCCAGTCGGGCGGCGTGTCGGCCGCGGCCGCGGCGCCGCCGGTGTCTTCCACCACATCGACTTTGAAGCCCGGCTTGGCGACCTTTTCCTCGCCGAACACACCGCCGGAGAGCTGGACGAGGCCAGCAATGACGAAGCAGGTGGCGAGCACGGCGCCGGCGTACTTGTTGAAGGTCAGGTCGCTCATCTTCCGGAAATCGGCCCTCTTTGCGAACCGGCGCACAAGCCGGCGCAAGCGCGGGAATCCCGCCCCTTGTTGCGTCCGGCTCTCTTACACGCTACCGGCGCTCGCGCAACCGCCCAAGCAAGGCTGCGAGCATCCTCGTGAACCCCATCGTCCTGATCCCCGCGCGTCTGGCCGCGACGCGCCTGCCCGGCAAGCCGCTCGCCGACATCGGCGGCGTACCGATGATCGTCCGCGTGCTGAGGCAGGCCGAGGCCGCCGGCGTGGGCCCGGTGGCGGTCGCGGCGGGCGATCCCGAGATCGTGGAGGCGGTCAGCCGGGCGGGCGGCCGCGCGATCCTGACCGACCCCGACCTGCCCTCGGGCTCCGACAGGATCGTCGCCGCCCTGGCCGAGCTGGACCCCTTGCGGCGCCACGACGTGGTGATCAACTTGCAGGGCGACATCCCCTTCGTGCAGCCCGACGCGGTGGCCGTCGTGGCGCGGCTGCTGGCCGCCGAGCCCTCCTGCGATCTGGCGACGGTGATGGTGGCCGAGGCCGATCCCGCGGAGCGGACCAATCCCGACATCCCCAAGGTGGTGGCCGCGATGCAGGCCGCCGGGCGAACGGCGCGTGCGCTCTATTTCACCCGCTCGGTGCTCTATGGGGACGCGCCGGTCTGGCTGCATCACGGCATCTATGGCTTCCGGCGCGCGGCGCTGGAGCGGTTCTGCGCCGCGCCGCCGTCGCCGCTGGAGAAACGCGAGCGGCTGGAGCAGCTGCGGGCCCTGGAGCTCGGCATGTCGGTCTGGGCGGCGGTGATCGACGAGGCGCCGATCAGCGTCGACAACCCCGCCGACCTTGAGCGGGCGCGGGCCCATGCTAGGACGCTCTCATGAGCAAGGACCGCATCGCTTTCCAGGGGGAACTGGGCGCCAACAGCCACGAGGCCTGCGCCGCCGCCTTCCCGGAGCTGGAACCCGTTCCCTATCCGACCTTCGAGGAGGCTTTCGAGGCGGTGAAGAAGGGTGACTGCGTCCTGGGCATGATCCCGGTGGAGAACTCCATCGCCGGGCGCGTCGCCGACGTTCACCACCTGTTGCCCAACTCCGGCCTGAAGATCGTCGGCGAGCGGTTCAAGCCGATCCACTTCCAGCTGATGGTCAACCCGGGCGTGACGCTCGAGGAGGTGAAGTCCGTCTCCTCCATGCCGATCGCGCTGGCGCAATGCCGCAAGACGATCCGCCGGATGAAGCTGAAGACCGAGTCGGTGGGCGACACCGCCGGCGCCGCGCGCATCCTGTCGCAGACGCCCGATCGCACGAAGGCGGCGATCTCGCCGGCGCTCGCGGCGGAGATCTACGGCCTGGAGATCCTCGTCCGGGACATGGAGGACGAGCACCACAACACCACCCGCTTCCTGATCATGACGGCGGACAAGCATCCCGCGCCGCCGCCCTTCACCCAGCCCTGCATCACCAGCTTCATCTTCCGCGTGAGGAACCTGCCGGCGGCGCTCTACAAGGCCATGGGCGGGTTTGCGACCAATGGCGTGAACATCTCCAAGCTGGAGAGCTACATGGAGAACGGCGCCTGGACGGCGACCTTCTTTTACGCCGAGGCCGACGGAAGGCCGGAAGACCGCGGCCTGGCCCTCGCGTTCGAGGAGTTGAGCTTCTTCGCCGAGAAGTTCGAGGTGCTGGGGGTTTACCCGGCGGACCCGTTCCGGACGCGGCCCTGACCAGGCTTTTTGTGAGCCTTCTCCCCTTGTGGGAGGGGTTATAGTGATCGCGGGATCGAGCGACACTTTTGACCGGCGGAATTTAAGGGTTCGTGGTCGCGGCTGGTGAACATGCGCATTCGCACCTGACCGTCACGACCAACAAGCATGCCGGCGCGGTCATGCGGCGGGGGTTGGGACCGCTGCCGCATCAGCCATCCCGAATGGTCGAGACTTGACTCGCAGGTCGCAGCGGTTGAAATCGGTACACCACATACGCGTTAAGCACCTTCGGGTGCTTTGTCTGTTCGCCGACACTCGAGCCAGACTACGAGGATCTACCTGATCCATTTTCAATAGATCCTTCTTTGCTTGCAAATAATTGTTCAGAGGGATGTTTTAATTTAACCCCGGCTCCAATCGCGACGCCTCCGCAAAGCGGAGGAATATCCAATCCGAACATGAACGACTTGCTCTGCGCGGCATCCCAGAAATTCGCCCAAGCCGCCAACGACGATACGGCGAATTCCCACAAGGCGGTTGTTGCTGCAGGCGCAGGTCTAGTGGGACTTCCAGAGACAGGCGGTGTG
>NZ_SSMZ01000136.1 GCF_004799395.1 Phenylobacterium sp.
GTAAGCGTCCGGTCATAACCCGCTCGACGTTTCGGGCCATCCGCCGCCCACGGCGCGATCTTCGCGCTCAGCTGTCCAGGTGCAGCGGGAGCAGCCGGCCGGTGTCGGCCTTGTGGATCGCGACCAGCTCGGCGAGGTGCTCGATGCCGGCCTCGGTAAAGGCGACGGTGTACTCATCGTTGAGGCCGATGATGCCCAGGCAGCCATCTTCCGGGGTCATCTCGCAGGAGATCTCCCACAGCCAGCCTTCGTCTTCGCCGAGTTTCTTGGCGACGAGCGGCAGGGTGTAGACCGTTTCGATCGCGTCCACGGTTAGGCCGCCTGATCGGCTGGAGCCCGAGGGGCCCGCCAGTTCCACGGCAGGAGCTCGTCGATCCGCTTGGCGGGATGGTCGGCGATGCGGCCGATGACGTCGGCCAGATAGGCCTCGGGATTGATGGCGTTGAGCTTGCAGGTCTGGATCAGGGTGTAGAAGACCGCGGCGCGGTCGCCGCCGGTGTCGGAGCCCAGGAAGGTCCAGTTGCGGCGACCCAGGGTCAGCGGCCGGATGGCGCGTTCGGCGGCGTTGTTGGTCATCTCCAGGCGCCCGTCGTCGGCGAAGCGGGTAAGCGCGGTCCAAAGTTTGAGGCTGTAACGGATGGCCTCGGCCAGATCGGCCTTGCGGCTGATCCGGGTGAGGCAGGTCTCCAGGAAGTCCTTCAGCTCCTCCAGCAGTGGCGCGCTCCTGGCCTGGCGCACAGCCAGTCGGTGCTCGGCGCTCTGACCGTTGATCTCGCGCTCGATGGCGAAGAGCGCGCCGATGCGCTCGAGCGCCTCTCGGGCCAGCGGCGACTTGGTGCTGGCGTGCGCCTCGAAGATCTCGCGCCGGGCATGCGCCCAGCAGGCCACTTCGATCAGGTTGGCCTGGCCGGTGATCGGATCAGGCGCATAGAGCTTGTCGAAGCCGCCGTAGGCGTCAGCGTGCAGGAAGCCGCGGCACGGCTTCAGCAAGGCTTGGGCGTGCACGCCCTTTCGATCGGGCGAGTACTGGTAGTAGGCCGCCGGCTGATTGGCCGAGCCCCAGGTCCGCTCGTCGCGCACCACCACCCATAATCGCCCGGTCCGGATGCTGCCGCGGCCCGGCTCCTGCACCGGGATCGGCGTGTCGTCGGCATGCACGCTCGGCCCGGCGCGGGCGTAGTCGCCGATCGCCTCGGAGAGCGGCCGCAGCAGCCACGCCATCCGGCCGATCCAGTCAGCCAGCGTCGAGCGGTCGAGCTCGACACCCTCACGGGCGTAGATCTCGGACTGACGGTTCAGCGGCAGGTGGTCGGCGTACTTGGCCACCGCCACATGGGCCAGCAGCCCCGCGCCGGGCCGGCCCCGCTCGATCGGCAGCGGGTTGATGACCTCTTCTGTCATCACGCATCTCCTGTCTTGAAGAGGTCGTGGCCCACCCACGATCCTCGTCAGACAGGAGAATTCCGCTCCCACATCCGATGCGAGCACTCCTCCCGCGCTAGCGGGTTAGTACTTCGACCCATTGCGGACATTGCGTTCCAGGATCGGCGCGAGTTGTCTGTCTGTCCTTCGGGGTCGGCACGGAATTGAAAAATGGACCTGGGTTACTTCGAGACCAGCCTGCCCGTCGCAAACATTGGCGCGTCATTGGCCTTCTACGAGGCGCTCGGTTTCGAGCGCGCCGAATATGCGGAAGATGCAGGCGTCGCCACGATGATCCGGGGCGATTGCCGGATCGGCCTATTCCAGGGTGGCCTCGATCCGAGCCGGCCGCAGCTGATCTTCTGGCAGGGTGACGTGGATAGGCTTGCCGCCGAAGTCGAACGCAACGGGGCGGCGTTCCTGCGGCCTCTGAAGAAGGACAATCACGGTGGCGCCTTCATGCTGCAGGACCCGGACGGACATCCTCTCTACGTCATCCAAATGAGCACCTTCTATCCCCAATACCTGCGGCACACGCGGGCGGCTCCGAGCGAGCGACCCGCGTCCTTGATGATCGATCGTCGGCTGGGATGGTATGAGGTCGGACTGCCCGTCGCGGAGATGCTGCGTTCGGTCGCGTTCTACGAGACGCTGGGGTTCAAGGCGGTCTTACGCGAGCCGAACGGCAAGCGAGTGACGATGCAGAACGGCGACTGTCGCGTCGGCCTTTTCCAGGGGCATCTCGATCCGGCCCGGGTCCAGCTGATTTTCTGGCAAGGCGACGTATTGGAGTTGGCCGACGATGTGCGGCGCGCTGGTCTTAAGTTCTTCCGAGGCCCGAGCGGTCAGAGCGATCACGCGACCTTCATGCTGCGCGATCCGGACGACCATCCGCTGTTCTTTATCCGCATGCCCGGCGTGGTCGGAAACGCCTAAACACGCCATGCACTCCCTCTGGCGCTAGCCGCCCGTTGGTTGTCCCTGTCGTTGGGGAACGCTCAGAGCGGCGGGTGGGGAACGAACACTGGACAGGCTCGCCGGCCTGAAAGATTGGGCTCTTCCTATTTCTGTCTCTTGTGCCTGTTGTGGCAGGACGTGCAGGTGTCGCCGAGATCGTTGGCGGCCTTGGCGAAGGCTGCGGCGTCTTCTTTGCCGGCAGCCTTTTCGGCTTCGTCCGTCAACCTGGCGAAGTCGGCGGCGGACTTTATCCAGATGGCCCCGGGCTGCTTCTGCGGGCCATTGAGGTTGCTTGCAGCATTCTTCAGCACCTGGGTGGCCAAAAGAGCCTGCTCCCATCGTTCCTGGGAGACCTTCGCGCCGGGGCCATTGACGGGATCCACTTCGCCGGCCAGCGCAAAGACCGTATTGCTCGCTGGGTCCACCAGAGCCTTCATCCCCTCCGTCACGCTCATTAGGACCGCAGCGGCCGGGCTGCCTGCGATGCAGAGGCTGGCGGCAACGGTGAAGGTAAGCAGACGCATCAGGGACCTCTAGGCGCGACGATCCTGACGTATGCGGGCGGGGTTTCGGTCGTCGTCGCACATTGCCGGAACCGATGTCCGACTTCCACCCGTTGCCGACGTTCACGGCGTCCGCTTTGAGGCGGTGTCGGTGAATGACCGCTTTCGGGCATCGAGCTAATTACCGCTTTCGACGGTGGGCTCAACCGATCGCCGCAACACACTCCGCGAACTTCTCCGCGGGGGTCTTGTAGAGCAAGGTCTTTCTTGGCCGTTCGTTGAGTTGCCGG
>NZ_SSMZ01000137.1 GCF_004799395.1 Phenylobacterium sp.
CGGCGCGTTCTTCCAGACCCTGGTTGTGCTCCCGCGGATCGACATGTCGACGATCTCGAACCGCTGGCCGGGCGCGGTGAGGCGGGCGTGCGCCTCGGCGATCGACATCACTGGCCAGGGTTTCTCACTCACGCCTTCACTCCAAAAACGAATGTCATCACGGCCATAGCGAAGCGGAGAGCCGGGACCCAGGAGGATAGGCGGCGCCATCGCCCCTGGGCCCCGGATCGGCTCTTCGGCCGTCCCGGATGACAGCTATATAGATCGGACTTGAGGCCGTCGTCAGGCCGGGGCCTTGTCGCGCCGCTCCGCATAGGCCGCCTTCAGCTCGCCCAGCTCGGTCGCGTACTTCTCCTGGGCCGCCTCGCGCAGCTTGGGGATGTGGTAGGCGGGGAAGAGGTCGTTGTCGGGGCGGTAGTCCTTGAGGACCTGCTTGGCCAGCGTGACCTTGTGCACCTCGGTCGGACCGTCGGCGATGCCCATGACCAGCGATGAGGTCACCATGTGCATGAACGGCATTTCGTTGGAGACGCCCAGCGCGCCGTGCAGGTGGGCAGCCTTGGTGGCGATGTCGTTGTAGACCTTGGGCATCATCACCTTGATGGCGGCGATGTCCTTGCGGACCATCTGGTAGTCCTGGTGCTTGTCGATCAGCCAGGCGGTGCGAAGCACCATCAGGCGGAAGCTCTCCAGGGCGATCCAGCTGTCGGCGATGTCGGCCTGGACCATCTGGAGATCGGCGAGCTGGCCATCTCGGGTCTTGCGGCTGACCGCGCGCTTGCACATCAGGTCGAGCGCGTTCTTGCAGGCGCCGACCGTGCGCATGGCGTGGTGCACCCGTCCGCCGCCGAGCCGCACCTGGGCGATCACGAAGGCCGCGCCGCGCTCGCCCAGGAGGGCGTCGTAGGGCAGGCGCACGTTGTTGTAGCGGACATAGCCCTCGTTGCCGCCGCCGATCTCGCCGCCGCCGCCGACCGCCACATTGCGGATGATCTCCACCCCGGGCGCGTCGGTGGGCACCAGGAAGATCGAGGTCCGGCGGTAGGGGTCCTTGGCGTCCGGGTCGGTGACCGCATAGAGCACCAGGACCTTGGAATAGCGCGCGTTGGTGGAGAACCACTTCTCGCCGTTGATAATCCACTCGTCGCCTTCCAGCACCGCGCGGGTCCGGAAGGTCAGCGGGTCTGAGCCGCCGGTCGGCTCGCTCATCGAGAAGGCCGAGCGGATCTCGCCGTTGAGCAGCGGCCAGAGGTACCGTTCCTTCTGCTTCTCGGTGCCGTAGTGGGCGATGATCTCGGCGTTGCCGCTGTCGGGCGCCTGGCAGCCGAAGACGGTGGGCGCCAGGCCATTGCGGCCCAGCTTCTCGTTCATCAGGCCGAGCTTCAGCTGGCCGTAGCCCTGGCCGCCCAGGTCCGGGCCAAGGTGGCAGGCCCAGAGGCCCTGGTCCTTCACCTTCTGCTGCAGGGGCTTGATGAACTTCTCGCGGCCGAGCGAGCCATGCGCCACCACGCCCAGGTGCGAGAGGGGCTCGACCTCCTCGGCCATGAAGTCCTCGATCCAGTCGAGCTTCTTCTGGAACTCAGGGTCGGTCTCGAAATCCCAGGCCATATCGCGTCTCCCATGCGCTCTGTTTTTCGAACTTTGGGTACGTTTTGAGCGTCGTATCATTATCGAGCCACTGTCCGGCCTGCGCAACGCCGCTTGTGAATCGCCGAGCGCCGCCGCACCAATGGCCCATGCAGAAGCCATACGGATCGCTCGCCCTGCTGATCGCGCTGAGCCTGTTCGCGGGCCTGGCGCGCGCCGCGGCGCTGCCCGCACCGCCAACGCCCGAGATGCAGCGTCTGATCGGACAATACGGGACGCCCCAGTCGATCCTGACCATCTTCGAGGATCATGGTCGCCTGTTCGCGGACGGACCGGGTCTGCCTCACGCGCCCCTCGCCGGCCACGGCGCGCACTACGCTGCAGCGCTGCCGGGCGGCGAGCGCATTCCTGTCGACGTCGAGCTCCACGGGGATCGCGCCTCCGTGGTGAAACTGCTGCACG
>NZ_SSMZ01000138.1 GCF_004799395.1 Phenylobacterium sp.
GTAACGCCCTGGATCGGGATCTGCAGGCGATCGCGCCGGCCTTGCCGCGCCGCGGGGCGGTGGTGCTGCTGACGCCCGACGCCAATATCGACCACCTGGTGTTCCTGCGGTTGGCGGCGCGGCCAAGGGTCTATTCGACGGCGCCTGCCGAGGCCCCCTCCGGCGAGATCGCCGACGCCGTCGCGGTGCTGGCCACGGGGCTGCAGGCGCCGCCCGGCGCCTGGACGCGCGCCTTCCAGGGCGAAGAACTGTCATTGTTCCTTCCGGCCGCCGCCCACTGACACATGCCTATTGCCGAGGTCAGTCGCGCCTGAAAGCTTGGACCGATGGCCCTCGCCGCCGACACCGCCGCCGCACCGGGGCCGATAGACGCCCAACCCGGCGCCGAGCGCGGAGTCTTCGGCCATCCGCCGGGGCTCGCCTACCTCGCCTTCATGGAGGCCTTCGAGCGGTTCTCCTTCTACGGCATGCAGGCGCTTCTGGTGCTCTACATGACCAGCCAGCTGCTGATGCCGGGGCATGTGGAGCACGTGGCCGGCTTCGCCGCCTTCCGCGGCGGACTGGAGCACGTCTTCGGGCCGATGAGCCGCCAGGCGGTCAGCTCGGAGGTCTTCGGCCTCTACGCGGGTTTCTGCTCCTTCACCCCGGTGTTCGGCGGTATGATCGGCGACCTGGTCCTGGGTCAGAAACGCGCCGTGCTGGTCGGCGGCGTGATGATGGCGGCCGGCCACTTCCTGATGGCCTTCGAGGGACCGTTCCTACTCGCGCTCGCCCTGTTGATCCTCGGCTGCGGCCTGCTGAAGGGCAATATCTCCGCCCAGGTGGGCAACCTCTACCGCGGCGCGGACCGGCGGCGTACGGACGCCTTCCAGCTCTTCTACATGGCTGCCAATGTCGGCGTGTTCACCGCGCCCCTGATCTGCGGGACCCTGGGCGAGGTCGTGGGCTGGCATTGGGGATTCGGCGCGGCCGGCGTCGGCATGCTGGTCAGCCTGTCGATCTACCTGGCCGGCTACAGCCGCCTGCCCCCAGACACCCTGCCGCCGAAAGGCGAACAGCGGGCAAAGGCCGCCCGGCTGACCCGCGACGATGCGCCGACGCTGGCCGCCATGGGGGTGCTGCTGGTGGTGGTGGCGCTGTTCTGGATTGCCAACGGCGAGGTGCTGAACGCCTACATGATCTGGGCCAAGGGTCATCTGGACCGGCAGGTCGGGCCCCTGACCCTGCCGATCACCTGGCTGCAGTCGGTGAGCGCCATCGTCGGCATCTGTATGGCGCCGGTGCTGATCGGCCTGTGGAACGCCCAGGCCCGGCGCGGCCGCGAGCCCTCGGCGCTCGGCAAGATGGCGATCGGCTGCGGCCTGGCGGTGACGGCCTATGCCCTGCTGGCGCTCGCGGCGGCGCTGAGCGGACCGGCCAAGGTCCCTCTGGTCTGGGCGCTGGGCTTCCACCTGATCGTGCAGACCGCCTACCTGTTCGTCTATCCGATCGGCATGGCGCTGTTCAGCCGCGCCGCGCCGCCGGCGATAAATTCGCTGATGATCGGCGTCTACTTCCTGTCGGTGTTCGCCGGGTCCCTGCTGGTCGGCTGGGTGGGCCAGTTCTACGAGACGATGAGCGCGCCGGCCTTCTGGCTGCTTCATTGCGCCGCAGCCGGCGCAGCGGCCCTGATCATCCTGGCCCTATGGCGGCCGCTGAGCCGGGCATTCGCGGTAAAGGCAATTTAACCAGCCTCCTTAACTCCGCTGAATGTTCGCCGGCCTAAAGGTGTGCCGTCGAGATCGGACGCACGTGCAGTTAGGGGGTGCGTGAGGGCTGGCTCGGCGCCGGGGCGGCTGACCGAATGTCGGCCGCAATCGCAAGGTGGGACGAACCCCCGTGTCGTTGAACGAGAAGAAAACCCTGCCGACCGACCTGCCCGAAGGGCTGAAGCCGAGGATTCGGCTGTTCTTCAGCGTCGATCTCGTGGGCTCCACGGCGTTCAAGCAGTCGCGGCCGTCCTGGCTGCCGGCGCTGCTTAACTTCTATCGCGACTTCGACCAGATCATCCATGCGCAGTACCGGACCTTCCGGCAGCGCAGCAACGCCCACATCGCCCCGCCGGAATTCTGGAAATCCAACGGCGACGAGCTGCTCTACACCTGCGACCTGTCGAGCCGCGCCCAGGCGGTCGACGCCATCCACATCTGGCTCTCGGCGCTTGCCGCATACCGCTGCGACCTGGCCACCCTGACCGAGGACCTGGACGTCAAGTCCACGGCCTGGATCGGGCTGTTCCCGGCCCCCAATTCCGAGGTCTTCTTCCGCCGCGGCGGGGCGCAGTTCCGCTCCGACAGCGTCGACGATCCGGTGCTGGCGCAGGCCGAGATGCGCGACAAGTGGTACGCCGGTCACGGCCGCCACGACATCGTCCGCGACTTCGTGGGCCCCTCCATCGACACCGGCTTCCGCCTGACCAGCTGGTCTAGCCCGCGCCGGCTGATCCTGTCGGCGGACCTGGCCTTCCTCTTGACCAGCTCTTACGCCACCTCCGACGAGCCCCTGCCGCTGCACTTCTCCGGCGCGCAGAAGCTGCGCGGGGTGATGGACAATCAGCCCTATCCGATGATCTGGCTGCCGGTCGGCGCCGGCGCGCGCGCGGACGTCCACGACGAGGGCATCGGCCGCCACCTGAGCGATCCTAATCTGCTGCGCTCGTTCTGCGAGGCCATCGTCGAGCAGAACTACAAGGTCTTCACCCCGCTGTTCCTGGCCGACGACCCGGAGGACGACGGCGACTTCGGCTGGGCCCCGCCCTACATCATCAACCGCATCGCCAAGGACTGGCAGGCCGAAAAGCGCCTGAAGATGGCGGCGTAGACCCCTGATTCCGCTCGTCCCGGCAAATGCCGGGATCCAGATCGCGAAGCGCAGTCGCGGATTGGACGCGTTCAGCACCAATCGAACCCACCTCAGAGCCAACCCATCTGGGTCCCGGCCTTCGCCGGGACGAACGGCGGGCGGTCAGGTCTTCCGCCGGTCGACGGTCTCGACGCTGGGGTTGGCGCGGAGCGCCGCGGCGATGTGGGTCAGGTGGCGGGCGTCGTTGACGTCGACGTCGATGTCCACGTCGAAGAAGTCGTTCTGGCGGTGGTGCATCCTGAGCTGGACGATGTTGCCGCCAGCCTCGCCGATGATCGTGCAGACCTGGCCCAGGACGCCGGGCGAATTGCGGATGGTGGCGATCAGCTTGGCGCGCGCGATTGAGTTGCGCTC
>NZ_SSMZ01000139.1 GCF_004799395.1 Phenylobacterium sp.
GTAGACCGCCGCCGAGCCGCGCCGCAGCGAGCCCTGGCTGATCGCCAGCGTCAGGCTGTCCATCACCCGGATGAAGGGGATGATGCCGCTGGTCTGGCCCGCGCCCTTCACCTTCTCGCCGATGGAGCGCACGCCGCCCCAATAGGTGCCGATGCCGCCGCCGTTGGAGGCCAGATGCACGTTCTCGTTCCAGACGCCCTGGATGCCTTCCAGGCTGTCGGGCACCGCGTTCAGGAAGCAGGAGATCGGCAGGCCCCGGTTCGCGCCGCCGTTCGACAGCACCGGCGTCGAGGGCATGAACCAGAGCTTGGAGATGTAGTCGTAAATCCGTTGCGCATGTTCGGCATCATCGGCGTAAGCCGTGGCGACGCGAGCGAACATGTCCTGATAGCTTTCGCCGGCCAGCAGGTAGCGGTCTTCCAGCGTCGTCTTGCCGAAATCGGTCAACAGGGCGTCGCGGCTGCGATCGACCTCGACCTTCCTGACCAGCGTCAGCTGCGGGCGCGCGGTGGCGTCCACAACCCGTTCAATAGACTCGGCAATCCCAACTTTCGCCGCTTCACTCATCGTCCCTGACCCATGCCCCTGTCAGAAGGAAAACCTTCTGACGCCCCTACATGTTGTGGGCGATGCGCCCGAACAACCCACATATGGGGCACCCGTCCTAATGACTCGTCAATGAGGACGACCGATCGGCGCCCAGATTTTTTCGTAAACCAGCGGTTAACAAGCACCCTTGCCCCTCGGCAGATCAACCACTTGGCGGTCATTGCCGCACCGCCGCTCACGACACTGTGAGAATAGTCGTGCGCGCTTCTAGGGATTGAGGTTGAGCAGCGCCGGGTCGCCGCCCTGGGCGGCGATATTGACGCTCACCGCGCGCTCCACCGCATAGCGCAGGAGCGCGTTGGGGCCGCCCGCCTTGGGCCCGGTGCCGGAGAGGCCCTCGCCGCCGAACGGCTGGACGCCGACCACCGCGCCGATCATCGAGCGGTTGACGTAGGCATTGCCGGCCGGGACCGCGGCGCGGACCTGCTCGGCGAAGGCCTCGATACGGCTATGCACGCCCAGCGTCAGGCCGTAGCCGGCGGCGGCGAGCGGGGCTGCGGCCGCGGCCAGGTCATTGGCGTCATAGCGGACGACATGCAGGATCGGCCCGAACACCTCTTTCTGCAGGAAGGCCGCCGACGGGATCTCCGCCAGCACCGGGCCGAAGAAGTGGCCGCCCGCGGGCGGGGCGAGCTCGTGCAGCACCTTCGCCTCCTTGCCCAACCGCTCACGATGTTTGGCGAGCGCGGCGCGGGCATCCTCGTCGATCACCGGGCCGATGTCGGTGCGCGGATCGGCCGGGTCCCCGAGCACCAGGGCGTCCATGGCGCCGGCAAGGCCTTCGATTAGGGCGTCGGCGGTGTCGTGCGGCGCGAACAGCATGCGCAGGGCCGAGCAGCGTTGGCCGGCCGACCCGAATGCCGAGGCGATGACGTCGTCGATCACCTGTTCGCGGAGCGCCGTGGTGTCCACGAACATGGCGTTCAGGCCCCCGGTCTCGGCGATGAACGGCACGATGGGGCCGTTGCGCGCCGCCAGCGTCCGATTGATCGCCCAGGCGGTCTCCGTCCCGCCAGTGAAGGCGACGCCGGCGCAGGACGGGTGGGAAACCAGCGCCTGACCGATGGTCGCCCCATCGCCAGGCAGCAGATGCAGGAGATCGGGGTTCAGGCCCGCGGCATGGAAGAGACGCACAGCGGCGGCGGCGATCAGTGGGGTCTGCTCGGCGGGCTTGGCGAGGACCGCATTGCCAGCGGCCAAGGCCGCTGCGATCTGGCCGGTGAAGATGGCCAGCGGGAAGTTCCACGGGCTGATGCAGGCGAAGACCCCGCGTCCGTGTAGGGAGAGCTGGTTGGTCTCGCCCACCGGTCCGCGCAGGGTTTCCGGATGGGCGAACTGCCGCTCGGCCAACATGGCGTAGTAGCGGCAGAAGTCGGCGGCCTCGCGCACCTCGGCCACGCCATCGGACAGTGTCTTGCCGGCCTCGCGCGCGCAGATGGCGATCAGCCGCTGGCGGTTGGCCTCCAGGGCATCGGCCATGGCGCGCAGCACCGGCGCGCGGCCCTCGCCGCCCAGGTCGTTCCAGGCGGGCTGCGCCGCCGCAGCGGCCGCAAAGGCGGTGTCAACATCGGCGGCTGAGGCGTCTGCGGCGTCGCCGATGGCTCGGGTCAAGTCGGCGGGCGAGACGCGCGAGGCAGTCACACCAGCAATCATCCCTCCACGGACGATTGGCGCGGCCTCGAGCATCGTCAGGGCTGAGATGGCCGCAGTCAGGGCCTCCCGGGTCTTGGTGATCGAGAGGTCCAGCCCCTCCGAATTCCTGCGCCCGGGGCCATATAGATCGGCCGGAAGCGGGATCCGTGGGTGCGGCGCGCCGCCGGAAGCCTCGACTGCGGCGATCGGATCGGAGACTACCTTCTCCACCGGCGTGCGTTCGTCCAGCAGGGCGTGCACGAACGAGGTGTTGGCGCCGTTCTCCAAGAGGCGGCGAACCAGATAGGGCAGCAGGTCCTCGTGGCTGCCCACCGGGGCGTAGACCCGCAAGGGGAATTCGCCGTAGCGGTCGCGCGCGCCGGCGTAGAGCGCCTCACCCATGCCGTGCAGCCGCTGGAACTCCGGCGAGAGACCGGCCTGGGTCGCCATCAGGCGCACGGCGGCGAGCGTGTGGGCGTTGTGGGTGGCGAACTGAGCGTAAAGCGCTGGGGCCGCGCCCAGCAGCGCGCGCGCGCAGGCCAGGTACGAAAGGTCGGTCGCGGCCTTGGTCGTATAGACCGGATAGCCTGGCAAGCCGGCCACCTGGGCGCGCTTGATCTCCGAGTCCCAGTAGGCGCCCTTCACCAGACGCACCATCAGCCGCCGGCCGCTCGCCCGCGCGATCCCGGCCACCGCCTCGATCGCCTGGGGCCCGCGCTTCTGATAGGCCTGGACTGCGAGGCCCAACCCTTTCCAGCTCCCGAGTTCGGCCTCTTCCGCCAGCTTTTCCAGAAGCTCCAAGGAGATGACCAGACGGTCGGCCTCCTCGGCGTCGAGTGTCAGGTTGATGTTGGCCGCGGCCGCCAGCACGGCCAGACGCCTGATGCGCGGATAGAGCTCGCCCCAGACACGGTCGGGCTCGCGCGCCTCATAGCGCGGCGAAAGCGCCGACAGCTTCACGGAGACGCCGTGCCCCGCCTCTGGGCCCTGGGCGCCGGCGTGCTTGCCCACCACCCGGATCGCCGCGGCGTAGGCGGCCTCGTAGCGCTCCGCGTCGGCCTCGGTGCGTGCGCCCTCGCCCAGCATGTCGAAGGAGCAGACGAAGCCATCCTGCGCCGCGCGCCGGATGGCTTTTTCGATGGTCGCGCCCAGCACGAACTGCTCGCCCATGATCTTCACCGCGGCGCCCACCGCGCGGCGGATCACCGGCTCGCCCAGGCGGCCCGCCAGCCTGCGGATGAAGCCCGGCAGGTCAGCGCCGGCTTCCTCGTCCGGGTCGATCAGCTTGCCGGTAAGCATCAGGCTCCAGGTCGAGGCGTTGACCAGCAGCGAGTCGGAATTGCCCGCGTGGCTCGCCCAGTCGGCCGAGGCGATCTTCTCAGCGATCAGCTTGTCGCGGGTCTCTTCGTCCGGCGTACGCAGCAGAGCCTCGGCCAGGCACATCAGCGCCAGGCCCTCGCGGGTCGACAGGCTGAATTCCTGCAGGAAGCTCTCGACCACGCCCTGGCGCTTCGCTCCGCGTCGGGCCGCGCGGACCAGGGCCACGGCCTCCTGGTTCACCGCCGAGCGGTCTTCGGCGCCTAGGGGCTTGCCCGCCAGTGCGGCGGCCACAGCCTGCCGCTCATCCGTGAATTTAGCCGAGTCCAGGTGATCGAAAGCCATGTCCATCCCGAGCGTTCGCGGGGACTAATGAGAAGGTCGTGCGCCAAGCGCAAGGCCCGGGGTCAATTCCCGCCCCAAACGCAAGGAGCCCGGCCTTTCGGCCGGGCTCCCGCAACTTTCACCGATCGCTCGGCAGTCGAGATCAGAAGCTGATATCGACCGTGGAACGGCGGTTCAACGGTTCCTTCACGCCATCGGCGGTCTGGACGGCAAGGTTGGTCTTGCCCTTCCAGTCGACCGACAGGGCGGTCTGGGCGACGCCCATTCCGACCAACGCGTCGGCGACGGCCTTAGCGCGGCGTTCCGACAGGCGGATGTTGTAGGCCGCCGAACCGGAGGTGTCGGTGTAGCCGACGACGGTCACTTTGGTGGCGTGACCGGCCGAAGCGTAGTTGGCCGCTTCCTGCACCACCGACTGGGCTTCCGGCGTCAGGATGTACTGATCGAACGGGAAGTAGACGATGAACTGCTTGGCCTCATAAGCCGGCGGCGGCGGCGGAGGCGGCGGAGGCGGAGGAGGAGGCGGAGGCGGAGGCGGAGGGGGCGGCGGCGGCGGCGGCGGAGGCGGCGGAGGCGGCGGCGGAGCCGCGAAGGAGTACCGCAGACCCAGGGTCACGGAATTGTCCTTGTAGCGGCCTTCGAAGTTGCCCGGCTGCAGCGCGTTGGAGCCCACCGAGGTATAGGTCGCCGGCGAGGTTCCCAGGTAGCGCCAGGTCAGGTCGACGTTCAGGCGATCCATCGCCTTCCAGGACGCGCCAGCAAGCAGCTGGTAGGCGAAAACCGTCTGGCTGTCGGCGATGTGCAGGGTCTGGATGGCGGGATTGGCGCCGCCCTGAGCCGTCACCGTGCCCGTAACGTTCGAGAACTGGCCATCGCTGGTCAGGTCGAGGTGATCGGCCCCGAGGCCGAAGCCGATGAAGGGATCGATCACCCAGTTCGGGCCGATGTCGTAAAGGACATTGGCCAACACGCTCCAGGATTCGATCTTGCCGTTCGGCGCGCCGCAGGTCGGCGACGCCGCGCTGCGGAACACGCCCGGGTTGCAGAGGCCGATGATCGCTTGGTTGGTGCCGCCCGCGACGCTGCTCAGGTTCCCGGGCCGGTAGCCCGCTTCCAATTCAACGCGCCAGTGGTCGGCTACCTGATAGCCGAGACGCGCGAACCCGGTGTAGTCGTCCTTCTGATTGAAGTTCCAGATGTACTTGTTGCCGTTGGCGGCAAGGTTGCTGGAATCGAGCTTGTCCGAAATCGGCATGTGGTAGCCAAGATCGATGGCCCCATACCAACCGGTTTCCGCAGAAGCAGCCGACGCGGCGAACACCGCCGCCAGCGCGGCTCCTGCCAGGAGTTTGAACTTCATAATCAGAGCCCTCTCATTGCCCTAGCGCTGCGGCCTATTGACCCAGCTTTTCTTATATCAAGCCGCCGAGATTAGGTAAGTGTCACCGAAGCCACACTTGAACCTCAATCTCTTCGGCCAGCGAGCTTAACCGGACGCTATACGACTATCGCCATGGGGATCAACATCGGCCGCGAGGCCGATCCACAGCTTTGCCGGAAAACCGGAGCGTCCGGCGCGGTCGCCAGTTCTTTCCGGTCTTGTCCTGGATCGCGAAAGGCCCGTGCAAAGCCTTGACAGCTTCGCCTTCGGCCTCACCGAACGCTTTGGAATGACTTGTAAATCTGTGTTGTCGCCGCAGATGGGGTGAGTGCACGCCAAGGCTACGCTCGGCCAAGGCCAACCGCTCCCGGATCCCCGCCCGACCGGCGTCATCAACGCCCCCTTACTAACCGGCGCCCCATATGCGCTGACCCCAGAACGAAGACAGCGCCGCTTAGTTCCCACCGCAGGCCGAGCACGGACCAATTTTCGGCGCCTTCCCGGCGCCGTTGCCGACTCAGGATTCATCGCTGGCTGACAGTAGAGTTGGCCGGCGACCGGCAAAGCGTCGGGCGGCTTGAGAAATCGTGGCGGGGGCGTAAGAGACGCGCCATGCCGACGGCCCGCACCGCCACGCACGACCGAAGGGCGATCGCCGCCCTCTTCGTGATGTTCGCGTTGCTGGTCCAGGCGATGATGCCGACCATGGTCATGGCCGCGCAAGCCGACGGCCAGATGGTCGTCTGCACCGCCGGCGGCATGCAGACCATCGCCACAGATGGCAAGTCCCGGGCTCCAGCGCCGAACCATGGCGCGCCCTGCCACGATTGCCTGGCGGCGGCCCTCGCCGCCGCCGAGCCGCCGCCGTTGCTGGCCATCCAACCTGTTGTCTACACTGACGCCCGCGTCGAACACGCAACGCCTGCCCAACCGATCGCACCGCGCGCCCGCGCCCCGTCCCGGCCGCCGGGCCAGGGACCACCGACCGCCTGAACCAGACCTAGCCGCGCCGCGCCCCGCAGGGCGCCGACCTACGCTTGCTGTTCAGGACCCAGCTATGACCCCGCAATCCGGGGCGCGTCGCGCCCTCTTCGCCGGCGCCGCCGTGTGCGCGTTGGCCGTTTCAACTGCCGCCAATGCCGATGCGGATGCCGCAGCTATCGCCTCTCCCTCAGTGGAGACCGTGATCGTCACCGCCCCGTCCTCGATCTCCAACCTCTCGGGGGTTCCCAACACCACCTCGACGGTGACCGCCGGCGATGTGGCCAGGACGATCAACCTGGTCACCCCGGAGGACATCCTGCGCTACGTACCCGACGTGCTGGTGCGCCAGCGGCATATCGGCGACACCCAGTCGCCGATCACCAGCCGCACCTCGGGCGTCGGCGCCTCCGCCCGCACCCTGCTCTATGTCGACGGAATCCTGCTTTCCGCCCTGATCGGCAACAACAACACCAGCGCCTCGCCGAAGTGGGGCCTGATCACGCCGGACGCCGTGGAGCGCGTGGACGTGCTGAACGGCCCCTTCGCGGCGGCCTTCCCAGGGAACTCCGTCGGCAGCGTGATCGCCTTCGTCACGCGCATGCCGAAGCAGCTCGAAGCCCACTTGGAGGTTCAGGGCGCCAGTCAGTCGTTCTCCAAATACGGGGATGACAAGAACTATTCCACGGGCCGGTTCGCCGCAGACATCGGCGATCGGATGGGCGATTTCTCGTTCCGGATCAGCTATAACCACCTCGACAGTCACAGCCAGCCGCTGACCTATTCCACCGCCACTGTTCCAGCGGCGGCGAGCTCGGCCGGAACCCCCGTGACCGGCGCCTTCAATGACGCCAACCGCACCAGCCAGCCGATCGTGGTGCTGGGCTCGGACGGGTTGGAACACCAGGTGCAGGACAATGCCTCCGGGCGCTTCACCTATGATTTCACGCCCACGCTGACGCTCGCCTACACCTTCGGCCTGTTCGCCAACCACGACGACGCCACGGTGAACAGTTACCTGCGCGACGCCTCGGGCGCGGCGGTCTACGCCGGAGCGATCAACATCGCCGGCCACGCCTACAACATCGCCGCCAGCAGCTTCTCGAACGGGGTCTATGCCCTCGACGAACTCGAATTGGCCCAGGGCCTGTCGCTAAGCTCCCATACCGGCGGGGTCTTCGACTACGACATCACCGCCACGACCTTCGACTACCTGCAGAGCCACCAGCGGACGCCGACAGGGGCCCTGCCCGCGGCGTTCTCCGGCGAGGCCGGCTCCGACGCCGAACTGGACAACACCGGCTGGTACACCCTGGACGCCAACGGCAAGTGGCGGCCGAACGACACCCACACGGTCACCTTCGGCGCGCACCAGGACAGCTACCTGCTGGACAATCCGAAGTACGCGCTCGCCAGCTGGACATCGGACTCGGAGGGGGCGCTTCAGACGCTGAGCAAGGGACGCACGCTGACTCAGGCGTTCTGGGCCCAGGACCTCTGGTCGCTCACCCCCGACCTGAAGCTGACGGTTGGCGGGCGCTACGAGCACTGGCGTGCTTCCGACGGCCAAAACGTCTCGGCTTTGCCCGCCCTCAACACCCATCAACCGGAGCTCAGCAAGGATACGTTCTCGCCAAAGGCGGTGCTGGCCTGGTCGCCAATGGCGGGCTGGACCTTCAAGGGCTCGGTCGGTGTCGCCAACCGCTTCCCGACGGTGAGCGAGCTTTATCAGGCGGTGACCACCGGCCCGATCCTGTCGGTCCCCAACCCTAACCTGAGCCCGGAGCGGGCGCTCTCCAGCGAGCTTTCCGCCGAGCGCGGCGGGTCGGATGGGTCCTTGCGGGTCTCGCTGTTCGACGAGCGGGTGCACAACGCTCTAATCTCGCAGACCGGGACGCTGAACGGCTCCGCCGTCAGCTTCGTCCAGAACGTCGACCGCACCCGCTCCACGGGGGTCGAGGTTGTCGGCGACCAGAAGGACCTGTTGATCAAGGGATTTGAGCTGTCCGGGTGGGTGACGTACCTCGACGCCGAGACGGTGAAGGACCCGGCGCTGCCCACGGCGGACGGCAAGCGTCTGCCGCAACTGGCGCGCTGGCGAAGCGGGGTGGTCGCCACCTATACGCCGCCTGCCTTGCCGATGCTCGATTTCACCCTGGCGGCCCGCTACAGCGACCGAATGTTCGCGACGATCGACAACAGCGACCACTACGCCAACACCTACCAGGGGTTTGGCGCCTTCTTCGTGATGGACGCTCACGTCCGCTATCGGATCAATGACCATCTGGCCGCGGATGTCGGCGTCGATAACCTCAACGATCGCAAATACTTCCTCTTTCACCCGTTCCCACAGCGGGCGGTGCTGATCGACCTCAAGTACAGCTACTGACCCGGAGAGCAGCATGTCCAAGACCCTCAAGATCGCGGGATTGGTGGCGGCTACGACGCTTCCCTTCGCCCTGGCCGCACGGGCGCACGTGGTGGTCGCTCCCACCATGGCCGCGCCCGGCGCCACGGAGACGCTCAACTTCATCGTCGGTCACGGCTGCGACGGCCAGCCGACCACGGCCTTGCGGATCGAGTTGCCCAAGGCGGTGACGGCGGTCGAGCCCCTGCCGAAGCCGGGCTGGACGGCGACGGCGGAAGCCTTGCCCGACGGCGGCCACGCCGTGACCTGGCGCGGTGGCGAGCCGCTGACCAAGGCTGACGGCTTCGCCGTGCGGGTCCGCCTGCCCGGCCAGGACGGGCGGGTGGCCTTCGTGGCCGTGCAGTCCTGCGGCGAGACCACCGTGCGCTGGGACGAGCCGGTCCCCGCAGACGGACCCAAGCCGAAGCATCCGACTCCGTTGGTGACCCTGGGGGCCGCCGCGTCCGCCGCGGCCGCGGCGCCGGCCGCCGCGGTAGGCCCCACGCCCCGCGAGCGCCTGCCGAAGGGCGTGCAAAGGCTGGCGGACGGCGGCCTGGCCGACGCGGCCGGCCAACCGCTCTACACCTTCAACTTCGACACCATGGTCGGCATGTCGCATTGCGAGGACGACTGCGCCCGGATGTGGCCGCCGCTGGCCGCGGCGAAAGGCGCTGAGCCGTTCGGCGACTGGAGCCTGATCCCGCGCCCCCAGGGCGGCGTCCAGTGGGCCTACAAAACCAAGCCGCTCTATGCCTATTCACAGGACCGTCCCGGCGAGCCGGCGCGCGGATCCGAGGCGCCGAACTGGACGCGGGCGAAGTAGGCTTGGGCGCCTGACGGTCGCCATCTTCGCAGCGTAGGGACCGCCCATGAAACAGACGCTCATCGCCGCCATCGCCCTGGCCGGCCTCGCCGCGCCCCTCAGCGCGCTCGGCGCCGGCAAGGTCGAGGTGCTGCAACCCTGGAGCCGGCCGGCCGTCGCCGGCACCACCGGCATCGGCTACATGGTGCTCGCCAATCACAGCGCCTCGACCGACGCCCTGGAGAAGGTCGAAAGCCCGCTGGCCAGCCGCGTGGAAATGCACGCCTCGGCCATGTCCGGCGGGATCATGACCATGCAGCGAGAGGATCGCGTGACGGTCCCGGCCGGCGGGCGGACGGTGTTTGGACCGGGCGCCTATCACCTGATGCTGATCGGCCTGACCCGCACGCTGAAGACGGGCGACCAGGCGCCGGCGACCCTCAGCTTCGCCAGCGGGGCCAGGGTCAAGGTCATGTTCCAGGTCACCGACGGGAGGCCGCCGGCGCCCCCGGCGGGCGCGAAGCCCTGAGCGCTCGGCGGTTCCTGACCAAAATGTAACGCCCGCTGGCCGCCCCGCGAGGGCATGGTCTGGCCACATCCAATCTGCGAGAGCCGAACCCACGATGAAGACCCATTGGCTTGGCGCCGCCGCGGCGGCCGCCCTCCTCGCCGCCGGCCCGATTCTGGCCCGTGCGGAGGAGCCCGATCCTGCACCGGTCCACGCCAAGGCGAAGCCCAAGCCCAAGGCCAAAGCCAAGCCGCCCGCCGCCGTGGCGTCGCCCACGGGTCCAGCGCCGGATATCGCCCAGGCCCCCCGGATGGGGACCTGGGGCTTCGACCTGGCGGGCCGCGACACCTCGACCAATCCGGGCCAGGACTTCTTCCAGTACGCCAACGGCGGCTACGAGAAGGCCATGGTGATCCCGGCCGACCGGGCGAGCTTCGGCGCCTTCGACGCCCTGAACGATCTGTCGCAGGCTCGCTTGCACGCCCTGCTCGACAAGGCCGCGGCCGATACGTCCGCCACCGGCGAACTGGCCAAGGTCGGCGCCCTCTACCGCAGCTTCATGGACGAGGCGAAGGTCAACGCCCTGGGCGCCAGGCCGATGGCCGCCGACCTCGCCGCTATCAAGGCCGAGAAGACCAAGGCCGACGTGGCTCGGGCCATGGGCAAGGCGCAGCACACCTACGGCGGTTCGATCTTCGCCGCTTCGGTGCAGGTCGATGGCAAAGACCCCGACCACTATGCCGTCTACCTGAACCAGGCGGGCCTCAACCTCCCCGACCGCGACGACTACCTCGAGAAGACCTTCGCGGCGCAGAAGGCCAAGTACGAGGTCTACGTCGCCAAGATGCTGACGCTGGCGAAGTGGCCGAACCCGGCGGCCAACGCCAAGGCGATCGTGGCGCTGGAAACCGAGATCGCCACGGACTCTTGGACCAAGGAGGACCAGCGCGACGACAACAGGATGTACAACGCCTATGACGCCGCCAAGCTGGCCGAGCTGGCGCCGGGTTTCGACTGGAGCGCCTTCATAGCGGGCGCGGGCCTGACCAAGGCTGTGCGGGTCGTCGCCCAGGAAAACACAGCTTTCCCGAAGCTCGCGGCAATCTACGCGAAGACCCCGATCGCGACGCTGAAGGCCTGGCAGGCGTTCAGCCTGGCCGACCAGGCCGCGCCCTACCTGTCGCAACCCTTCATCGACGCGCGCTTTGATTTCCGCGGAAAAGCGCTGAATGGCCAACCCACCCAGCGGCCCCGCTGGAAGCGCGGGGTGCAACTGGTTGACGGCCAGATCGGCGAGGCCCTGGGCAAGGTCTACGTCGCCGCCTACTTCCCGCCGGAGAGCAAGGCCAAGATGCTGGCGCTGGTGGGCGACATCCGCACCGCCATGAAGGCCCGTATCGAGCTTCTCGACTGGATGAGCCCGCCCACCAAGGCCAAGGCGCTGGAGAAGCTGGCCGCCTTCACCGTCAAGATCGGCTACCCGGACAAGTGGCGCGACTATTCGGGCCTTACGATCAAGGAGGATGACCTCTACGGCAACGTCAGCCGCGCCACGACCTTCGACTGGGACTTTCGCGTGGGCCGGCTTGGCGGCCCGGTGGACCGCTCCGAATGGGGCATGACGCCGTCCACCATCAACGCCTACTACAACCCCAACGGCAACGAGATCGTCTTCCCGGCCGCGATTCTGGCGCCGCCGTTCTTCGATCCGGACGGCGACATGGCGATCAACTACGGCGCCATCGGCGGCGTGATCGGCCACGAGACGACCCACGGCTTCGACGACCAGGGCCGCCACTACGACGGGACCGGCCGACTGACCGACTGGTGGACGCCGGAGGACGCGGCCAAGTTCCAGGCCGAGACCGTCAAGCTTGGCAAGCAGTACGGCGCATTCGAGGTGCTGCCCGGCGCCAAGATCAATGGCGACCTCACCATGGGCGAGAACATCGCCGATCTCGGCGGGTTGCTTCTGGCGCTCGACGCCTACCACACGTCCCTGCACGGACGGCCGGCGCCGATCATCGACGGCCTGACCGGCGACCAGAGGGTGTTTCTGGGTTGGGCGCAGGTCTGGCGGGGCAAGACCCGCGACGACGCGCTGCGCCAGGAACTGGTCAGCGACCCGCACTCACCGGAACGCGCGAGGGTGGATGTGCCGATGCGCAACGTTGATGCGTTCTACGCCGCCTTCGGGCTGAAGCCTGGCGACGCCATGTACGTCGCCCCGGCTGATCGCGTCAGGATCTGGTGAGCCCTCGGTCCACTTTTGACTTATGTGTCAAAACTTGGCTTCGCGCAAAAATTTGGCCCGCTGCGGGGGATAATCGCAGCGGGCCGTTTTTTGAGCAGTCGCTCTTATTAGAGCGGGCGTTTCCTCCCCGAAACGCCGGAGATCCAAGGTCTTGCGCCTTCGTGTCTCTCGCGATGTGAAGAAACGGCAATTTTTGACCCGAGTCAACGGGCGCGAGGCCCTCAAAAGGCATGACGGCGTCAGATTTTCGAGTGGTCGGGGAAATATAGGCCGGCTTTTGACGCACGCGTCAAAGAACCCGTTGTTTCAGGGCTGCGAATGGCGGGCAGGCGACCTCAAACACGAAGTCCGGCTGCGAGACGGTCACCGGACCCAGGCCCGCCGCCGTAAGCGCCGCGGCGGCTTCGGCGGCGCGCGCCGTTTCGACCATTACGCCATGCGGCCGACGCTGCGCGCCTTGATGCAACAGAGCATCAACGATGGCGGCCTCGGATTCGTTCCCGGCCGCCGGCCAGATCAGGGTGGTGTTGGTCAGCGCCGCAGCGCGGGCCTCCACGGCCCGCAGCAGACGCTCGGCGGCGGCCAATTGCGGCTGGCCCCACGCGGCCTTGAGGCTGGCGGTCAGTTGCGCCTGGCTCCTCAAGATCAGGCCATCGGACAGGATCTTCAGCCCGTTGGCGGCCAGTGTGGCGCCGGTGGTGGTGATGTCGACGATCAGTTCCGCCGCGCCCGACGCCGGAGCCCCTTCGGTGGCGCCGCCTGATTCGGTGATTCGGTAGTCGACGACTCCGTGGCGGGCGAAGAAGGCGCGGGTTTGGGCCAGGTACTTGGTCGCCACCCGCATGCGCCGGCCCTTACGGGCCAGGAAGTCGTGCGCCACCTCCTCCAGGTCGGCCATGGTGTCGACGTCGAGCCAGCTCTTCGGTGCGGCGACCACCAGGTCGGCGCGGCCGAAACCCAGGGGCCGCAGCAGCAGGACCCGGCTTTCCAGATCGCCACGCTCGCGCAGCAGATCCTCGCCGGTGACGCCGAGGTGCGCCTCGCCGGCGCCAAGCGCATCGGCGATGTCGCCGGCCGACAACAGACGCACCTGGGCGCCCGGCAGGCCCTTGAGGTTGGCCAGATAGCCGCGCGCGCCCCCGCTGACCGAGAGGGGAAGGCCGCAGTCGGCCAGCCATTCCTCGACCTGCTCCTTCAGCCGCCCCTTGGACGGGATGGCGATGATCAGTTCACGGTTCATGCCTCGCCTCCCGCGAAGGCGCGCCAGGGACGGACCACGCAGCCCACGGCCCGGCCGTCGACCGCGCCGCCCAGCCGCGCCAGCAGGCCATCATAGCGTCCGCCCGAGGCCACCGGCCGGTCCGCGCCCAAGGCGGCGCTGCGCACCTCGAAGGTGAGGCCGTCGTAGTAGTCGAAGGCGTGGCCTAGCGCCGGGGCGAACCGCATCTGGGCGGCTGGGATAGCCGACAGCGCCGTCAGCCGGGCGTCCCAGTCGGATAGCGCCGCCTCAAGGCTCGCGCCCTCGCCGGCCAGAATACGCACATGTTTCAGGCCGACAGCGGGCGCCTCGGAGATGGCCATGAAGGCGCGGATCGCGGTGGCCTGCTGTTCGGTGAGCGCCGGAGCCGAGGCGGCCTCGGCGCGGCGCACAAGGCGCGCGGCGATCTCGGCGGGGCCACGGCCGCCGACCGGCTCGACGCCAGCCAGCGCCCAGACCTCTTCCAGCATTGCTGCGGCCTCGGCCTGCGGCAGGCCGGAGAGCATGCCGGCGAGCTGGCCGCCAGCGGTTGTCGGCGTCGTCGCCTCGCCGGCCCGCGCCAGTTCGGCATTCAGCAGGCGAGGCCGTCCCGCCACCCGCTTCAGCCGCGCCGCCAGCGCTTCAGGCAGGCCGAGCGATTCGATGAAGGCCGCGAACAGGCCCACGTCGCCCAGCCAAAGCGTGAGGTCGCCGCGTCCGCCGGCGAGGGCGGCGTCCCAGGCGAGGCTGGCGATCTCGGCGTCTGCAGGCGCGACGGACCCCCCGGCCGGTGCGAACAGTTCGACGCCCAGCTGCACGAACTCCTCGGGCCGCTCGCCCTCCGGCTCCGATCGGAACGCCGGCCCTTCGTAGAAATAGCGTCCAGCCGCCGCGCCGCTCTCTATGTGCCGCCCCACCACCGCGGCAGTGAAGTCGGGCCGAAGGCAGGTTTCTTCGCCGCCCTCCGCCTGCACCACGAACAGGCGCGCGCGCATGGCCTCGCCGGCCAGATCGAGCAGCAGGCCGAGCGGCTGCAGGATCGGCGCCTCGACGGGCTCGGCGCCCGCCGCGGCCAGCGCCGCGCGGATCGGCGCCAGAGCCTCAGCGGGAACCGGCGGCTCGACCCTCACGGCTGGGCGTCCACGATCTTTCGCACCGCTACGACCAACTCGGTGCGCGGCACGGTCATCTGGCCGGGCCGCTCGGCGCGCCAGGCGGCGTTGTCGGTGACAGCAGAGGCGAGTTCGCGGCCGAGGTCGAGATCCTTCAGCGTGACCGTCCCGGCGGCGAATTCATCGCCGCCGATGATCACCGCGGCCGGCGACAGCCGACGATCCGCATACTTCATCTGAGGGCGCATGCCCGACGTCCCGAGATAGACCTCGGCCGCGATTCCGGCGGCCCGCAGCTCTCCGGCCACAGCCATGTAGTCGGCCATCCGCTCCTGATCGAGCACCAGCACCACGACCGGCCCGCGAGCGTCCGCGGCCAGATCTCGGCCCGCCGCCTTCAGCGCCGCCGCCAGGCGGGTCACGCCGAAAGAAAAGCCCGTGGCCGGCGTGCGCTCACCGGTGAATCGCGCCACCAGGTCGTCGTAGCGACCGCCGCCCCCGATCGAGCCGAAGCGCATGGGCTGGCCCTTATCGTCCGTCGTCTGAAGAAGCAGCTCCGCCTCGAAGACCGCGCCGGTGTAGTACTCCAGCCCGCGCACCACGGATGGATCGAACGCCGCGCGATCCGCGCTGACGCCCAAGCCGGTCAGGGCCGCATCGATGGCGGCCAGCTCCGCCAGGCCTTCGTCGCCCTCCGCCGATCCGCCCACCACGTTGGAGAGCGCGCCCAGGGTCGCGCTTCGGTCGCCCGCGCCGGCCGCCGTAAAGGCGATCACCCGCTCGGCCGCTGCGGCGTTCAGGCCCGCGCCTTTGGTGAAGTCGCCGGACTCGTCCTTGCGCCCCTCGCCCAGGAGCAGACGCACCGCGTCCGGACCCAGGCGGTCCAGCTTGTCGACCGCGCGCAGGACGGAGAGTTTTTGCGCCTCGCTGGTCACGCCCGCGGCGGTCATGAGGCCGTTCAGCAGCTTGCGGTTGTTGATCTTCACGATGGCCGAGCCGGCCGGCAGGCCCGCGGCCTCCAGGCCGGCCACCGCCATGGCGATGATCTCGGCGTCGGCTTCCGGCCGCGCCGAACCCACGGTGTCGGCGTCGCACTGCACGAACTCGCGGTATCGCCCCGGACCCGGCTTCTCGTTGCGCCACACCGGCCCGAAGGCGTAGCGGCGGAAGGGCTTTGGCAGGGTCTCCCAGTTCTGGGCGGCGAAGCGGGCCAAGGGCGCGGTCAGGTCGTAGCGCAGCGCCATCCACTGCTCGTCATCGTCCTGCAGGGCGAAGACACCCTCGTTCGGCCGGTCGGCGTCAGGCAGAAACTTGCCGAGCGCATCGGCGTATTCGAACGCCCCGGTCTCAAGGGCCTCGAAGCCATAGCGTTCATAGACCTCCGCCACCGCGGCCAGGATCTTGCGCTCGGCGGTGAGGTCGCGGGCTCGGCGGTCGACAAAGCCCCGCGGAGGGCGGGCTTCGGGGCGGACGGCGTCGGTCATGGGCTCGCGCTTAGCCGTTGCCGCGTCTGCGCTCAAGGAAGGGTTCGTATCCATCGTCGTGTCCTTGGAAGGAAGGGGCGACGGACGAGGCTGATCTGGAGGCCCCGTCCGCATCGGCGGGGCTTCGGAGAGGGTCGCTTAGGCCAAGCGTTCCCGAACCGAACCCGCCAGGGTCGGATGGTGATGGTGGCCGTGGTGCTGCGCGGAACCGCTCATGGGGAGCGGCCTATAGCGAAGGATCGTGAACAAAGCGAGTCAGCCGCCGAGCCGCTGGATGAGGTGGGTCGTCGACGGATCGTGCTGTCCGGGCTTGCCGCCCTTCAGCTCGGCCAGAACGCGGGTGGCCAGCGTCTTGCCCAGTTCCACGCCCCACTGGTCGAAGCTGTTGATGCCCCAGAGCACGCCCTCGACGAAGGTCTTGTGCTCATAGAGCGCCAGGAGGGCGCCCAGCCGCTCCGGGTCCAGGCGTTCCAGCAGGATCATCGCCGACGGCCGGTCACCGGGGAAGGTGCGCTGCGGGGCCAGGGTCTCTATCTCGTCGGCCGCCATGCCCTTCGCGGCGAGTTCGGCGCGGACCTCGGCTTCGCTCTTGCCGACCATCAGCGCCTCGGCCTGGGCGATGACGTTGGAGAGCAGGATCTTCTGCGCCGCCGGGTCGCCTTCGGAGGCCTCCCGCACGGCGATGAAGTCTGTGGGGATCACGTCGGTGCCCTGGTGCATCAGCTGGAAGAAGGCGTGTTGCACATTGGTGCCGGCGTCGCCGAACACCGCCTGGGCGGTGTGGTGGGCGACCGGGCGGCCGTGGATGTCCACCCGCTTGCCGTTCGATTCCATCTCCAGCTGCTGCAGGAAATTGGGCAACAGGTGCAGGCGTTGCGCATAGGGCACCACCGCACGCACGGGTCGGCCCATGCCGTTGCGGTTGAAGACGTGGGCCAACGCCAGCAGCGCAGGGGCGTTCTGCGGCAACGGCGCGGACTGGAAGTGCGCGTCCATGGCCGCCGCGCCGGCCAAGAGGCGCTCAAACACCTGCGGCCCCAGGCCGATCACGCAGGAGAGGCCCACCGACGACCAGACCGAATAGCGCCCGCCCACCCAGTCGCGGAAACCGAACACATGATTGGCCGGCACGCCGAAGGCCTGGGCGATGTCGGGCGCGGCGGAAACGGCGACCAGTTGGGCGTCGCCGGGCGGGCCAAGGGTGGCGCGGAGCCACGCACGGGCGGCCTCGGCGTTGGTCATGGTCTCCTGGGTCGTGAAGGTCTTGGAGACGATCACCACCAGGGTCTGAGCGGGGTCGAGGCCGGCCAGCGCGAACGCCAACTCGGCGGGATCGACATTGGCCACGAAGCGCACCTCGATCGGCGCGTCGAGCGGCCGCAACGCCTCCCAGACTAGCCGTGGGCCGAAGTCGGAGCCGCCGATGCCGATGTGCACCACCGCACGATAGGGCTTGCCCGCGGCGCTGCGCAGATCGCCGGCGCGGATTCGATTGGCGAAGTCCGCCATCCGCACCCGCATCGCCTCGACTTCCTGCGAGACGGGTACGCCCTCGGCCCGGAAGGCCGAACCTTTCGGCGCGCGAAGCGCCATATGCAGGGCCGCGCGATGTTCCGAGGCGTTCACCGCCTCACCGGCGAACAGCCGGCGGCGCGCGCCCTCGACATCGGCGGCGCGGGCCAAGCCGAGCGCCAGGTCCAGATCGCCCTGCGACCAGGGTTGTTTGGAGACGTCCAGCTCCAGCCCGGCGGCATCGACCGACAGTCGGGCCAGTCGGTCGGGCTCAGTGTCGAACAGCGAGACGATGCGGCGCGCGCCGGCGGCGGCGCCGGCTCGGGTCAGTCGCCCCCAGGCGTCGTTCAGGTCGGACACGCATTGACCTCTTAAGTCAGCCTATTCGGCGGAGTTGTACTTCACGCTGCAGCCATAGGGCTGGGAGACCGGCGTGGCCACCGACCGCCCCGCCTTGAGGTCGGCCAGCGCCATCGCCACATAGGGCTTGGCGCCCTTCAGGCTCTCCGGGTCCGCATAGGGCCGGTCGTCGATCCCGCCCATGTAGGCGACGCGACCGGTCTTATCGATGACGAACATGTGCGGGGTGTTCTTGGCCCCGAACTCGCGGCCGATCTTGCCGTCGCTGTCCAGCAGGATGGCGGTCCCTGCCCAGTGTTCCTTGGCCGCCCAGGCCTTGGCCGTGCGGGCCGTGAAATAGCCCTGCATGGCTGGCGCGGAGGACGAGACCGTCAGCCAGACCACGCCGTCGGCCGTCTCCTTCTTCTGAAGGGCCTGCATGGTCCCGGACCCGTAGTGCTTGCCCACGTAGGGACAGCCGGAGTTGGTCCACTCCAGCACCACCGTCTTGCCGGCGAAATCGGAGAGCGAGCGTGAATGGCCGTCGGCGTCCAGGGCCTTGAAGGCCGGCGCGGGCTGGCCGAGCTGCGGCTCGGCGAAGGCGGGCGCCGCGACGCCAAGGCAGAAGGCGGCGGCGAGAAGCGTGCGGCGGGCGATCATCGCAAGGCTCCTTCCTCAGTGCTTGTCGGCGGCCTCGACCGCCTTGACCACGATGTCCGGCGTCAGGATCGACGGCAGGATAACGCCGTCGCCGCCATTGGTTCCATAGACCAGATAGAGCGGCACGCCGGCTCGGCCATGGGCGGCCAGTTCGGCGGCGATGGCGCCATCGCGTTTCGTCCAATCGGCCTTCAAATAGGCGACCTTATGGCGAGCGAACGCCTGGGCGACGTCATGGGTGGAAATCGCCACCTTGTCGTTGACCTGGCAGGAGACGCACCAGGCGGCGGTGTAGTTTACAAACACCGGCCGGCCCTCGGCGCGTAACGCCGCGACCCGCTCGGGGCTGTAGGGCTCCGACTGCAACTCACCGGCCTTGTCCTGCGGCCAGACCACCGCGGCGACGGCGAGCGCCGCGAGGAGGCCGGCGGCGACGCTCATCGCCGCGGGACTGCCGCCGGCTGCGGCGCGCCGCTGGCCGAGGCCAGCCAACCAGGCGGCTAGGCCCACCGCCACGGCGGCGGCGAACAGCTTGGCGAGGCCCTCGGGCCCGGCCTGCTGGGACAGCACCCAGGCGAGCCAGGCCGCCGCGCCGTACATCGGGAAGGCGAGCGCCTTGCGGAAGGTGTCCATCCAGGCGCCCGGCTTGGGCAGGCGCGAAAGCAGGCTCGGCGCATAGGTCACCAGGACGAAGGGCGCAGCGAAGCCTATCCCCAGGGCCAGGAAGACCGTCAGCGCCGCCGCCGGCGTCTGGGTCAGCGCCCAGCCCAGCGCCGGGCCCATGAAGGGCGCTGTGCAGGGCGCGGCCACGACGACGGCCAGGGTCCCGGTGAAGAAGGCGCCGATCAGGCCGCCGCGGCTGGCGAGGCCGGAGCCCGCGCCTTGCAGCGAGGTCCCGACCTCGAAGACGCCCGAAAGGTCGAGGGCCACGGCCAGCATCAGCAGACAAAGCACCGCCACCACGGGCGGCGACTGGAGCTGGAAGCCCCATCCGATCGCGGAGCCGGCGGCCTTGAGGGCGATCAGCAGGCCCGCCAAGGCCAGGAAAGTGACCACCGCGCCTGCGCCGAACGCCAGCCCCTGGCGACGCGCCGCGGCGCTCTCGCCGCCACCGTGTCCAGCCAGGGAAGCGGCCTTCATGGCCAGGATCGGGAACACGCAGGGCATCAGGTTGAGGATCAATCCGCCGAGGAACGCGAAGACCGCCGCAGCCGCAAGGCCGAGGTCCGCGCCGCCCTCGCCCCGGGCGGCCGGCGGCCCGAGGCCTGAAGCGCTGGGCGGCGGAACGCCGGGGGATGCGGCGACCTCGTAGGCCTTGGCGCCCGCCTCCAGGACGCCGCCGACGCTCGGCGGAGTCTTGCCGCCCTGAAAGCCGTAGCCGGGCGCCAGCATCAGGGTCAGGCCCTCAGGCCCACGGTCGATGGCCTGCGGTTTCGCGTGGTCGATGACCGTCGCGTCGAAAGGGAAGAAGTAGGCTCCGGCCGCGTCCGCACCCTTCAGCGCGACGCCCGTGATCGCCAGCGCCACGCCAGCCGGCTTCACCTGGTAGACCGCACTCAGCCCCGCCGGCTTCGGCGCCGCGGCCACCGCCGCCATCACCTGGGCGCCGGCCGCGCCACCGCCCGCGCCTGCCGTGGCCACGACCGGAAGTGTGAGGCTGAGCGCGTCGTCTTCCGGGACGCAGACGTCGGCGCATACCAGCAGGGAGACCTGGGCCTTCAAGGTGACCTTATCGCCGGCCTTGGCGTTGGCCGGCGCGGTGATCGGAACCGGCAGCAGGACCTCGTCCTGGTAGCCGTAGTTCATCAGCGGCCCGACGGGGATCTTCCTGGGCGCAGGCCAGACGATGTCGCCGGCGGTCCAGCCGGCCGGCAGGTCCCATTTGATCCGTGTGGGCTCGCCGCTATCCCCGGAATTGCGCCAATAGGTGTGCCAGTGGCTTTCGATCCTCTGGCGCAGGGCGACATAGACGGTCTCGCCCGGTGCGATGGCGTCCTTCGAGGCGAGAAGATCGGCGGCCACATGGTGCGTGGAGCCCGGCGCCTGGGCCAGAACGGGCGCCGGCAGGGCCATCAAGAACGCCAGGACAAGGCCCGCCAGGAACCGCATCGTCGCCTCATTACGCATCGTCAATCGGGCGCTATATGGCCCGGCGCGGCCCGATGCGCAAAGCGAGGCTCGACTTGGGTGCAGGCTCGCCCCCATCATCGGCGCAATCCGTCGCCCGAATCGCGTTTGCCAGGATCCGCCGTGCCCGCTTCCTTCGACGACATCCAGATCGGCCAAGTGGTCTCCCTAGGCGCGGCTGCGGTCGAGGCCGAAGCCCTGAAGGGGTTCATCGCCGCCTTCGCCCCCGGCTGGACGCCGGAGCGCGGGGCGCCGGACGCCATGGTCTATGCGATTTGGGCGCGGCTCGACGCGGTGGCTCACACCGACTGGCCGCAGACCAAGCGCCTGGGCGTCGACGCGCTCCGCTGGGTGCGCAACCCGCCGGCCGGCGAATTGCTGCGCGGGCGCATGACCATCATGGCCAAGGATCCCGTGGGCGACGGAAAGGGCATCATCATCGCCCAGCACGACCTCCTGGATGAGGCCGGCCGGCTGGTCTTCTCGTGCCTGACGCGGAGCGTCTTCGCCCGATAGCGCCTAGGCGTTGGCCGCCTGCGGCTGCTGCAGCTGACGGCTGAGCGCAAGCGCCACCAGCCGGTCCCAGCCGAGCAGCGATATCAGGTGGGCGTGGATCTGCGGCAGGGCGCCGTTGTCGCGCAGCTCGATATATTTGTCGGCCGGCAGCTTGAGCAGCTTTTCTTCAGAGACTCCGAAGTAGTCGGCTATCTTCTGCGGCTCGGCCGCCGAGCCGTCGGGGTTCATCGCGCTGTAGGTGGCGGCCTTGGTCTCCAGCAGGTCGAGCTCCTGCAGGATCTGGACGAAGTTGGCGGTGCGCTGACGTTCCAACTCGAAGTTGTTGCAGAACTCGATGCAGTTCTTGGTGTACTGGCTGGGCTGGCCGTCGGCCTCGAAGAACGGCATGTCATAGCCGTCCTCGACGATGAATTCCGCGGCGCGGTCGATGCACAGCACCATCTGCTTGGCCGCGTCGTCATTGGCGAAGATGAACGGATAGCGGCGGACATAGGCCGGGATGTAGATGCCCGGCTCGAACATGCCGTCGGCGCGCAGGAACATGTTCTCGCCGGCGTTCAGGCCCATCACCGAGATCGGCAGCTTCTCGTCGCCCACGAAGATGATCGGGCCGGTGGAGGCCGCCGCCGGGAACTCGCCGACCGTCAGCGGCACGGCGTGGCCGACCTTCGCGAAGCCGAAGGGTCCGTCCATGTTCTTGACGCCCAACTTGCCATGCATCTGCGGCGAGAGCGGCTCGGGCTGGGAGTAGAAGAGCACGTTGCCGGTGATGCCGGGCTGGGCGGGAGTCGTCATGAAGCGCCTTCGGGACCGAGGAGGACCGTGGATGGCCTGAAGCGGGCCGCCCGCGGGAAGTCGCCGCTTCTAGCCGATCAGGCCCTGACCCGCAAATGCGCCGGCTGGACGCTTGCGCCGCTCCGGCCCAGGCGCTTTGATCTCCGCCATAGTTCAGCGGCCACGAGAGCCAGCCCATAAAAATCGGAGGAATAGTCGTGCCCATCTTTTACCCGGACATCCTCGACCAGAAGACCGCTCCGCGCACCTTCACCTACGGCGACAAGGACGTGATGCTCTACGCCCTGGGCGTCGGCATGGGGCGCGACCCCATGAACGAGACCGAACTGCCCTTCGTCTACGAGAAGGGCCTGAAGGTGATCCCGACGGCGGCCACGGTGCTGGCCTCGGCGGGCGGCCGTCCGGCGCGCGGCGCCGACCTGGTCGAGCAGAAGCCCGGGCATCGGGCCAGCGTCATCAACTTCCTGATGGTGGTGCATGGCGAGCAGAAGGTGGAGCTGCACAAGCCTCTGCCGACCTCGGGGACATTCACCGCCCAGGGCCGCACGGTCGGAGCCTTCGATAAGGGCAAGGACAAGGGCGCGGTGATCATCAACGAGACCGTCTGGACCGACGAGGCGGGCGAGAAGGTCGCCACCCTGACCGGCTCGACCTTCGCCCGGGGCGACGGCGGCTTCGGCGGCCCCTCGGACGGCCAGCCAGAGCCGCACGAGATCCCCAGCCGCAAAGCCGACCTGTCCGTCGACATCGAGACCCGCGAGGACCAGGCCCTGCTCTACCGCCTGAACGGCGATCGCAATCCGCTGCACTCCGATCCGGAAAGCGCCAAGCGGTCCGGCTTTCCGCGGCCCATCCTCCATGGCCTCTGCACCTACGGCATCACCTGCCGCGCGGTGCTGCAGGCCATCACCGGCTACGATCCGGACCAGATCCTCAGCCACCAGGCGCGGTTCTCCGCCCCGGTGTTCCCCGGCGACACCATCACCGTCGACCTGTGGAAGGACGCAAACGTGATCTCCTTCGAGGCCCGGGTTGCGGCGCGCGGCGCGACGGTTATCAAGAACGGCAAGACCGTCCTGCGATCCTGACGCCTGGAGATATCTTGATCCGATCCCTGTTCCTGGCGGCCGCGGCCGTCCTTCTGCTGGGGGCTGCACCTGCGGAGAAGCCGGTCGTCGATCCGTCGCGCGCCGGGCCGTCGCTCGCCGGGCCGTCGCCGATCAAGCTGAGCGGCTATCTGTCCGCCGCTGCCATCGACGGCCAGGCGGTCATCGGCCCGCCGCCGGCCCTCGATTCGCCGCGCGGCCGGGCCGACAGGACCGTCTATCTGGAAACCCGCGCCATGGCGGGGTCGGCGCGCTGGATCCAGGCGACGAAAGACAATGACCTGTGGAACGGCGGAGCCCTGGAGCGCTACGCCTGCGCGCTTGGCGCGCCGATCGACGCCAAGGCGTCGCCGGCGACCTACCACCTGCTCCAACGGGTCGAACTGGACGCCCGTACGGTCGGGACGCCGCCCAAGGATCACTACAACCGCACCCGCCCGCCAATCGGCGACGAACAGCCCATCTGCATCAAGCGGGAGGACTGGATGAAGACCAACGCCTCCTATCCTTCCGGCCACGCGATGGTCGGCATGGCCTGGGGCCTGATCCTGGGCGAGCTGGCGCCGGCGCGGGCGTCGGGCTTGGCGCTGGCCGGCCGGGAGATCGGCGACAGCCGGGTGATCTGCGGCGTGCACTACCAGTCCGATGTCGAAGCCGGCCGCCTGCTGGGTTCGGTGATGGTGGCCCGCGAGCACGCCGACCCTGCCTTCCGCGCCGACTTCGCCGCAGCGCAAGCCGAGCTGGCCAAGACGCGCCTGGGTCCGGCCAACTGCCCGACCCCCTAAGGCCGGCACGCGATATAGACGATGTGCCGCTTCAACGGATGGTCGGCCGGCAGCGTCGGATGGTCGAAATCGTGGTCCGCGGCGCGAGACATGCCGAGCCGCTGCATCACCGCCCGAGACCGCAGGTTCGTTTCGCCGGTGTAGGCGTAAACCTCCTCGACGCCGGGCCGGGAGAAGCCGTCCGCGAGCACGGCGCGCGCCGCCTCGACAGCAAAGCCTGAGCCCCAGGCGTCGGGGGACAGCGCCCAGCCGATCTCCAGGCCCTGCGGAACACCGTCCAGCTCGGGTGACGGCGCCAGGCCACAGTGGCCGATCAGGCGCCCGTCCGCCTTGCGCTCGATGGCCAGA
>NZ_SSMZ01000014.1 GCF_004799395.1 Phenylobacterium sp.
GGCGACGGCGGGGCCGAGACCTACCTCGTCGACCTCGTCACCGCGCTAGCGCGCGCCGGCGTGGGCGAGGCGGCGGCCATTCGCCGGCACCCCGGCCGCGAGGCGGCGCTGACGGCCGCGGGTGTGCCGGTGAAGACGCTGGGCTTCGGCGGCCCCATCGACATTCTGACCAGGACCGCCGCCGCCGGCTACGCGCGGCTGCAGAACGCTAAGCTGCTGCTGGCCTGGATGAACCGCGCCGCACGCCACACGCCACACGGGCCCTGGGCGCGGATCGGGCGGCTGGGCGGCTACTACAACCTCAAATACTACGCGGGCTTCGAGGAGCTGGTGGCCAACACCGAGGACATCGCCGAGTGGATCGTGGGTCAGGGCTGGCCGGCGGGGCGCGTGCGCTGCATCCCCAACTTCGCCGCCGCGCCGCCGGACGGCGCCGGGCTGGACCGCGCCAGCCTGGACACCCCGGCCGGCGCGCCCCTGTTGCTCGGCATGGGCCGGCTTCACGATAGCAAGGCCCATGACGTCAGCCTGCAGGCGCTGGTCGAACTGCCGGACGCCTACCTGTGGATCGCCGGGGTCGGGCCGCTCGAGGCCAAGCTGAAGGCTATGGCCCAGGCGCTCGGCGTCGAGCACCGCGTGCGGTTCCTGGGGTGGCGCACCGATCCCTCGGCGCTCTACCGGGCCGCCGACATCTGCGTCTTCCCCTCGCGCTACGAGCCGCTGGGCAATGTGGTGATCCAGGCCTGGGCGCATGGCCTGCCGGTGATCGCCGCCGAAAGCCAAGGCCCCAAGGCGCTGATCGAGGACGGGCGCGACGGCCTCCTGATCCCCATCGACGACCCTGGCGGCCTGGCCGAAAGCGTACGCCAGCTGCTGGCCGACCCGGCCCGCGCGGCGCGGCTGGCCGAGCGCGGCCTCGGCCGGGTGGCCGCCGAGTTTTCCGAGGCCGCGGTGATCGGCCAGTGGAAGACCCTCTTCGCCGACTACGGGGCGGCCTGAATGTGCGGCATCGCGGGACAGATCGGCGGGGCGGACGCCCGCGCCGCCGAGATGATCGCCGCCCTGACCCACCGCGGCCCTGATGGCATCCGCGTGGAAGAGATGGCCGGCGCGGCCGTCGCCCACGCGCGCCTCTCCATCATCGACCTGGAGGGGGGTTGGCAGCCGCTGCACGCCGCCGGCTCGACGGTGATCGGCAATGGCGAGATCTACAACTACGTTGAGCTGACGCGGGATCATCAGCTCACGGACTTTCTTTCCACCGGCTCCGATTTCGAGCCCCTGCTGCATCTCTACGCCCGCGAGGGCGATAAGGCCTTCGAGCGCCTGCGCGGGATGTACGCGCTCTGCTTGATCGGCGGCGACGGCCGAACCTGGCTGGCCCGCGATCCCTTCGGCATCAAGCCGCTCTACATCATGGAACACGACGGCGGCCTGGCCTTCGCCTCCGAGCCCCGGGCCTTCCTGAAGGCCGGCCTGATGCAGACGGTCCTCGACCCCGAGCCGGCCAAGGAGCTGCTCGCCTTCAACTATACCCTCGGCGCACGCACCCTCTTCCAAGGCCTCCGTCGCCTCGCCCCCGGCGAGGTGGTCGAGGTCCGCGACGGGCGGATTGCGAGCAACTGGCGGCAGGGATGGCTCTCAAAACCTCCGCTCATCCCCCCAAAGGCCGAGACCCAAGCTGAGTTAAGGACCGTTCCCCAACGCCCGATGGATCCCCGCCTTCGCGGGGACGAGCGGGAATTGTTGGATGAGCTGGATCGGGTCCTCGAGGATTCCGTCCGCGTACACCAGCGCTCCGATGTCCCCTACGGCCTGTTCCTGTCCGGCGGGATCGACTCGGCGTCCATCGCCACCCTGATGGCCCGGCTGAACGAGCGGCCGGTCACAGCCTTCACCTGCGGCTTCGACGCGCCCGGCGCCACGGACGAACGCGCCCAGGCCGAGCGCGTGGCCCGCACGCTCAACCTCGACTGGCGGGAGACAAACTTCGGCGAGGCAGACTTCTGGCGGATCGCGCCTGAGGTCGCCTGGGCCCTGGACGACCCCACCGCCGACTATGCGACCCTTCCCACCTACAAGCTGGCCGAGGCTGCGAAGGGCACGCTGACCGTGGTGCTCACTGGCGAGGGCGGCGACGAGCTTTTCGGCGGCTACGGCCGCTACCGCCGCGCCCTGCGCCCGGCCTGGCTGGGCGGCCGGCCCGCCGAGCCGAGGCGCGCCGACCCTGCCGCCCTGGTCCGCTGGCGCGCCGAGGCCAAGGGCCCGGCCGACCTGACCCGCCTGCAGCAGGCGCAATGGGCAGACATCGCCACATGGCTGCCCAACGACCTGCTGCTCAAGCTCGACCGCTGCCTGATGGCCCATGGCCTCGAGGGCCGCACGCCGTTCCTTGATCCGTACGTCGCAGCCTTCGCCTTCCCGCTCGCCGACCGGTTCAAGGTGCGCGGCCGCTACGGCAAGTGGCTGCTGCGCAAATGGCTGGAGCGCGCCTGCCCCGCCGCCGAGCCCTGGGCCCGCAAGCAGGGCTTCACGGTGCCTGTCGAAGCCTGGATCGCGCCGCGCGCCGCCGACATCGCCGCCCGCCTCGGCAAGATCGACGCCGTACGCCAGGTCCAGCCGCAAGCCGCCGAAGCCTTCAAGGCCGGCGGCGACGGCGTCCGCTGGCCGCTCTTGTTCTTCGCCTTGTGGTCCCGCATCCACCTGGACGGCGCGAGCCCCGCGGAGGCGCTGGAGAGCGTGGCGGGGCGGATCTAGAGCCAGTTGCCCCCGTCGGGGGAGCTGTCGGCGAAGCCGACTGAGGGGGGCTTCCTAGGTTTGAGCGGAAGCCCCCTCCGGCGCTCCGCGCCACCTCCCCCGAAGGGGAGGAGCTGCGGCGCCTAAGCCACCACCACCCCATACTTCGCGCCGATCTCGGCGATCGTGGCCTCGAACTCCTCCACCGTCTCGCGGATGATCTGGGCCACCGGCTTGACGCTGTCGATCCGCCCGGCGACCTGGCCGGAGAGTGCGATCGAGGCCTCCATGTCGCCGCCGAAGTAGAGGTCGAGCGCGCGAGCAAACTCGCCCATGATGCTCTCGGGCGGCGTCTTTTCGAACTCCGTGGTCTTCTCGGTGCGCAGCGCGCGCAGCGCAGGCCCCGGGCCGAAGCGGTTGAGGAAGACCGTGTCAGTCTCCTTCGCGCCGACGATCATGTCCTTCCAGTTCTGGTGCACTGGGCTCTCGGCGGCGGAGACCATGCGCGTCCCCATCTGCACGCCCTCGGCGCCCAGGGCGAAGGCCGCAGCCATGGTGCGCCCGTCGGTGATGCCGCCGGCGGCGATCACCGGCACGGAGACCTTCGAACAGACCAGCGGCAGCAGCACCATGGTCGCCACGTCGCGGCTGTTCTTGAACCCGCCGCCCTCGCCGCCCTCGACCACCAGGCCGTCGACGCCGGCCTCGATGGCCTTCAGCGCCGCGGCCAGCGACGGGACTACGTGGAACACGGTGAGACCCCGGCCCTTCAGCGCCTCGCAATAGCGGTTGGGATCGCCCGCCGAGGTGGTGACAAACTTCACCCCCTGGTCGGCGACGAAGCTGACGATGTCCGGGTCGCGGACGAAGGCCTGGGCGACGTTGATGCCCCAGGGCTTGTCGGTCAGCCCGGCCATCTTCTTGACCTCCTCGCGCACCTCGTCGAGGCGCCCGGACGAGGTCTCGATGATGCCCAGGCCCCCGGCGTTGGAGACCGCCGAGGCCAGCTGCGCGCGGGCGATCCAGCCCATCGGCGCCTGAACGATCGGGTACTGCACGCCAAGCAGGTCGGTGATGCGGTTCTTGATCATGGCGCCGGGCCTCATTGCGGTTTGAAGCTGTTGTTGGAGCGGTCGGCGTCAGGCAGGCGATGGTCGGGGTCGATGGTCGCCTCGGCCACCGCGCCGCCGCCCTCGACGGTGAAGGTGTGGGTCCCGGTCTGCATCCAGGTTTCCACAGGGACGCGAACGTCCTTCTTCTTGCCGTCCTTGTAGGTCACCCGCAGTGTCGCCGGCAGGACCAGCCGGCCAAGGTTCTGCACCGTTACCTGCACGCCCTTGGCCGGGTCGCCGTCGACGTATTTCACGTCGCTGACGGCCATGTCGTGCGACCAGTTGTTGAGGAAGTAGCCGCGCCAGAAATAGCTGAGGTCCTCGCCGCCGGCGCTCTCCATCTCGCGGAAGAAGTCGCTGGGCTTGGGGTGCTTGAACGCCCAGTCGGCGATGTACTTGCGGAAGGCCGGGTCGAAGCGTTCCGGGCCCAGGATGTCTTCGCGCAGCAGGGTGAGCCCGAAGGCGGCTTTGAAGTAGGTCACCGGGTGGCGGTATTTCTCGCGGATGGTGTCGCCGCGCGACAGGATCACCGGCGCCTCGGGGTCCTTGATCAACTCTGCGATCTGGTCGGCCGGCGTGCCGGCCGGCGCCGGGGCGTATTCTCCATCGCGCTTCGGGCCATAGACGCCGTTCTCGAAGTCGTCGCTCTCATAGACGTCGATGAAGGTGTTGATCCCTTCGTCCATCCACGGGTCGCGCCGCTCGTCGGAGCCGACGATCATCGGGAACCAGGAGTGGCCGATCTCGTGCGCCGAGATGAAGAACAGGGTCTTGGCCTTGTCGTCGATGCCGTCGAAGACGATGCCCGGATATTCCATGCCGGTGGCGGGCCCGGCCACGTTGATCGCGTTCGGCCAGGGGTAGGGATACCAGCGCTTGGAGAACCGCTCGACGGCGTCCTTCATATATTCGGTCGACCGGCTCCAGCCGTTGTCGCCGACGCTCTCCGGCGGGTAGACCGACTGGGCGACCGCGCTCTTGCCGTCCGGCAAGTTGATCTTGGCCGCGTCCCAGACGAAGGCCCGGCTGGCCGTGAAGGCCACGTCGCGGGTCTGGTCCATGTGGAAGCGCCAGGTCTTGGTCGCGCCCTTCGGCGGCGGCGTCTCGGCCACCTCCTCCGGCGTGCGGATCAGCACCGTCTTGTCGCTGGCCTTGGCGCGTTCGAACCGCGCCCGCTGCTCGGCCGTCAGCACTTCGTTGGCGTTCACCAGAGCGCCCGACCCGGCCACGATCATGTCGGCCGGCACGGTCACAGCGTAGTCGAAATTGCCGTATTCGAGGTAGAACTCATTGGCCAGGTACGGGAGCGTGTCCCAGCCGCGCACGTCGTCGAACACCTGCAGGCGCGGGTACCACTGCGCCAGGTCGTAGATGTCGCCGGACTTGTTGGTCTCCCAGGCCATCCGCCCGCCGAACAGGCCGGGGATCAGGAAGTGGTACTTGATCTTCACCTGCACCTTGCCGCCGCCGCCCTTGACCGCCGACGGCAGGTCGACGCGCATGCGGGTGTCGCTGACCACGGTGTTGAGCGTCTTGCCGCCTGACATAACCGCGTCGATCTCGTAGCCGGGCGTCGAGTTCCTCGGATCGATGCGGCGGCCGCCGGACATGGCGTAGCCGCGGCTTTCGCGACGGTAGAGGTTCTGGTCCATCTGGATCCAGAGGAAGCCCAGCTCCTCGGGACTGTTGTTCGTATAGGTGATCGTCTCCTCGCCGGAGAGCACGTGGGCCGTGGTGTCGATCCGAGCGTCGATGTTGAAATCGGCGCGGTTCTGCCAATAGGCCGGACCCGGCGTCCCGGAGCCCGTCCGGATCGTGGTCGGCGGCGCGGCCAGGTTGAGCGGCGCAAAAGTCTTCAGGGGATCGAAGTGCGGCGGCGCGGTCTGGGCGTGGGCGGAGGCCGCCAGAACGGACACAGCGGCGAAAAGGATGATCGATCGCAAAGGAATCCCCCGGAGAACTTGAGCGCGGCACCATAAGCCTCCTCTCCCCCACGAAGCGAGAGGGAGAGCGGGCCTACAGACCCAACCGCCCCGCCACGTTTTCGCCGATCGCCAGGGAGGAGGTCAGGCCGGGGCTTTCGATGCCGAACAGGGCTACCAGACCGGGCAGCTTGTGCATCGCCGCGTCATCGATGCGGAAGTCCGGCTGCGGCTCGTCGGGGCCGTGCAGCTTGGGGCGGATGCCGGCGTAGTCGGGGCTGAGCGCTTCTTCGGGCACGGCCGGCCAGAACTTGCGGATATAGGCGGCGAAGGCGCCGCGCATCGCGGGATCGACACTGTAGTCCAGGGTCTTCACATAGGTCAGATCCGGTCCGAACACCGCCTGGCCGCCCAGGTCGCGGCGATAGTGGGTGCCGAGCGCCCCGTGGATCGGCGGCGGATAGATCAGGCGGCTGAACGGCGCCTTGCCCACCAGGCGGAAGTACATCCCCTTGCCGTAGTGCGCCTTGGGGATCTCCGCGGCCGGGAAGCCCTCGATCTTGGCCGCCACCTCCTGCGCCGACAGGCCGGGCGCCGTGACCAGGTAGCGGCAGGTGAGCGTCGCCGGCTCCTCGCCGCCGGCCCGCACCGAGAACCCGCCTCCCTCCAGCGGAGCGGCGCCTTCGAACGGCGTCGAGGTGACCACCGCCCCGCCGCCGGCCCCGATCTCACCCTCCAGGGCCAGCATATAGCCGTGGCTGTCGAAGATCCCGCTCTGCGGCGAGATCAGCGCGCCATAGCACTTCAGCTCCGGCTCCATCGCCACGGCCTGGGCGGCGCTGATCTGCTCCATGCCCTCGACGTCGTTGGTGCGGGCCTGTTCCAGGATATCGCCGAGCCGCGCCTCGTCCTCCGGCTCTGTCGCCACGACCAGCTTGCCGCAGCGGTCGTAGTCGACGTGGTGCTGATCGCAGAAGGCGTACAGGGCGCGCCGGCCCTGGACGCACAGCCGCGCCTTCAGCGAGCCGGTCGGATAGTAGAGCCCGCCGTGCACCACCTCGGAATTGCGCGAGGAGACGCCCTGGCCGATGGCCGCCTCCTTCTCCAGCACCGCCACGGTCAGGCCGCGCTTCGCCAGCGCATATCCGCACGCCAGCCCCACGGCGCCTGCGCCCACCACCACCGCATCGAAATCGAACTCGGCCATCCCCACCGCCTAGCGCGTGGCGCGCCGAAGCGAAACCCTCACGCCGCTCATCCCCGCGGTGGGTGTTGCGGGCCGGGTTGAAAAACGCTCTAGCTGCCCGCCAAAATCCAGGAGTGCGTGACATGCGGAAGATCGTTGGGCTGGCGTTTGCGGGCGCGCTCGTGATCACCACCACATCCCACGCCCAGGTCTCCCTCGACCCCAACCATCCCGTAGCCATCGCCTCGATCCTCGACTGGCGCGGCGAGAAGCAGGCCAAGGGCTTCCGCGACATCGAGCACATCTTCAAGACCAACACGATCAGGCGCGGCGCCAAGGTCCACCCGCTGCCGGTCGCCGCCCACCAGATCGCGCCGACCTTCGCCTATGACGGCAACGCCTGGACCATCGACGACTACATGAAGGCCTACCGGGTCTCCGGCCTGCTGGTGCTGAAGGACGGCAAGATTGTCCTCGAAAAATACGGCCTCGGCCGCAAGCCCACCGACCGCTGGACCTCCTTCTCCGTGGCCAAGTCGATGACTTCGACCCTGGTGGGCGCGGCGATCCAGGACGGCAAGATCACGTCGATCGACGACCCCATCACCCGCTACGTCCCCGACCTGAAGGGCAGCGCCTATGAGGGCGTTACCGTCCGCCAGATGCTGATGATGAGCTCCGGCGTGAAGTGGAACGAGGACTACACCGACCCCAAGTCCGACGTGGCCCTGGCCGGCGGCTCGGTCACCGAGCCGGGGGTCAACCCGATGGTCAGCTACCTGCGCAAGCTGCCCCGCGCCCACGAACCGGGCACGACCTGGCACTACAACACTGGCGAGACCGATCTGGTCGGCGTGCTGGTCTCCAAGGCGACCGGCGAGGGCCTCGCGCAATACGCCTCGGAGAAGATCTGGAAGCCCTACGGCATGGAGCAGGACGGCGTCTGGATGACCGATCCCGGCGGCCAGGAACGCGGCGGCACGGGCATCTCCATGACGCTGCGCGACTACGGGCGGCTCGGCATGTTCATCGCCGGCGGCGGCGTGGCGGACGGCAAGCCGGTCGTGCCCAGCTGGTGGGTCGTCGACGCCACCAAGCAGGAGATCGACAACGGCCTGGGCGGCTACGGCTACTTCTGGTGGATCCGCGCGAACGGCTCCTACGAAGCCGTCGGCATCTTTGGCCAGGCGATCACGACGTTCCCGAAGGAGCACCTGATCATCGTCCAGAACTCCGCCTGGCCGGCGGCGACGGGCAAGGAGCTGCGCGCGGCCTATGATGCAATGGTGGCTGGGGTGCTGGCGGCAGTGAAGTAGGGGGCGCCACCCGAGCCCTATTCCAGATGAAGGGCGCCGCATCCAGAAGAATGCCGAGTCATCGCAGACATTTCGACGGGGTCCAGCAGAGACCTACCGCTCCGCCCTCAGGTCCACTTCCACGCCGGCTTCCGCCTGGCGGTCGATGTTCCAGACCCGCAGGGCCAGGTGATCGTGCGGCCGTAGCCGGAAGGCCCCCGGCACGACGTTGCCGGGCAGGCTCACCTCGCGGATGTCGCCGATCGTCCGGTCGTAGCGCCACAGCGGCTGGTTCATCGGCTGATGGCCGCCGGAACTCTGCAGGTTGAAGATGAAGAAACGCGAATCCGCCGTCCATTGCGCCTGGTTCACCACATAGCCGTTCTGGCAGTCCGGCGAGGTGAAGCTATGGACGACCGCGGGGCCGGCGGTGCGAATGGTGACGACGCTCTCGTCGCAGCCGGCGCCGACCGCCGTGAGGCTCGCGGTGAGCGCGCCATTCGGCGAGCGGACTTCCAGCCCGCCGGCGCGGTCGCGCTTGGCGTCCGCCGACGTCGGCGTCGGCGCGGCGAGCCCTGCGGCCATGCACAGGACTAGAAGGCTCCACCCCAGACGCCTCGCCCAGGTCGTTATCCAGAACACCTCGCGCCGTACGTCCATGCGGGCCAGAACTCCAATCTCGTCAGCGGATGTAACGGCTTCCGCGCAGAGTCGGCGGACACCGGCGCGGTGCGGGTGCGCGCCGCCTACTGCGGCTGCTTCCCGACCATGACGGAGCGCTGGAAGTCCCGGGCGACTTGCTGGTCGTTCTGGCGGCGTTCGTCCACTTCGCGGCGCGTGGCGCAGATCTTGATGGGCAACAGGCTGCCGAGCTTGGTTTCGCTGTGACAGACGACCGCGCTGGGGTCGAGGTCGACGGCTTGCCGCGTCTTGCCGGTCACGGTCAACGGGCTGACAGAGTTGGACGCCGTGGCTGCGGGCGGTGGCGAGGGGTCGGTTGTGGTGGCGGGTGTGCCGGCGGCCGCAGCCTGCATGAAGACAACGGCGGCGGCGAGAACGGCGCTGACCATGATGTCCCCCCGACGATGGGTCGTGAAAGCCTATTCCACGGCCCTGGGCTTGTCACGCGGCCCGAGGTCGCATCGCTAGGCCTGCGTCCAGCCGCCCAGCACGCAGGCCACCCGACCCTTGCGGACGCTGACCGCGGCGTGGCGGCCATAGCCGGGCTCGAAGACGGTCGTCTTCCCCGCCACGGTGACCGACACCATAACCGGCCCGGTGAACTGGCAGACGTAGTAGGCGTCGCGCGTCGGGAAACGGCCATCCGGCACCGATGCGCAGTCGGCGCCGCCGAACGGATGGGCGAAGTCGGCTCCGCCGTATTTGAAGCTGTGCGGCTGGCGCTTGAGGACAATGGCCTCCCAGCTGTCCTTCGGCGGCGGACAGGGCGGCCCCTTGATGTCCCAGTCCCGGCGCAGCCCATGCTGGTGATTCCAGAAGGCGTAGAGCCCGCTCGCGGGGACCGCCACCGCCAGCCCCGCGAGCGTGATCAGCGTCAGCCGCGCCGTGGCGCCGCGCCGAAGTTTCGGGACGATCGGCGCGACAAAGGTCATGGCCCGTGCTTCCCGGAAATTACACACGTAGGCCAGATTATTTACAGATGTAGCCTGGCGGGTCAACCCGCTTGCGGAGGCCGCCCGTGGCCTATCGGCTCAGGCGCCCGGAGCCATCTCCGGGGGCGGTTGTTCGCCGAGGCGTTCCTCGCCCGCGAACAGCCCGTCGAGGCGCGCGCGCGTCGACCGCTCGAACTCCTCCTTCGACGCCGAGCGGCTTCGGGAGAGTGACAGCTCCTTGACGATCGCCTCCTTGATCCGGTCCACGGCCCCCTCGTCGAGCACGCCGGCCCGAACCAGTTCGGAGGTCAGTTTCAGGAATCCCACCGCGGTGGCGTGAGCCCTGAGCCCCACCAGGCTGACGCTGTCGTGCAGTCGTCTCTCTTCGCGTTCGTCCATTGGTCGTTCCCCCGTTGGGACAGCCCCCGCCGCCCCTCCGCTGAGATGATAGTGGCTTGAACGGTCAGGCTTTGAAAGCGTTGCGCCTGTTTTGTGCGCGGCCGGATGGACGCAGGATCACGAGGCGCCCACCAGTTCCCGCTCGCCCTGCTTCTCCCAGCGATCCCACAGCGCCTTCTCCTCGGCCTTGGCGGGGCCGATGGAAGCGTCCTTGATATGGCCGTAGCCGCGAATCTTCTGCGGGATGGCGGCGATGCGGAGGGCGGTCTCCAGCCGGTTGGGCGTCAGGCCGGCGATCAGCGCCTTGAGGCCCGCCTCGTAGTCGGCGATCAGGCCGCGCTCCGTCTTCCGCTCGTCAGTGTAGCCGAAGATGTCCAGCGCCGTGCCCCGCAGGCCCTTCATCCGGGCCATGACCGGGAAGGCGGCGTCCAGCATCCAGCCGCCGAAGGCGATCTTCTTCGGCCGCCCGTTGGAGCCCTTGCGTGCGATTAGCGGCGGGGCGAGCCAGACCTTGGCCTTGCCGCCCTTGAAGGTCAGATTGCGGTAGGCCTGGAAGCGGCCGTCGGTGTAGAGCCGCGCGACCTCGTATTCGTCCTTGTAGGCCATCAGCTTGTAGAGGTTCACCGCTACGGCGCGGGTCAGGGCCTCGGACGTCAGCGGGGCCTCGGCGGCGCGCACTGCCGCCACCTGGTCGGCGTAGCGCTTCGCGTAGGCCGCGCTCTGGTAGGCGGTAAGCTCCTTCGTGCGATGGGCGACCAGCTCGTCCAGGGTCATGGTCTCCGGCGTCGGCACGTCGTCCTCGCGCTTGCCGCGGGCGGCAGGATCGAACGCCGCCTTGCGGCCCAGTTCGAAGGCCTGAAGGTTGGCTTCGGCGTCGACGCCGTTCAATCGGATGGCGCGGTAGAGGGCGCGGCTGGAGAGCGGGATCACGCCCTTCTGCCAGGCGAAACCCAGCATGATCATGTTGCCGTAGATCGCGTCGCCCAGGTTCGCCACCGCCAGGTTCTGGGCCGGCATGGCGTCGTAGGACTTCACCGCCGCGGCCAGCCGGCGGCCCTGTTCCTCGGCGTCGAAGCGCACATCGCGGTCGCTGACGAAGTCGGCTGTGGGCGCGAAGTCGGCGTTACCCACCGCCACCGTTCGGTCCTTGGCGTAGAGCGCCAGCGCATCGGCGCCGGCCGCCGAGAGCAGGTCGCAGGCGATCAGGACATTCGCGCTGGCCGCCGGCACGCGGCCGCCGACCACGGTGTCCTCGGCAGCCCCGATACGGACGTGGCTGAACACCGCCCCGCCCTTCTGCGCGAGGCCCGTCATGTCGACCACCGAGGCCGCCCGGCCGTCAACGTGGGCGGCCATGGCCAGGATCGAGGCGACCGTCGTCACGCCGGTGCCGCCGACGCCGGTGAAGACGATGTTCTTCACGCCCTCGAAGGGCTCGAAGGCCGGCAGGGGCGTGGAGTCCGCGGTCAGCGCCGGCATCGCCTCGCGCTGCGGGTTCTCCGCGCCTTCGAGCGTTATGAAGGAAGGACAGAAGCCTTCCAGGCAGGTGTAGTCCTGGTTGCAGGAGGACTGGTTGATCTTGCGCTTGCGGCCGAACTCGGTGTTCAGCGGCTCGACCGAGACGCAGTTGGAGGTCTTCGAGCAGTCGCCGCAGCCTTCGCAGACCAGCGGGTTGATCATCACGCGCTGCGGGGCGGACTTCATCGTCCCGCGCTTGCGGCGGCGGCGCTTCTCGGTGGCGCAGACCTGGTCGTAGAGCAGCACGGTCACGCCCGGCGTCTCGCGTAACTTCTCCTGCACGGCCATCAGCTCGGAACGCGGATGCACCTCCACCCCGGGCGCCAGGTCGGTGGCGTTCTGGTACTTCTCCGGCTCGGCCGCCACGATGACGATCTTCTCGACGCCCTCGGCGTGCAGCTGGCGAGTGATCTGGGCGGGCGTGAAGCCGCTCTCAGCCGCCTGGCCGCCGGTCATGGCGACCGCGTCGTTGAACAAGAGCTTGTAGGTCATCGACGACTTGGCCGCGACCGCGGCGCGGACCGCCAGCGAGCCCGAGTGGTTGTAGGTGCCGTCGCCCAGGTTGACGAAGACGTGGCTCTCGTTGGTGAAGGGCGAGGCGCCCACCCAGCTCAGGCCCTCGCCGCCCATGTGACTGTTCAAGTCAGTCGAAGGGTCGTTGAAGCTCGCCATGTAGTGGCAGCCGATGCCGGCCAGGGCGCGGGAGCCTTCCGGCACGCGGGTCGAGGAATTGTGCGGGCAGCCGGAGCAGAAGAAGGGCTTGCGCTGCTGGTCGGCGCTCAGCGTCACGGCGGCCATGGAGGCGGCTGAGACCCGCGCAAGATAGTCGTGGACGCGGTCCATGTGCGGGCCCGGGGGCAGTCGATCGGCGATGGCCAGGGCCACTTCCGCCACCGACAGCGAGCCGATCTCCGACAGCAGCGGATGGCCCTGCTCGTCCGCCTTGCCGATGATCTTCGGACGCGCGTGAGCCGGCAAGTCGTAGAGCGCCGCGCGCGCCTGGGTCTCGATCAGCGGGCGCTTGTGCTCGATGACCATCATGGTCTCCAGGCCGGCGGCGAAGGCGCGGATGCCTTGCGGCTCCAGCGGCCAGGGCATGCCGACCTTATAGATCGCGACGCCCAGGTCGGCGGCTTCGGCGAAGGAAATCCCCATGGCCGCGAAGGCTTCGATGACGTCCTTGTAGGCCTGCCCCTGGCAGACGATGCCGAGACGCGGGCGCGAGGACCCTAGCATCACCCGGTCGATCTTGTTTGCCCGCGCGAAGGCCAGCGCCGCGGGCAGCTTCTGTGTCCGTAGCCGGCGCTCCTTCTCCAGCGGCTGGTCCTTCAGCCGGATGCCGAGGCCCCCGGCGGGCAGGCGGAAGTTCTCCGGCAGGACAAACTTGTGGCGGTCGACGCCGATGTCGATGGTGACGCCCGAATCCATGGTGTCGGCCAGCGCGATCAGCCCGACCCACAGGCCGGAATAGCGCGACATGGCGTAGCCCATCAGCCCATAGTCCAGCACCTCCTGCACGTCGGCCGGCGACAGCACCGGCATCTCGAAATCCTGGAAGGCGTATTCCGACTGCGACGGCAGTGTGGAGGACTTGCAGTTGTGGTCGTCGCCGGCCACCGCCAGCACCCCGCCCTTGGGGAAGGTCCCGGCGAAGTTGGCGTGCTTGAAGACGTCGCCGGTGCGGTCGACGCCGGGCGCCTTGCCGTACCACATGCCGAACACGCCATCGTACTTGGCGCTGTCGGGAAACAGGTTGGCCTGCTGGCTGCCCCAGACGGCGGTGGCGGCCAGGTCCTCGTTGATCCCTTCCTTGAAGACGACGTCGGCGGCCTGCAGGAATTTCTTGGCGCGATTGGCCTGCTGGTCCAGGCCGCCCAGTGGCGAACCGCGATAGCCGGAGACGAACCCCGCCGTGCTGAGGCCCGCGGCCCTGTCCAGCCGATGCTGGTCCATCAGGACACGCAGCAGCGCTTGGACGCCGGTGATGAAAACCCTGCCTTCGGTGAGCAGAAACTTGTCGTCGAGCGTCACTTCAGCGTGCCGCATCGCAATTTTCTTCCTTCTGCCCCTCGCGCGTCATTTAGAAGATCATATAAGATCACAGCAATTGCTTGCCAAAAGCGTGCCCCCGCCTCTGGGTTCGGGGGCACGAACGACGCCCATAAGGCGCAGAACGGGGAGGAAAACTTGTCTGAGGTGCTCGACGCCGTCGATGCTAAAATCCTGGATCTGATCCAGCACGACGCCGGGCTGTCGGTGGCGGAGATCGCCGAGCGGGTCGGATTGTCCTCCAGCCCCTGCTGGCGGCGGATCAAGCGGCTGGAGGACGCCGGCGTCATCCAGCGCCGGGTGACCATCCTGGACCGCGAAAAGCTGGGCCTGGGCTTCGAGGTCTACTGCACCGTCAAGCTCAGCCTGCCGACGCGCGACAACCTCGACGCCTTCGAGACCGCGATCACCAAGTTGGCCGAGGTGGTGCAGTGCGCCACGGTCACCGGCTCGGCCGACTATGAACTGCGCGTAGTGACCCGTGACATGCACGCCTTCGACGACTTCCTGCGCGAGCGCATCCTGTCTCTGGGCCTGGTCTCCAACATCGAAAGCCGCATCGTCATCCGCTCGGTGAAGAACACCACGTCTGCGCCCCTCGGCTTGATCAGCCCCTACGTGAGCGCGCAAGGATAGGCCTTTCCGCGACGGAGGCTTTTCCCACATGATCGAACTCGTCATCGACCAGCGCCGCCGCGACCTGGGCGGCTTCGAAGTGGGGCGTGTGCTGCCGTTCCACAGCCACCGCATGGTCGGCCCCTTCATCTTCTTCGACCACATGGGGCCGGCGCAGTTCACAGCGGGCTTCCCGCGTACGGTGGACGTGCGGCCGCATCCGCACATCGGGCTCTCCACTGTCTCCTACCTGTTCGAAGGCGCCATGACCCACCGCGACAGCGTGGGGTCCACCGAGGTGATCCGGCCCGGTGAGGTCAACTGGATGACCGCCGGCAAAGGCATCACCCACTCCGAACGCTTCGAGGACCTGCGCACCCACGGCGGGACCATGAACGGCATCCAGGCCTGGGTGGCGCTCCCTACTGAAGACGAGGAGACTGACCCGGCCTTCTCGCACCATGGCCCCGACGACCTGCCCACCTATGAGGGCGGTGGCATGTGGGCCCGCCTGATCGCCGGCAAGGCCTTCGGCGCGGAGGCCAAGGTGAAGGTCCACTCGCCGATGTTCTACGTCCACTGGGCGCTGGACGCCGGCGCGACCGCCCAGTTGCCGGCGGAATATCCGGAACGGGCGGCCTATGTGGCGCAGGGCATCGTCGAGATCGACGGCCGCCAGATCAACGAAGGCCAGATGGCGGTCTTCGCGCCAAGCCAGCCCGTGCCGATCAAGGCGACCACCAACGCCATCGTCATGCTGCTGGGCGGCGAGCCCATCGGCGAACGGTTCATTGAGTGGAACTTCGTCTCGTCCTCCAAGGACCGCCTCGCCCAGGCCAAGGCCGACTGGCGCGCCGGGCGCATGAAGCTCCCCGACGCCGACGACCAGGAGTTCATCCCCCTGCCGCCCGACCCGCCCGGCCCCGCGCCGGCGATGAGCTGACGGTTTCCTGATCTCGGAAACGGGCTACAAGCCCCGCCCATGAACGTCAGCGTCTTCGACCTCTTCAAGCTGGGGATCGGCCCGTCCAGCTCGCACACCATGGGCCCGATGACCGCCGCGGGGCGGTTCCTGCAATGGCTGGGCGACAGGCTCGATCAGACCGCCCGGGTGCAGATCACCCTCTATGCCTCCCTGGCGCTGACTGGCCGCGGCCACGCCACCGACAGGGCGGTGATCCTGGGTCTGGCGGGGTTCGAGCCGCGTGGCCTCGATCCCGACGTGGCCGATGGCGTGATCGTCCAGGTGCGCGCCAATCACTGGCTGAACCTCGGCGGCCGCCATGGCGTCGCCTTCGACGAGGCCACAGACCTGCTCTGGGAAGGCCGCACGCGCCTACCGCAGCACCCCAACGCTGTGAAGTTCGCCGCCTTCGACGCCGACGGCGGGCTGATCGCCGAGCGAACCTATTTCTCCATCGGCGGCGGCTTCGTCCGCGACGAGGGCGAAATGGGGCTGAACACGCCGCCGGAAGCTGCGGCCCTAGTCGAGGTCCCCTACCCGTTCGAGAGCGGCGAGCAGTTGCTGACGATGGCGGCCGACGCGGGCCTGACCTTCGCCGAGGTGATGCGCGCCAACGAGCGGGTGCGCCGCAGCGACGCCGAGATCGACGCCAGCCTCGATGAGGTGGCGGCCGCCATGTACGCCTGCATCGACCGCGGCATGAAGACGCCCGGCGTCCTGCCCGGCGGCCTGAAGGTTCAGCGCCGCGCCTTCCAGGTGCATCAGAGCCTGATGTGCGACGCCGACAAGCGCATCGCCGACCCCCTGGCCGCCCTGGACTGGGTGAACCTCTGGGCGCTGGCGGTGAACGAGGAGAACGCCGCCGGCGGCCGGGTGGTCACCGCGCCAACCAATGGCGCAGCGGGCCTCGTTCCCGCGGTGCTGCGCTACTATGATCGCTTCCACCAGGGCACGGCGGAAGGCCGGCGCACCTTCCTGCTGACCGCCGCGGCCATCGGCGCGCTCTACAAGAAGAACGCCTCGATCTCCGGCGCCGAGGTCGGGTGCCAGGGCGAGGTGGGCGTCGCCTGCTCCATGGCCGCGGCCGGCCTGACCGCGGCGCTGGGCGCAACCAACGCCCAGGTCGAGAACGCCGCCGAGATCGGCATGGAGCACAACCTCGGCCTGACCTGCGACCCGATCGGCGGCCTGGTGCAGATCCCCTGCATCGAGCGCAATGCCATGGGCGCGGTGAAAGCCATTGACGCCTCGCGTCTGGCCCTGCTGGGCGACGGCCAGCACTCGGTCAGCCTCGACAAGGTGATCGCCACCATGAAGCGCACCGGCGAGGACATGAGCGCGGTCTACAAGGAAACCTCGCTCGGCGGCCTGGCCGTCAACCTGGCGGAATGCTGATGAAGGACGTATACGGATGATCGTCGAGATGCGCACCTACACCTTGGCCCTGGGCGCCACACGCCGGTACTTCAAGCTCTATGGCGAGAAGGGGTTGGCGGTTCAGAAGCGCATCCTCGGTCACCTGGTCGGCTACTATTCGGTGGAGGTCGGCGCCCTGAACAAGGTGATCCACCTGTGGGCCTACGACAGCCTGGATGATCGCGCCCAGCGCCGCGCGGCCCTGTGGTCAGATCCCGAGTGGCTGGCCTACGTGGCCGAGGTCGGAGGCCTGGTTCTCAAGCAGGAGAACCAGATCCTCAACCCCGCGCCCTTCTTCGAGGTCCCGCCCGCCGCCTAGCCCTCCAGATAGGCCGTCAGCTTGGCCAGGATTTCGCGGCTGCCCTCTTCGCGGCTGCCGTTGTCGTCATAGCCGTCTAGGAAAGCCCCCTGCTCGGTGTGGATCAGGTGGGTTCCGCCGCCTGGGACCGCCTTGAACTCGAACGTGGCGAGCGAAACGCTGATCTTCCGCCCATCCAGCCGCATCTCGTAGGTGTAGACGATCCGCTCGCCGGGGATGATGTCGAAGTAGAGGACGTCGAACTCGGTCACCATGCCGCTCTTCCACTTGCCCTCCAGCCGCTCGCGGCCGCCGACCCGGAAGTCCATCGTCCGCTCGCCGATGTCCCAGCGCTCGTTCGGCGCGGTGAACCAGCCGTTCTTGCCCTCGATGCTGGCGAAGGCGTCGAACACCCGCTGGGGGGGCACGGTGGGATAGGTGCGCTCAAGG
>NZ_SSMZ01000140.1 GCF_004799395.1 Phenylobacterium sp.
GGAACGCGCCCGCGCCGAGGCTGCCGCCCGCGCCGCCGCCGCTCCGCCGCCTGCGGCCCCCGCCGCGCCGCCGGCCCCGGCCGCCGAGGCGCCGGCTCCCGCTCCAACTCCGGCTCCAGTTGCTGCTGCGCCCGCACCGACACCGACACCGGCGCCGACGCCGGTAGCGGCCCCGACCCCCGCGCCGGCCCCGGCCGCTCCGGTGGCCGCCGCGCCGGCAGCTCCGGCCGCGCCGCGTCCGGCGTCGCCCAGCGCGCCCATGGGCGCGGGCCAGACCCGCACCTACCAGCCCTCGGCTGACCGCCGCGACGACCGCGCCAGCACGACGACCTATCGCCCGAGCCCCTCGCGCTTCGAGGGCACGAGCTTCAACCAGCGCGCGCCGCGTCCCGATGACGACCGCCGCCCCGTGCGCGACGACCGCGGCCCGCCGCGTTCGAACGACCGGGACGGCCCCCGCGCCGCGCCCGCCGGCGGCGACACCGTGCGCTATTCGGCGCTCGCCCCTCGTCCGGTCGGCCCGCGTCCGGGCGGTCCTGGCGGCGCCCGTGGTCCCGGTGGTCCGCGCATCGGTCCCGCCGCGCCGCCCGCCACCCCTGAAATCCAGCGCGCCGCGCGCCAGGCCCCGCGGCCCGGCGGCGCAGCCATGGACCGGCGGCCCGACGATGACGACCGCCGCCGCAACGAGGCCGCGCCCTCCAAGGCGATCAGCCGCGCCAAGGGCGCGCCGCAACGTCGCGAAGGCCGCCTGACCATCCAGGCCGTGGCCGGTGACGATGAGGGCGCCGTCGATCGGATGCGCTCCCTCGCCTCGGTCCGACGGGCGCGCGAACGCGAACGTGAAAAGCGCAAGGGCGGCACCCAGGAGCAGGCCCGGGCGGCCCGCGAAGTGGTCATTCCCGACGTCATCACTGTGGCCGAACTTGCCAACCGGATGGCGATCCGCGGCGCGGAGATCATCAAGTTCCTGATGCGCCAGGGCGTTATGCTGAAGAGCGGCGACGTCATCGACAACGACACCGCCGAACTTGTGGCCACCGAATTCGGCCACACGGTGAGGCGCGTCTCGGAAGCCGACGTCGAAGAAGGCTTCATCGGCGCCGAGGACGTGGACGACCACCTGCTGCCGCGTCCGCCGGTCGTGACCGTCATGGGCCACGTCGACCACGGCAAGACCTCGCTGCTTGACGCCCTACGCTCCGCCGACGTGGTTTCGGGTGAGCACGGCGGCATCACCCAGCACATCGGCGCCTATCAGGTGAACCTGGCCGATGGCCAGCGGGTCACCTTCCTCGACACCCCCGGCCACGCCGCCTTCTCCGCCATGCGGATGCGTGGCGCGACCGTGACCGACATCGTGGTCCTGGTGGTGGCGGCCGACGACGGCGTGATGCCCCAGACGATTGAGGCCATCAATCACGCAAAGGCGGCAGGCGCGCCGATCATCGTGGCCATCAACAAGATGGACAAGCCGGGCGCCGACCCGACCCGGGTGATCAACGAACTGCTGCAGCACGAGATCGTCGTGGAAAGCCTGGGCGGCGAAACCCAGGTCATCGAAGTCTCCGCCAAGGAGAAGACCGGCCTCGACAACCTGCTGGAAGCCATCCTGCTGCAGGCCGAAGTCCTCGACCTGAAGGCTAACCCGGACCGCATCGCCGATGGCGTGGTGATCGAAGCCAAGCTGGACCGCGGACGCGGCGCTGTCTCGACGGTGCTGGTCAAGCGCGGCACGCTGCGCCGCGGCGACATCGTCGTGGCCGGCGACCACTGGGGCAAGGTCCGCGCCCTGCTCAACGAGCGCGAGGAGCAGGTGGCGGAAGCCGGCCCCTCCGTGCCGGTGGAAATCCTCGGCTTGGACGGCACCCCGGCTCCCGGCGATCCCTTCGCCGTGGTCGAGAACGAAGCCCGCGCCCGCGAGCTCACCGCCTACCGCGTCCGCGTGAAGCGCGAAAAGGCCGGCGCTCCGGCCCAGGGCAATTCGCTGGCCGAGATGATGTCGAAGATCACCGACAAGAAGGCCTCGGAACTGCCGCTGGTCATCAAGGCCGACGTGCAGGGCTCGGTGGAAGCCATCACCGGCTCGCTGGACAAGATCGGCACCGAGGAAGTCCGTGCGCGGATCATCCTGTCGGGCGCCGGCGCGATCAGCGAAAGCGACGTCATGCTGGCCAAGGGCGCCAACGCCGCGATCATCGGCTTCAATGTCCGCGCCTCGGCGCAAGCGCGCGTCCTCGCCGAGCGCGAGGGTGTGGAGATCCGCTACTACGCGATCATCTACGACCTCTTGGACGACATCAAAGGCGTGCTCTCGGGCATGCTGGCGCCGATCCAGCGGGAAACCTTCCTCGGCAACGCCGAAGTCCTGCAGGCCTTCGACATCTCGAAGATCGGCCGCGTCGCCGGTTGTCGGGTCACCGAGGGCGTGGTCCGCAAGGGAGCCCGGGTGCGGATCATCCGCGACGACATCGTGGTCCTCGAACTCGGCACCCTGCAGACGCTCAAGCGCTTCAAGGACGAGGTCAACGAAGTCCAGTCCGGCACCGAGTGTGGCATGGCTTTTGCGGGCTTCCAGGACATCAAGGCCGGCGACGTCATCGAGTGTTTCAGCCTCGAGGAAGTGAAGCGCACGCTGTAGAGCGCCGCGCCAAGCCGAACGAACCAAAGCCCCGGAGCGACCCTCCGGGGCTTTTTCGCGCCCGAAGAGCCCCAGCGTCCGTTGGTGGCGGCCCGGCGACCGCTGGTCGCTTTTCGACTGCGCCGCGTCGCGCCGCGCGGGAGATATCGGGACGAGGTCGCGCGACAACGGGGACGCCGCCATGACACCGAAATCCAAGACGCCAGGCGACATCGTGGCCGCCATCCTGGGCGGCGGCTTCATGGCCGCCTCCTTCGACTTCTTCGCCGCCATGCTGATCTACGGCGGCACAGCGAGCGGGGTGACCAAGTCGATCGCCCGCGGCTGGTACGGCGCGGCGGTGAAGACCATGCCGCCGATCGTCGAGCCCATCGGGCTGGCCTCGCACTATTTCATCCTGCTCGTGGCCACGGCGATCTTCGTCCTCGTCTCGCTGGGCTTGCCGCTCCTGCGGCGGCTGGCCTGGGTCACGGGTCCGCTGTTCGGCATTTGCATCTATGTCGTCATGCACTTCGTCGTCCTGCCGCTGTCGGCGGTGCACGCGGTCAACAATCCCAAGGGATTGAAGTTCGTAGAGGAGTTCTGCGGCCATATGTTCGTCGTCGGCCTGCCGATCGCGCTCTGGGCCCGGGGGATGTTGGGCCGCGATTAGCGGCGTCTGTTTCAATCGGGGCCGTGAAGTCGCCGTCTTGCGCGCCTATCTTAGTGGGCCTCTTCCGGAGACCCAGCCATGCGCGCCGTCCTTATCAGCCTCATGGCCCTCGCTCTTAGCGCCTGCGCCACGGCCCAGAAGCTGGGCGCCGCCAACGACGTCCACGCCCTGCTGATCTCGATCCGCGACAACGACAGCGCGACCTTCGACACCCACGTCGACCATGCGGCGCTGAAAGCCGAGCTGCAGGGCAAGATCGAAGAACAGCTGAGCTCGAACAAGAAGCTGAAGGGCCTGGCCGCCCTGCTCGGGCCGCAGACGCTGGACATCGCCGACCAACTCTTGGTGCAACCCAAGACCTTCCGCATGGTGGCCGAGCACTACGGCTATCGCGCCGACACCCAGATCCCCGGGCCCATCGTGATTTCCCAAGCGTTGAAGACCCTGCCGGACGGCCGCGTCTGCGCCACCCAGAAGAAAGACGGCCCCTGCCTGCTGATGTTCACCAAGGAGGCCGGTGTCTGGAAGCTGAGCGGATTCGAAGGCGAGTCTTCGATGCTGCGCTTGAAGCTCTGATTGCCTAAGGTCGTCCTCCTTGGGCTGGGGGATGACGGATGGGCCACGAAGCGGCGCTGGCGGACTACCAGAGGTTCGAATTCACCGACGGGCCTTATACGCGGCCCGTCTACCGCAAGGGCTCCGGACCTGCGGTGATCATCATCCATGAGATTCCCGGCCTGCACCCTCTGGTGGTTCGCTTCGCCGACCATGTGGCCGAGGCGGGCATGACGGTCTTCTGCCCCAGCCTGTTCGGAACCCCGGGCAAGCCGGTCAGCCGGAATTACGCCATGGCTTCGATGCTGGGCGCGATCTGCATCCGCCGCGAGTTCCACGTCTGGTCGACCCAGTCATCGAGTCCGATCGTCGAGTGGCTGCGCGCGCTCGCCCGCTCCGCCCACGCCGAGTGCGGCGGCAAGGGCGTCGGCGCCGTGGGCATGTGCTTCACCGGCGGGTTCGCGCTGGCGATGATGACCGAACCCTCGGTGGTCGCCCCAGTGCTGTCCCAGCCGTCCATGCCGATCGCCGCCGGCTCGAAGCGGCGCGCCGCCGGTCTCGACGCCTCGCCCAAGGAGATCGCCTGCGCCAAGCAGCGCTTCGAGGCCGAGGACTTGACGATGCTGGCCCTGCGCTACAAGAGCGACGTCCTGGTCCCCGACGCCCGCTTCGAGACCCTGAGGCGCGAGTTCGGCCATCGGGTCGAAACCATCGAACTCAGCGACGACGACGCCGCGCCGGCCGACATCCCGCCGCACTCGGTCCTGACGCTGCACCTGAAGCCCGACGGCCCGTCCAAGGCGACGGAGATGCGCGTCATCCAGTTCTTCAAGGAGCGGACAGGCGCCTAAAGCAGGGCGAGCGCCGCCGGGACCGCTGCGCCGGCGATCAGCACGATCCAGACGACCGCCTTGCGGCGATTGTAGGTGATCGCCATCCACAGGCCGAACAAGGCGCTGAAGATCACGCCGACAGAGACGGCGGCGAAGAACCATTTGGTCGCCTCCGTCGCTGCTCTCGCCTGCGGCTTGGGCTCTGCGGGCTTCTCCGCGCCGGCCTTGGCGTGGTCCGCCCCGTCGTGGCCGCCGGCCTTCGGCCGTTCAGGCCGGAGCGGCTTCATCGCGAAGACGTCGTCCTTGTGCAGGCGGGCCAGCTTCTGGATCACCGCCGGCGTGGTCTTCTGGTCGGGGATGCGGAAGGTCTGCAGGGCGCCGGTGAAGGCGAAGAACAGCAGGCTCGGGGCCACGAAGACGCTGATGTAGACGTGAATTTGGCGAATGAACGCCAGACGCAGGGCCGAATTGCCCCGCGCGGTCTTCTGCTTGGCCAAGAAACTCTCCCGAAGGTGAAATGAGATTAATTCGCAATAGCGCCTAGCGCCTAGCGCCTAGCGCCTAGCGGCTGCGTCGCGCCGATGCAAGTTAGCTGCGGGGCTGGCCTAGTGCGAGGGGTCCGGCGAGTGGGCTTCGAACGCCGCCTTGAATTGCCGCAAATCGCCCGGGTCGATGTCTGAAACCGCGGCATAGCGGAGCCCACCGGCGGTCCATTCCAGGACCGTGTAGCCCTCGCGGCGCACCATCCTGCCGCCGTCGAACAGCCGCCGCTCCGCCGGCCAGACAAAGAGGTTCACGGTGTGCGCGCGGCGGCGGTAGACGATCGCCGGCGCGACGTGGCCGTCGATGTAGTCCAACCGCCCGCCGACCAGGGGGAAGCCCTCGGGCGCGAGCTCCGGCACGGGCGGCGCCACGTCGACCTTGCCGTTGAGCCAGGGCCGTATGACGTGCTGGTCGGAGGTCGCCACGTCGGTCAGGTGGTTGGCCAGCAGCGAGCGCACATGGCTGGCGACCAGCTGTTGCTCAAGGCCGTTGTCGGCGACCTGCGGCAGGACCAGCATCACCGCCAGCCCCGCGGCCAGCAGGCCGGCGACGCCGCTCGCCGCCCAGGGCGCGGCCCGGCGGATCGGGCGGGCCGGCTCTGACCCGGCCTCGGCGCCGATCAGCGCCTCGACGCCAGCCCGAAGGCGTTCCGGCGCCCGGTGCGCTACGCCGGGCGTCGCCAGGGCCTCGCGCAGCGCGATGAGGCGCTGATATTCGGCGTTGCAGCCTTCACAGGTCGTCAGGTGCGCTTCGCAGGCGGCGGCGTTGATGGCGTCCAGCTCGCCGTCGAGCAGGCCGTGGATCAGCATCGCCTTGTCCGGGCACGCGCTCATCGACGGGCCTCCTGAAGGGCCGCGCCTTGCGGCTGCAGCATGTCGCACAGCATCTGCCGCGCTCGCGCCAGGCGCGACATGACGGTGCCGATCGGGACGGCGGTCAAGGCGGCGATCTCCTTGTAGCTGAGCTCTTCCAGCTCCCGCAGGACCAGGGTCTCGCGGAATGGCTCCGGCAGGTTTTCAATCACCGCGCGCAAGGTCTCGGCCTCGCGGCGGCGGATCAGCGCCTCTTCCGGCGTGGTCTGGTCGGGATCGGCGACATTGGCCAGCGCCTGCGCCTGGGCTTCGCTCAACGCCCCTTCGTCCACCAGGACCTTGTGGGCTCCGCCGCCGCCCGCGACCCAATCGAGGAAGCAGTTGCGCACGATCGCGAACAGCCACGCCTTGGGCGCGCCGCCGCGCCAGTTCGGGAACGCTTTGAACGCGCGCAGGAAGGCGTCCTGCACGATGTCCTCGGCGGCGGTGGGGTCGCGGCTCAGATAGCGGGCGAAGTTGTAGGCCGCGTCCAGGTGGGGCAACACGACCTCGCGGAACTGACGCGCGTGATCCGGCTCGCGCGGCGGCCGCGCGTCGCGGCTGAACGCCAGCCTGGGCCGGAAGAACGGCTTTCGCTCGCCCATGGTTGTCAGACCCGTCCGCCTCAGCCCGCTTTCACGATCACCTTGCCCGTCATGTGCGGGTGGAGCGAGCAGAAGTAGCCGTACTCGCCGGGCTTGGTGAAGGTGAAGGAGAACCGTTCGTCGGTGTCCAGCACGCGGGATTTGAAGGTGTGTCTGTCGTCGGCCACGACGGTGTGGGGGATGTCGTCCTGGTTGATCCAGGTGACCGTGGTCCCGACCGTCACGGTCAGGGCCTGGGGTCCGAAGACGAAGTTGTCGATCTTGACGGCGGCGCTGGCGGCGGCCGGGGCCTGAGCTAGAGCAGGGAAGCTGACCCCGGCGCCCGTCAGGGTCGCGAGGCCGAGGGCGAGCGCCGCGGCGCCCGCCTTGAGAGTCTTGGACATCGGAGGTTCCGGTCTTGAGGTTGAGCTCAGGTCGCGAGCGTCTGGTCGACCAGGGCGATGGGCTCACGCCCGCGCACGAAGGTCGCGGTGGTGATCCCCAGCATGGAACGCAGCTGCTCAGTGGGCACCTTGAGCGGTCCCGGCGAGGGGCCCTGGCCGCCAACCGGCTGTGGGAAGGCCGTCGAGCGGGCGGTGTGGAACGCGATGTTGCCCTCCACCTTCTGGGTTATCTGGTGGATGTGGCCGTTCAGCACGGTCACCGAACCGAAGCGCTTGAGGTAGGAGAGCGCCTGGGCCGCGTCGTCGGTGCCCCAGCCCCAGTCGGCGTAGACCGTCCACAGCGGGATGTGGGCGAAGACCACGATCGGCTGGGATGAAGGCCGTCCCGACAGGTCCTTTTCCAGCCACTCCAGCTGGTCGGCGCCCAGCGAGCCCATGCCGCCGGCCTTCAGGTTCACCACATTGATCAGGGCCACGAAGTGGACGCCCTTGTGGTCGAAGCTGTACCAGCCGGCCCCTTTGGTCTCCTTGCCGAACCGATCGAGGTAGGCCTTGCCGGCGCCCTCATCGAGCATGTCGTGCTCGCCGGGCACGTGGAAGACCGGCAGGCCGACCTGCTTGATGATCTGGTCGGCGTCGTCGAACTCCTGGTCCTTCGACAGCTGGGTGATGTCGCCTGTATGGAGGATGAAGTCGGGCTTCTGCGGCAGGGAGAGGATCTTGCTCACGGCCTCCTGATAGGTGGCCTTGGCGTCCGGATTGGCCGGCTTGTTGAAGCCTACGTGGCTGTCGCTGATTTGTAGGAAAGTGAAACCCTGCGCCTTCGCCGGCGCGGCCACCGCCTGGTCGAGGCCGATCGAACTGGCGAGCCCGCCGCTGACCGTGAACAGCGCCCCGGTCCCGGCCCAGGCCATGCATTTAAGGAAGCCGCGGCGGTCGCCGGGGGTGTCGTCGTGGGTCATCGTCAATTCCTTCAGGTCTGGCTGTTGGGGGAGACCGCCGAGGGCGGGGCTTTATTCCCGGCGGTGTTTTCGTGAGGTGAGGTTGAGGGGGCGCCGGGCAGCGACGCCCCCTCGCGCCGGCGCCGCAACGGGGCTGAGCGGCGGGCCGGCGAGCGGATGCGGCGGGTCAGGGCTTCCAGGGCCACATGGATTGCATAACCCCGTCGCGCCGAACGAGGCCGTGGAACAGGGCGGCTGCGACGTGGAGCCCGATCAGCGTCAGGAGCAGCCAGGCTCCCAGCTCATGGACGTTGTGGAAGACGCCGGTCAGCGCCTTGTCGCGGGCCATCAGTCGTGGCGCCTCGAAGACGAAGAGCCGGAACGGTCTTCCGCGCGTGATGCTCTGCGCCAGGCCGCTCAGGGGCTGCGCCAGCATCAGGAGGTAGAGCGCACCCTCGGTTATCGCCGCGGCGACCTTCTGCAATTCCGGCATGTCAGCGG
>NZ_SSMZ01000141.1 GCF_004799395.1 Phenylobacterium sp.
CTTGTGATCCTCGAGCCTCCAGAAGTCCGACAGCTTCAGGCCGGCGTGGTAGCCGACCGGCCAGTCGTAGAACTTGCCCGCGATCGGATTATTGAGCGGCTGGCCCTGCGAATGACATCGGATGCAGGTGTCGTTGGCGGAGACATAGTCCTGCCTCGCGGGGTTGAGGATGCTGACCTGGGCGGGATGGGCCGCGTGCGCGCTGCCCGGCCCGTGACAGGCTTCACAGCCGACGTTCCATTCGGCGACAGCCTTGGTCCTGATGTCGTAGTCGACCGAGTGGCAGCCGTCGCAGAGCGGGCCAGTGGGACGCCCGGAGTTGTCGCCCTTGGGGTCCGGATAGAACTTCGCCCACCAGTCCCCGCCCTGGTCCGGCACATGATAGGGCGCCCACTTTCGGTTCGTGATGTCCCACTGCACCGGGTACGGATAATAGTCGTCGCCGACCTTGTGGAAGTAGCGCTGTTTCCAAGCGCTGCCGTAGACGAAGGCGATGTCCTTTGCGGTGAAGGTCACCAGCGGGTCGGGCTTGGACAGGTCCGGGATGATCGCGTCGGGATGCTGCTTGGGGTCGCGCACCACGTTGGCCATGCGGGTCTTCGACCAGCGGGCGAAAATGTCCTGGTGGCAGGTCTGGCAGGCGGCCGAGCCCACATAGTGCGCATCGCCCGGCGAGGCCGAGCCGACGGCCGCCGCGACTTGAGCCATGACGCCCGCCGGCGAGAGCGCCACCGCTCCAACGGCCATCGCGAACACCAGGGCGGCAAGCCACGCGGACCAGGTCTTCATAACGCCTTCCCCTAGGTCAGGGACGCAACCTTATCACCAGCTATCGACCCACCGCAGCTTCTTCTCCGTGCGCGCCGGCGTGGGCGGCATGGCCTTCAGCCCGCCCACGATCCAACGGCGAGTGTCCGCCGGGTCGATGACATCGTCGAGTGCGGGGTATGACCCCCGCGCCATCGCCTTGCCGTTGGCGTAGGCCGCGGCGACCATCTCGTCGAACTTGGCCTTGCGGGCGCCGGGGTCGGCGATGGCGGCCAACTCGTTGCGGTAGCCCAGCTTCACTGAGCCCTCCAGGCCCATGCCGCCGAACTCGCCGGTGGGCCAGGAGACGCAGAACATCGCCGCCTGGTAGCTGCCGCCGGTCATGGCGATGGCGCCCAGGCCGTAGGACTTGCGCAGGATCACCGAGAAGATCGGCACCGTCAGGTTGGCCCCGATCACGAAGAGGCGCGAACAGTGGCGGATCAGGCCGGTCTTCTCCGCCTCGGGCCCCACCATGTTGCCGGGGGTGTCCGACAGCGACAGCACGGGGATATCGAAGGCCTCGCAGAGCTGTAGGAACCGTGCGGCCTTGTCCGAGGCGTCGCTATCGATCGCGCCACCGATATGCATCGGGTTGTTGGCGAACACTCCCATCGGCCTGCCTTCGATGCGGATGAAGGCGGTGACCATGGCTAGGCCGAACCTGGGCCGCAGTTCCAGCACCGAACCCTCATCGGCGACCAATTCGATCACCTTGCGGACGTCATAGACCCGCAGGCGGTTCTCCGGGATCGACCGGCGCAACTGCCGCTGGTCCGCACACGTCCAGTCGGCCAGCGGCCCCTGGAAATAGGAGAGATACGTCTTGGCGGCCTGCACCGCCTCGGCCTCGTCTTCCACCAGCACGTCGATGGTCCCGTTGGCCTGCATGACCTTGATGGGCCCGATCTCCTCGGGGCGGAAAACCCCAAGGCCGCCGCCCTCGACCATCGCCGGGCCGCCCATGCCGAGCGCCGAGTCCTTGGTGGCGATGATCACATCGCAGCAGCCGAGGATGGCGGCGTTGCCGGCGAAACAGCGGCCGGAGTTGACGCCCACCAGCGGCACGGTCCCCGAGAGCTTGCCCCAGAACTCGAACCCGCGCGTGAAACCGCCGCCCTCGGTGTCGCCCGGCCGCCCACCGCCGCCTTCCGTGAAGAACACCGTGGGCGTCCGCCAGCGGTGGATAAGCTCGCTCATCCGGTCGAGCTTCCAGTGGTTGTTCGAGCCCTGGGTGCCGGCCAGCACGGTGTAGTCGTAGGAGAGC
>NZ_SSMZ01000142.1 GCF_004799395.1 Phenylobacterium sp.
GACCAGATGGAGGAGATGATCTCCGCGGCGCTCACCTTCGTGCGCGACGCCAGCCGGCCGGGGGAGCGCACCCCGCTGGAGCTGTCGTCGCTGCTGGAAAGCCTCTGCGACGAGATGGCCGAAACCGGCGCCTCCACGGAGGTGGAGTCGGGCGAGAAGGTGGTGCTGGAAGGCGACCCCATGGCGCTGCGGCGCCTGTTCTCCAACCTGCTGGAAAACGCCGTGAAGTTCGGCGGGCGCGCCCGCACGCGCGTGTTCCGCGACGGCGCCAACGCCTTCGTGGAGATCGAGGACGATGGGCCTGGCATCCCGCCCTCGGACCGCGAGAAGGTGTTCGAACCCTTCTACCGGCGTGAACCCTCGCGCAGCCGCCAGACCGGCGGCATCGGCCTCGGCCTGGCCGTGGTGCGCTCCATCGCCCGCGGCCACGGCGGTGACGTGGACCTGATCAACCGCGTCGGCGGCGGCCTGACGGCGCGGGTCCAGCTTCCCCTCTAGGGGCGTCCCTCTCGAATTTGTGATGACGCCGCGGAAACCCACCGCAAGGCGAAGCTTTGCGTCCTGACGCCCCCAACGCGCAACTCCGACGATTTTCGACGCAACCTTGGCCGCGCCTCGTGGGTTAGCCCACCGCAACGTCACAAGTCGCCCGAGGAGCGTACCCCCCATGCCCACCGCCGACACCGGAAAGCCCCGCGCCCGTAGAGGCTTCGCCGCCATGAACCCCGAACGCCGCCGCGAGATCGCCCGCAAGGGCGGCGCCAGCGTGCCGGGTGAAAAGCGCAGCTTCGCCAAGGACCGTGATCTCGCCGCCGCCGCGGGCCGCAAGGGCGGCGAAGCCAGCCGAGGCGGCGGACGCACCCGCGGCCGGGGCGACCTAGGCTAAGAGCGACACCACCGCGAAGGCGGGCCCCTCGCTCAGCCAATTGGCTTCCAGCGTCCAGCCCGCCTTCTGCGCCAGCGCCGCAAAGCGCTCGATCGTGAACTTGGCCGAGTTCTCCGTGTGGATCGTCTCGCCCCGGGCGAAGGCGAAGGCCGAGCCCGCGACCCTCACCCGCTGATCCTTCAGGCTCTCCAGGTGCATCTCGATGCGGCTCTCGGCCGCGTTCCAGATCGCCCGGTGCGCGAAGGCGTTCAGGTCGAAGTCCGCGCCCAGCTCCCGGTTGATCCGCCCCAGCAGGTTCTTGTTGAACGCCGCCGTGACGCCCAGCGCGTCATCGTAGGCGGCGATCAGCACGGCCGGATTCTTCACGACGTCGATGCCCACCAGGAACCGCGAACCGCCGCCCAGCAGGCCTCGCGCGCCGGCGAGGAAGGCCTGCGCCTCCTCCGGCGTGAAATTGCCGATGGTCGAGCCCGGGAAGAAGCCGGTGACCGGCCGGCCCTGCGCGGCCGCCGGCAGGCTGAGCGCGCGGGTGAAATCATCCAGCAGCGGCGCGACCGTCAGCTTCGGATAGTCGCGGCGGATGGCGGCGGCGGCCTCGTCGAGGGCGGCGCGGCTGATGTCGATCGGGGCGTAGACCGCGATCTGCGGCGCGGCGTCGAGCAGCAGGCGCGTCTTGGTGCTGGCGCCGCTGCCGAATTCCACCAAGACTGCGCCAGGCGAGATGATCTTGGCGATCTCCGGCGCGATCTGGCGCAACAGGCCCACCTCGGTGCGGGTCGGATAGTATTCGGCCAGCTCGGTGATCGCCTCGAACAGGCGCGAGCCCTCGGCGTCGTAGAAATATTTCGGCGGGACGGCCTTCTGCGGTCGGGAAAGCCCCTCAAGGACGTCGGCCTCGAATTCGCGCGTCACCTCCGCCTGGGCATCCCGGACGGTGTCGCGGGCCAGCCGGACGCCGGAGAACATCCAGCGCTGCTGCGGATAGAAGAAATTGCGGTAGCTGGCCCGCGTGTGGCCGGTGGGCGTCACGGTCGCGCCGCCGCGCAGGACGAACTGGCCGGCCATGAACTTGCCGTTGTACTCGCCGACCGCACCGCCCGCGGGCTGGAACCCCGGATAAGGGGCATAGGCGCTGCGGGTCCACTCCCACAGGTCGCCGAACATCTGGCGCAGGCCCGCGCCGGGCGGCGGTGCGCCAGGCGCCAGGCGTCCCGTCCCCATGAAATTGCCAGCGACCGATAGCCCGGCGGCGGCATGCTCCCACTCCGCCTCGGTGGGCAGGCGCGCGCCCGTCCAAGCGGCGTAGGCCTCGGCCTCGTAGAAGCTGACGTGGGCCACCGGCGCGGCCGGGTCGAGCGGCCGCAGGCCGTGCAGGGTCATCGAGCTCCAGCCGCCGGGCTCGCTCGCGGTCTCCTGCCAGTACAAGGGCGCGTCCCAGCCCTCCGCCTGGGCCCGCGCCCAACCCTCGGAGAGCCACAGCTCCGGGCGCCGGTAGCCGCCGTCGGCCATGAACGCCAGCCACTCGGCATTGGTCACCAACCGGTCGGCCAGCTCGAAGGGCTCCAGCCAGACCTTGTGACGGGGGCCCTCGTTGTCGAAGCCGAAGCCCGCGCCGTCGTGGCCGATCTCCACCAGCCCGCCCTCGTAGCCCACGAAGCGCAACGGATCCGCAGGATGGCCGTGAGCGGCGTGCCGCGGCGGCGCGTAGGCCGGCTGCAGCGGCGACTGGGCGAAGAGATGGAGGATGTCCATCAGGATCAGCTCCTGGTGCTGCTCCTCGTGGGCCAGGCCAAGGTCCAGCAGGGGCGCGAGCTCGCCCGCGCCGTCCGCCAGCAGGCGGCCCATGGCCGCATCCACGTGGGCCCGGTAGGCGATCACGTCATCCAGCGACGGGCGGGTCAGCAGACCCCGCTGCGGCCGCGGCTGCCGCGGGCCCAGCGCCTCGTAGTAGGAGTTGAACAGGTAGTGGAACCGCGGATCGAACGGCTTGTAGCCTGCCAGGTTCGGGACCAGCAGGAAGGTCTCCCAGAACCAGGTGACGTGCGCCAGGTGCCACTTGGTGGGGCTGGCGTCCGGCATGGACTGGGCGAGCTGATCTTCCGGTGTCAGGGCGCGGGTCAGGTCCTCGGTGGCCTGGCGCACCGCGCGGAAGCGATGGACCGCGCTCGAGGGCTGCGCATGCGGCGCGGCCGCGGCGTGCTGAGCGAGCGGCGATGCTAGCCGCTGCGGGTCGTCGGACTGGACCATAGGCCTCCTCTCCACGCGCCCGTCGCCGGACGTCGCCTCCCCGCAAGACCAAGACCTAAGCATTCCGCGCGCAGGCGCAACCGTGCTGGCGAACAAGGTTCGCGATCAGACGGCCTTTCAACTCCGAACGCCCCGGAACGGATGCGTTGGGCTTGCGTTTTTCGAGGCGCCGGGCGCGGGCGAGAGGCAAACGTGATGACTCCGGACAAGACGTCGACCAGCGCCCGCGCCCTGCCCGAAGCGCCGAGCTGGCGCGATGAGGTGGTGAGCCTCATTCCGGCGCTCCGGGCCTTTGCCTGGTCGCTGTGCCACAACTCTTCCGACGCCGACGACCTGGTGCAGGACACCCTGATCAAGGCCTGGACCAACCGCGAGAAGTTCGAGCCCGGCACCAATCTGCGCGCCTGGCTGTTCACGATCCTGCGCAACACCTACTACACCGCCGTTTTGCGCCGCCGCCGCGAGGTACGCGACGAGATGGGGGAATACGCCGGAACGCTGAAGTCGGCGCCGACCCAGGACTGGAGCGTCGCAGTGCATTCCCTGCAGGAGGCGCTGCTCAAGCTGCCCGACGAGCATCGCGAGGCCCTGGTGCTGGTGGGGGCCGCCGGCCTCTCCTACGAGGAAGCCGCCGAGATCTGCGGCTGCGCGCTCGGCACCATCAAGAGCCGGGTCAACCGCGCCCGGGCCCGGCTTCTGAAGATCATGGACGCCCACGAGGCCACCGACGTCATGGCGCTCGAAACTCTGCCTGTCGCTGGGCGCGCGTGACGGAACGCGAGCTTGGCCTTGACCGTTGACTGTCCTGGGACGTCAACGAAGAGGACTCACGCCATGGCTGACCACGAACATCCCGATGACGCCGCGGCGGGGACACCGGATGACGTCAGCTTCGAGGTCGAGGACGAGCGGCTGGACAAGGCCCTGAAGCGCAAGGAGCGCGAGCGGGCCGGCGCGCCCGGGGCCGAGTTCGGCCATGACCAGACCTACCGCCCCGGCTACCACCAGGGCGGCGTACGCTTCGGCTTCTTCCACCACGACGAGCCGAAGGATAAGCCCGACGGCAAGCCGTAGCTGGGTCTACTTCCCGTCCGGATAGACCACCGGCAGGACCAGCGCGGAAGGGTGGGCGGCGTCCATGTAGACGCTATTGGTCGCCACGCGCGGGGCCTGGGCGTGACCGCCCGCCGCCTCGCCGGTGTTGGGGTTCACCTCGAAGCGCGGGCTGTTGGACGAAGTGATGTGCACCGCGATCCGGTGTCCCTTCTCGAAGGTGATCGCCGTCGACCACAGGTCGATGTCCAGTTCCTCCGGGGCGCCGGGCGTCATCATCTTCACCTGATCGGGCATGCGGCCATTGCGGAAGCGCGCGCGGACCGGGGCGTCCAGCACCAGGGCCTCGTAGCCGTCGGGATAGACGTCGACCAGCTTGGCCATGAAGTCGGTGTCGGGGCCGTCGGTTGCGCCGTAGAGCTCGACCTTCACCGGACCTGAGATCACCACGTCCTTGTCCAGCGCCGGTGTCGTGAACCGCAGATAGTCCTGCCGCGCCGGGATCGCCCGCTGGTCCATCGGCCCGCGCTCGAAGGTGAGGTTCGCCCCGCCCACTGTGGGCACGGGATTGGCCGGGTCGAAGCGGTAGCTGAGCTTGGTCCCCTCGCCTGTCGGCGCCTTGTTGGACAGCGTCTTGTCCGGTTCCAGGTAGAAGCGCACCTCGCGATTGGCCGGCGGCCAATTGGCGGAGGTGCGCATGCCGTTCTTGGGCGAAACCGCGCCCTTTTCCGCCGCGGCCATCATGAAATAGGACACCGGCGGCTCGTCCATGATCCCGTTGTCGACACCCTTCAGCCAATAGTCGAACCAGCGCAGCTCCTGGTCGCTGGCCAGGTTCAGGCGGTCAAATCCCGCATAGGTCAGGTTGCCCGACAGATTGCCGTGGCCGAACGGCCCCATCATCAGCTTCTGGTTGCCGCGCGCACCCTTGGCGCCCTGGTTCTGCAGGTACTCGAAGTTGGAAATGTTGCCGTGGTTGAAGATGTCGTACCAGCCGCCGACGTTGAAGATCGGAATCTGGATGTACTTGCGGTTGGTGCTCATCGCCGAGCGGTTCCAGAAGACATCGTCCTCGACCCGGCGACGCTGGGTGTCGAGCACCTCGTCGGAGACGCCCTGCCCCTTCGACCAGCCCAGCACGTCCTTCTCTTTCAGGACGCCGCCCGGATAGCTGTTGGCCAGTAGGTCGTAGGGCGCGACCACCACATAGGCGGCCTTCAGGTGCGGCGGGGCCGCCATGGCGGCCTCGTTGGCGGTGATTCCCATGGCCGAGCCGCCGGTGAGCCCGATCTTGCCGTTGCTCCAGGGCTGTTTGGCCGCCCACTCGACGCTGTCGTAGCCGTCCTCGATGTCGTTCTCGAAGGCGGCGTAGAAGCCCTGGGAACGGCCCTTGCCGCGGGTGTCCTGCAGGACGAACACGTAGCCGGCGTCGGTGTAGTGCTTGGCCTGCTTGGTGAGGGCGTCGCGCATCTTGGCCCCGTCCGGGTCGTGCTCCTTGTCGATGCGCCCGTCCTTGAGGTACGGCGTCCGGGTCATCACCACCGGCCATGGCCCGGTTCCGGCGGGCTTGTAGACATTGCCGGCGAGCTTGGCCCCGTCGCGCATCACCGCATATTCCTCGACCGTGCCCGGCGGCAGGCCCGGCCATTTGGCGGCGGCAGCCATAGCGGCGGCGGCCTTCTTGTCGGCCGGCTTGTCGGCGGCTCCTGCCGCGCCGGCGGCCAGGCTGAGGGCCAGGGCCGAGGCCATGGCGAAACGGCTGAGCTTGATCATCTTGGAAAATCCCCCCGGCGGGTCTTCGCCCGCGCGAAATGCGTTGGTTCAAATCCCGCGGAGCCAGGTCCGCAGGACGCGACTTAAGCACAGCCCGCCCTCGCCCGTCAGCCGCCCCTTTCTGTCCGGCCTCGCGCGCTCTATGAGCCTTGCATGGCCAAGAGACCGCTTCCGTGACCCGTGACGAGGCCCTGGCGCTGGACGCCGCCGATCCGCTGGCGCGGTTCCACGACGCCTTCGCTCTGCCGGACGGCGTGATCTACCTCGACGGCAATTCGCTGGGACCGCCGCCGCGGGCGGTCCACGACCGGCTGACCGAGGTCTCCCGTCGGCAATGGGGCGAAGGGCTGGTGAGGAGTTGGAACACCGCCGACTGGATCGGCGCGCCGACCCGGGTCGGCGACAAGATCGCCCAGAGGATCGGCGCTGACCCCGGCGAGGTGACCGTCGCCGACTCCACCACCGTCAACCTCTTCAAGCTCGCGGCCGGGGCCTGCTCGCTGCGGCCCGGCCGGACCACGATCCTCTCCGAAGCCGGCAATTTCCCCACCGACCTCTACGCCGTGCAGGGCCTGGGCGCCCTGCTCGAGGATCGCGTGCGGCTGAAGACCGTCGCGCCGGACGAGTTGCTCGACGCGATCGACGAGGACACCGCCGCGGTGATCCTGACCCAGGTCCACTACAAGACCTCGCGCCGCTGGGACCTGGCCGCGGTCACCGCCGCCGCCCACGCCAAGGGCGCGCTGATGCTCTGGGACCTGTGCCATAGCGTCGGCGCCATCGCCGTGGACCTGAACGGCGCCCAGGCCGACCTGGCGGTGGGCTGCAGCTACAAATACCTGAACGGCGGACCGGGGGCGCCGGCCTTCCTGTTCGTCGCCAAGCGCCACCAGGGCGCGATCCGCTCGCCGCTGACCGGCTGGATGGGTCACGCCGAACCCTTCGCCTTCGAGGACGGCTACCGCGCGTGCGCCGACATCCGCGGCCAGATCACCGGCACCCCGCCGATCCTGGGGCTGGCGGCGTTGGAGGCGGGCCTCGACCTGCAGCTTCAGGCCGTTCCGACGCTGGTGGAGGCCAAGGGCCTGGCCCTGGCCGAGCTGTTTATCGCTGAGGCCCAGGCGCGCGCCGCCGACCCGAGCCTCGTCCTGACCGGCCCACGCGAGGCAGCGGCCCGCGGACTTCACGTCTCCTTCGCCCACCCGCAAGGCTATGCGTTGGTGCAGGCGATGATGGCGCGCGGGATCATTGGCGATTTCCGGTCGCCCGACATCGCCCGGTTCGGCTTTTCGCCGCTCTTCCTCAGCTACGCCCAGGTGTGGGACGCCGCCGAGACGCTGGCGGACGTGCTCGCCACCCGAGCCTGGGACCGGCCCGAATTCCACCAGCGCGCGGCGGTGACCTGACCCGCTGGCGACGACTGCAACCCGGGACGCAACCTGCAGTCGTAACCTTATGGCAGGACTTTATGGGCAGCTTATGGAGGCAAGAGGAGGACCAGCAGATGTCTCCCCGCCCAGGAAACGCCTCCAGGTCTCTGGACCTGTTCCCGCACGCCGTCTCGTTCGCCGTCCAGACCAGCCGCAACCTGGTCGTCCAGGTTTTCGGTCTGGCGATGGTCGTGGTGAGCGCCGCACCGGTCACGCCGTGGCGCTACCTGGTGGGCTGGGCTCTGGCGGCGGTCGCCGTCCTGGCCTCGGAAGACCTTCTGCTGCGCCAGGTCGTGCGCAAGACCCGCTTCATGGTGATCGCCTCACGCATCGCACCGGTGCTGCGTATCCTGGCCACCTGCCTCTATGCGCTGGCGGCGCTCGTCCTGATCGTGCGCGGAGGACCGGTCCAGCGCCTATTCGCCTTCGCCCTGATGAGCGTATCGATGGTGCATGTGCTCATGCGCTACTACCGCTCCCGCTGGGTGCTGATCGCCAGCCTCTCGCCTTACATCGCCATCCTGGGGCTGGTCGCCCTGGGTCAGGTCAAGACCGAGCTTCGCGCCAATCACGCGGTCAACGCCGTCGCGGCCAGCTTCACCCTGCTGCTGTTCGGCGTGCAGTTCTGGTCGGCCCGAGCCCAGCTCGCAGCCTCATGGGACGAGCTGATGCAGGCCCGGCAGGCCGCCGAGGAGCGCGAGCGCGCCGCCGAGGCCGCCAACCGCGCCAAATCCAACTTCCTGGCCACCATGAGCCACGAGCTGCGCACGCCCCTGAACGGGGTGCTGGGCATGGCCCAGGCCATGACCACCGAGCAGCTGAGCCAGGTGCAGCGTGAACGGCTGAAGATCATCCGCCGCTCCAGCGAGAGCCTGCTGGCGGTGCTGAACGACCTGCTGGACCTGTCGAAAATCGAGGCCTGCGCCTTCGAACTGGAAATCGCCGAGTTCGACCTTGGTCACCTGGTGCGCGGCGTCGTGGCCGCCTATCAGCCGCTGGCCGACAAGAAGGACCTGTCCTTCCACTTCGAGATCGCCGACGACGCCTGCGGCCGCTACGACGGCGACTCCGCGCGGATTCGGCGCATCCTCTACAGTCTGGCGGACAACGCGGTGAAATTCACCGAGACCGGCGGCGTGACCATGAGCGTCTGGCGCGAGAACGACGCGGTGATGTTCAAGGTCGCCGACACGGGCATCGGGATCGACTCCGGGGACATCGGCCACCTGTTCGAAGGCTTCTACCAGGCCGACGCCAGCAGCACCCGCCGCTACGGCGGAGCGGGCCTCGGCTTGGCCATTTGCCACCAGATGACCCATTTGATGGGCGGCTCGATCGAAGCCTCCAGCGTGCCCGGCGAGGGGTCGAAGTTCATCGTCCGGCTGCCGCTGGCCCCGGCGGTTCCGCACGAGGAAACCTCGCCCGCCGAGGGGGTCACCGCCGAAGCCGAGGATGCGGTGCAGATCCGCGTCCTTGCCGCGGAGGACAACCACACCAATCAACTGGTGCTGAAAACCCTGCTGGCCCAAGCCGGCATCGTTCCCACGATGGTCGAAAACGGCCGCCAGGCGCTGGAGGCCTGGGAGACCCAGCATTGGGACGTCATCCTGATGGATATCCAGATGCCGATCATGGACGGGGTCGCCGCCACCTGCGCGATCCGCGAGCGCGAACAGGCCACTGGCCGGTCGCGTACGCCGATCCTGGCGGTGACCGCCAACGCCATGACCCACCAGGTGGCCGAGTACCAGGCCGCCGGCATGGACGGCATGGTGCCCAAACCGATCGACATCACCGCCCTGTTCGCCGCCATGGAACAGGCGCTTGAGCCGGCGCCGAACGATGCGGAAGAGGCTGCGGCGTCGGCCGCCTGACCGTCAGCCCGTCGTCGCCAAGGCTCCATGGCTCCCGCTGAGCGGGAGGTTGGCGGTGACGGAACCCCCCAAGCTACTGTTTCCCGAGGAGCTTCCTGAGACCGGTTAGGGCTCCAGACCCCATCCAGGTCACACCTTCGGATTTTCTATCTGTTTCCGCACACGCGCGGCCAATCGATCAACCCCTCGCCGCCAAGCGCATGATCCACCCCTGGCCAACTGATCTTCCGCATTCCGGAACCCATCCAACGACCGGTTGGGCCCACCACCCAGGCAGACCTTCCCGGTATTCGTGTTACCCAAGCCTTAGCTCAGTTGATCCGCTTGGGGGCGGCATGGACGCGCGTGAACGCTCGAGCCAGGGATAGTCGGCGCCATCTGGCGCGGCGCGATCAGCAAACGGGCTGACGGGTCACTCTGGCGGATGAACCCGAAGCAGCATGCCGGGTCCCAAAAACCGGAAATTCCCACAATTTACCAAAACGAAGGCTCTGCGTGGGAAACGTCTTTCGCAATAGGTTAGCCGAGGTCGTTGTCAGGACCTTTTGACGCCGGTCTCCGGGCGTGTCGGCTGCCTCAACGAGGAATAGAGGTCGCAATGGGACTGTTGGAAAACACCAAGATCGGAACCAAGATCATCGCGCTGCTGATGGCCATGGGTCTGGTCGCCGCGGGTATCGCCGTTTACGGCTCCCTTCGCCTGAAGGCGCTGGACGACACCTATAGTTACCTCATCGACCACCAGAACGGCGCGGCCCTCGACATCGCCATGGCCAACCGCGACTTCACGAACATCGGCTACGGCACCTACATGATGGTGGCCCTCGACGCTGCCAGCGATCAAGCCAAGGCCGGCAGGGGCCTGCAGCTCGAGGGCAAAGCCAAGGGTGCGGAACACATCGCCGACGCCCTGAAGCTGCTGCCGGAGCGGGCCGACCGGTTCGAGGCGATGCAGTCCAAGCTCGCTGAAATCGTCAAGCTCAGCGACGCGGCCATGGCCTTTGGCGAGAAGAACCAAGACGAACCGGCCAAGGCGGCTGAGGTGACAGCCGACAAGGGCATCGCCGAACTCATCGACACCGGAAAAGAGCTTCGCGATGAGCTGATCAAGGAGGTTCACACCCGGTCCGACGCGATCACTGCACAAAACAAGCAGGACACCATGCTGATGATCGGCGGCGCCCTTGCGGCCACCGTGCTGATGATCGCTGCAGGCATCCTGATCGCACGCAAGGGCATCACCGGTCCCCTGGCAAGCCTCGCGGTCAACATGGGCAAGCTGGCCGGCGGTGACCTGACGGTCGACGTCGAGGGCCAGCAGCGCCGCGACGAAGTCGGCGGCATGGCCAAGGCCGTGCAGGTGTTCAAGGACAACGGCGTGGCCGCCAAGGCCCTGGAAGCCGACGCCGAGCGCCTGCGCAAGGAAGCCGAGGCCGAACGCAGCCGCACAGAGGCCGAGCGCGCCAAGACTGAGGCCGAACAGACCGCGGTGGTGCAGACCCTCGCCGCGAGCCTCAGCCAATTGGCCCAGGGCAATCTGACGGCGCGCATCGATGCCCAGTTCGATGGCCAGTACGCCCAGATCAAATCCGACTTCAACGCCGCCGCCAGCAGCCTCAGCGAGGCCATGGGCACGATCTCTGTGGCGACCGGCGGAATCCGCAGCGGCTCAGATGAGATCGCCACGGCGTCGAACGACCTGTCGCGCCGCACCGAGCAGCAGGCGGCTTCGCTGGAAGAAACCGCCGCGGCGCTCGATGAAATCACCGCGACGGTCCGCAAGACCGCCGAGGGCGCCAAGGAAGCTCGCGAAGTGGTGGTCTCCGCCAAGAGCGGCGCTGAGACCGGCGGCCAGGTGGTCGCCCAGGCGATGACCGCCATGAGCGAGATCGAGGGCTCCGCCCAGAAGATCAGCCAGATCATCGGCGTTATCGACGAAATCGCGTTCCAGACCAACCTGCTGGCCCTGAACGCCGGCGTCGAGGCGGCGCGCGCCGGCGACGCCGGCAAGGGCTTCGCGGTCGTGGCCTCCGAAGTGCGGGCGCTCGCCCAACGCTCGGCGGACGCCGCCAAGGAGATCAAGGGCCTGATCTCCGACTCCGCAGCCAAGGTCGGCCAGGGCGTGAAGCTGGTCGGCGAGACCGGCCACGCGCTTGAGCAGATCGTCGATCAGGTGGGCCGCATCAATGCGCTGGTCTCCGAGATCGCCTCGGCGGCCCAGGAGCAGGCCACGGGCCTCGCCCAGGTCAATGTCGCGGTCAACCAGATGGACCAGGTCACCCAGCAGAACGCCGCCATGGTCGAGGAAGCCACGGCCGCCTCCGCCAGCCTGCGCGGCGAAGCCCAGGAGCTCGGCAATCTGGTCTCCCGCTTCCGCACTGACGGCGCGGCCGCCCCAGGCAACTCAGTCCGCGCTCAGCAGGCGAAGGTCGCCCAGCTGATCTCCATCGATCAGGTCAAGTCATCCGAATGGTCGGAGTTCTGAGCATGGCCGAGACCCTCGATTTCAACTCGGGCCACGAGCTGATCATCGTCGAGATCAGCGGCCAGCGGTTCGCTATCGACATCATGTCGGTACGCGAAATCCGCGGCTGGAGCGCCTCTACCCGCCTGCCGCAATCGCCGGACCACGTGCTCGGGATGATCAACCTGCGGGGCTCCGTCCTGCCGGTGATCGACTTCTCCTCGCGCCTCGGCCTTGGCGAAAGCGAACCCAACACCGCCTCGGTGGTGATCGTGGCCGAGATCGGCGACCGGCTGGTGGGCCTGCTGGTCGACGCGGTGTGCGACATCCTCACCCTCGGCGAGGGAATGATGCAGCCGGCGCCGGACGTCGGCGCGCCCCGCGTGCACGAGTTTGTGCGCGGGGTAATCACCACCCATGACGGCATCGTCACCCTCTTGACTCTGGATCACGTGATCCCGCCCGGTGAGCCGCTCGCCGCATAGGTGCGTCCGCGCTGGTCCGCGCTGGCCCGCGCAAGCCTTGGTCTTCCAGCAGATGCGTCCACCATCCTGGAAGTGCGCCAATGGGTCGCGTGCCGCCGGACGTAGGCCGGGAGAGAGTCGCCATTCAAGCCGGCGCCGGCTTCGCCGCTGCGGCGTATAACCAGCCATCCGGCTGGACGACACTGCCGCTCACCACCTTCCTCGAATAAGAAAATAATACGCCGCCCAGGCCACAGAGGCGACGAAGCACCCCACCAGCGCATAGATCCCATACAAGGCTGCCGCGTCGTCGGGCCCACGGCTCAGTAGAAATGCCGCGCTCGCGACCCAAGCGATCCCGATTGAGGCGCCCACGATAGGAATTCTACGCGCCTGCGAGCTAGCAGGCGCGACCTTGGAGTCAGGGGCCCTGGTCCGCCTTCCCGCGACGGCTGTGCGAACAAAATATGCAGAACTTGCCACCAGGATCATTCCCACATCGCGCGGCAAAGGGCCCTTATCAATAAAGATGATAAGAAATCCACCAATAACGAGCAATATTCCAGCAATTGACAGTAGA
>NZ_SSMZ01000143.1 GCF_004799395.1 Phenylobacterium sp.
CATGGCCAACAACCTCTACAGCCTGAACACGACGACGGGCGCCGGGACGATCATCGGCCCCATGGGAGCGATCGGTTTTGGCGCGGCGGTTTCCGAAGGCGGCGTGCTTTACGCCGGTTCGGAAAGCCCGCTGGCGATCTACACGCTTAATCCCTCGACGGGCGCAGGCGTGGAAGGTCCCAACCTGACCGGCACGGGCCAGGAAATCTTCGGCCTGGCGCCGGACGTTGCGGCGGGTGGGGTTCCGGAAGCGGCGGCCTGGGTCCTGATGCTGATCGGCTTCGGCGGCCTGGGCGCGGCGGTTCGCGCACAGCGCCGCCAAGAGCGATATCGAGCCGCGGCGCTCATCTGACGCCCGAGGCTGCGGCTCAGCCTACCAGCCGGCCGTGGCCTGCCCAGTAGGGTTCGCGAAGCACCCGACGCAGGACCTTGTTGGTGGCGTTGCGGGGCAGAACCTCGATGAAATCCACGGACTTGGGGGCCTTGTAGCCGGCGATCCGCTGGCGCGCCCAGGCGATCACCACCTCGCTGTCGATCTCGGCGCCGGGCGCGCGTACAACGACGGCCTTCACGGCCTCTCCCCACCTGGGGTCCGGCACGCCGATCACCGCGGCGTCGGCGACGCCCGGGCAACCCAGGATCGCGTTCTCCACCTCGGCGGGATAGACGTTCTCGCCGCCCGACACGATCATGTCCTTCACCCGGTCGTAGACGAAGACATAGCCGTCGGCGTCGCGGTGGCCGGCGTCTCCGGTCTTCAGCCAGCCCTCCGGCGTGATGGTCTCGGCGGTGGCCTCCGGGCGGTTCCAATAGCCGGACATGACGGCGGGCCCGCGGATCTGGATCTCGCCCACTTCGCCCGGCGGCAGCTCGGCGCCGGCCTCGTCGGCGATGCGCACCTCGTGCGTCGGCCAGGCCCGGCCGCAGGAGCGCAGCAGTTCCGGCCGGTGATCGTCGCAATTCAGGATCGTCCCGGCGGCGTTGGACTCGGTCATGCCGTACATCTGAATGAAGCGGCAGCCGATCCTCGCGCGGGCGGCGTTCAGCACCGCCTCGCTGATCGGCGAGGCGCCATAGACCAGGGTCCTCACGGCCGAGAAGTCGATCTCCGCGCAGGTCGGGTGCTGAAGCAACATGTTGATCATCGCGGGCACGAAGCCGATGCGGGTGGCGCGCTCCGCCTCGATGACCTTCAGGACGGCGGGCGGATCGAAGACCGGGACAAGGACCAGGCGGGCGCCGCCGGCCAGCACCGCCAGCGCCGGGTTGGCGCCACCGACGTGGAACAGCGGCATGACCTGGACCATGGTGTCGTCCGGCTCGAAGTCGAGGCCCTCGAAGGTCATGGCGATCTCAAGGAATGCGGCCATGTTGGCGTTGCTCAGGCGTACGCCCTTGGGCAGGCCGGTGGTGCCGGAGGTGTAGAGCTGCAGCACGTCGTCGGCGGCCACAGGCTCACGGGCCGCGCCGGCCGCGGCGGCGTCGCGCAGGGTGGCGTAGTCGTCGAGGCCAGCGCCGGCGCCATCGACGGCGATCAGCCGGATCGGGCGGTCCACCTGCGCCAGGACGGCCTGGGCCGCGGCCAGGAAGTCGCCGGTGACGAAGAACAGGTCGGCGGTGGAATCGTCGAGGATGAATGCGATCTCCGGGATCGCCAGGCGGCTGTTGATCGGCGCCAGGCAGGCCCGCGCCTCGGCCGCGCCGAACAGCAGTTCGAAGAAAGCCTCATGGCTGCGGCCCAGCCAGGCGACGCGCTGGCCCGGCTGTGCGCCCAAGGTCATCAGCAACGCGGCCGTGCGGCGGCTACGCCTGTGCAGCTCGCCATAGGTGAGGCGGCGATCCTCGCACAGGATGGCCACGGCTTCCGGACGCGCGGCGGCATTGATCCGGGGAATGTCGGCGAGGCCCTCGATCGCTCTCATGGCGAAGATTGCTAGCCGATCGCGCAGCCTTCGCCAAACGCTGTTAGCGCAGCTTCAGGCGCACGAAGGCCATGACCCCGTGGGGATCGGAGCTTCCATAAGCCGACTTCAGGCCGCTCGGCACGAAGTCCAGCGAATAGAGCCCACCGACGCCAAACAGCAAATGCTCCGACACCGGGAAATCGCGGATCGCGCCGAGGCTCACCTTGCCGACATTGAAAATCGGTCCGTGATCGAGGAGCGCCGGGGTCAGCTCGTCGTTCTGCACGTGCTCCGCGCGGCTGAAGATCGTCCAGGCGGCGGTGGGCTTCACCGCGCTCTCCAACACCCAGGCGTCCAGGTCCGCGCCATCGCTCGAACGCCGGCCCCAGGCCGCAGTCGTCGACCACCAGCGATGGCCGCCAAGGTCAACGGTGTAGATCGCGCTCGCCGAGACCTTGTGCTGGTCGACGCCGGGTTCGAGCTGTTCGGGACTGATCTCGTCGGCCCAGGACGCCTGCAGCGCCCAGTTCCTCGTCGGGTTCCAGGACAGCCGCACCGCCGTCGAGTCGAGCGGGCCGGTCTCGATGTCGTAGCGGTGCTGGTCCGGCTCGCGGCCGTTGTAGGCGCTGGCCTCCACCTTCCAGTCCCCCAGCACGACCCCGCCGGTGATCACCCCGAAGGTGATGTGGGTGGAATCCAGCCAGTGATGGCTGATCGGGGCCTCGGGACTGTCCATGATGGAGAGCCGATGCATGAACGCCGGGGGGCCGAACGCGGGCTCTCCGGGCAGGCCGGCGTAGACGAATGCACTCGAGCTCGCCGCCAGTTTCCACGCGTAGGAGGCCGACAGCTCCATGAAGAGGTCGTGCGGATGCTGGCGATCCACCAGCGGGGTCTTGCCGTCCGCCGTCTCGCCGGTGGCCAGCAGCAGCGGATAGCCGGAAGGCCCCATCAGCGGGTCGGGGCTCAGCATGGCGCGAAGCTGCAGTTCGCCGTCGCCGAGCGGCCGCTGGGCCATGGCCATCAGCATGCCCGAGGCGAAAGCCTTTTCTCCTCCGCGCGGGCCGCTCTGGCTGTCCCAGACCCCGGTGAGCTGGCCGTGGAACATGACCAGCCAGTCGCCTTCCTTGAGGTGGATCGCCTCGTGCGGCGAGGCGTCCGGCTGCCACGAGGTCCCCGAGGATTCCCGGGTGAAGACATAGGAGCCGAGCGCGCCTTCCATCTGGGCCATGCCCATGCCCATGCCCATGTGCGGCGGCTGAGCTGCATCCGCCGGCGC
>NZ_SSMZ01000144.1 GCF_004799395.1 Phenylobacterium sp.
CTGGCCGCCGCCGCGGGGCTGGCCGCCGCGTTGCCGGCCGCCGCCGACGCCATGGCACAGCCGGTCGCCCACATCGAACTCGCCCGCATGATGGGCCGCTGGTACGAGGTTGCGCGCCTGCCGAACACGACCCAGCGCGGTTGCCTCGCCGGCACCTCGGACTGGACGCGCAGCGGCGAGGGCTTCGCCGTGGTCCAGGCCTGCCACAAGGGCTCACCTGACGGACCGCTGTCGGAATGGAAGGCCCACGCCCGCGTCGCCGACCCGGTTTCCAACGCCAAGTTCAAGATGACCTTCTTCGGCGGTCTGATTAGCCAGGAATACTGGGTTCTGGACGACCGGGCTGACGAAGGCTGGCTGATCCTGGCCACCCATGATGGGCATTACCTCTGGTTGATGTCGCAGAAGCCCGTCCTGCCGGCGGCTGTTAAGAGCGAGGCCGTGGCGCGCATCAAGCAGCTGGGCTTCGACATAGGCCGCCTGGAATTCCCCCTGCCTGCTCGCGGCTGAGCGCCGAGCGTTGCCCGATCGCACGCGCATTTACTATGTCGGGTATCCGACGTACGATGCCTGATCGCCGGCCTGCTCCACGGGCGCTGGCGGCTGAGAGTTGATCCGCGCTCTCGCCTGCCCTCGCCAATGGACCAGCGTGACCTCAGACCGGGCTTACATCCTGCATTTCGAATGGCCGGCCGGGGGCGCGTGTGACGTGAACCGCGGCCATGAGCTGGACGCCGACAACGACGAGCACGCCCGCATGCTGGCGGCGCTGCTCTATGCGGGCGCCTCCTTCGATGAGCCCCCGCCCATGGCCTACCGGATCGTGGGTCCCGGCGGCGGGGTCGTTTACCGCTATCCGGAGCCGTAGGTCCCGCCGATCGACCCGCTTCCGTCAGCCGCGATGTCGGCTTGCCGGACGCGGCGAATTTCCTCGTTGCGTCAGGAACGTAGCCGGAACAAAATGGCGGCGTGGACGCCACCGTCACCCTTGTCGCCGTCTCGCGGCCGGAGACCACCGCCGCCGTCACCCGCGGTGCGGCGCGGCTGCTGACCGCGCTGGGTTATGCGCCCCTGGCCGAGGTGACCCTCCCGAACGGACGCCGGGCCGACCTGATGGCGCTCGGGCGCAAGGGGGAGATCTTCATCGTCGAGGTAAAGTCGAGCCTGGAAGACTTCCGCACCGACCAGAAATGGCACGAGTACCAACCCTACTGCGACGCCTTCGCCTTCGCCGTGGCGCCGGAGTTCCCGCGCGAGATTCTGCCGCAGGAGCCGGGCCTGATCGTCGCCGATGGCTTCGGCGGCGCCGTGTTGCGCGAAGCCGGGGCCGTTCCGCTGGCCGGCGCTCGGCGCAAGGCGCTCACCCTGGCCTTCGGACGGTTGGCGGCGCTGAGGGCGGCGGGGGTTCCGGCGGTGGCGCTGGAGTGATGCCGGCCCGCTCATCCCGCCTTCGCCGGGCTGAACGGACCGACTAGCACCCGCGGCTCATCGCCTTCAACGCGCCCATGTGGCGGCGCGAGACCGCGACCTCCACGCCGGTCGACAGCATCACCGCGCCTCGCCCGGCGGCGTGGCGGATGCGGACGATGCGGTCGGTGCGGACCAGGCTGGAGCGGTGGATGCGGAGGAACTGGCCGGGATCCAGCCGTTCGGCCAGGGCGCCGATCGACTGGCGAACCAGGAAGCTGCGCGCCCCGGTGTGGATGCGCACATAGTCGCGCTCGGCGGCGATCCAGTCGATGGCGGCGACCGGCACGCTGGTGCGCCCGCCGCGCTCCTGAATCCAGATCTCCCGGGCGTAGGCGCTGGGCGCGGCGACCGCGGCGGGATCGCTGCGCAGGTTTCTGAGGATCTCCTCCAGCTCCAGGGCGCGCTCCGCCGCTGCGCGGTTGGCCAGCGCCGCGCGCGCGCGGGTCAGCGCGGCGGCCAGGCGCGCCGGCTCCACGGGCTTCAGCAGATAGTCGAAGGCGGCGCGGTCGAAGGCGTCCAGCGCGAAACGATCGAAGGCGGTGACGAAGATGACGATCGGCGCTTCCTTTCCCAAGCCATCCAGGACCTCCAGCCCAGTGAGCCCCGGCATCTTGATGTCCAGCAGCACCACGTCGGGCGCGCGCTCGGCGATCATCCGCGCGGCCGCCACGCCGTCGGAGGCCGCGCCCGCCAGCTCGGTCGCCGGCTGCTCGCGCAACAGGATCTCCAGCCTGCGCCGGGCAAGCGGTTCGTCATCTACGATGAGCACGCGCAGGGGCGTCATCGCCGCTCCAGGGGCAATTCGACCGTGGCCGCGAAGCCGCCGCCGGGCCGTGGGCCGCAGGTCAGGCGGCCGGCTTCGCCATAAAGCACCTCCAGGCGGCGGCGCACATTGGCGAGGCCGACGCCGAGCGTCGTGGGCGCCTTGGCGATGTCGGGGACGGCGTCGTCCCGCACGGTGACGACGAGGCCGTGCTCGCCCAGTGCTGCGCCGATCTCCACCCGAACCGGCCGGGTGGTGCGCGCCACGCCGTACTTCACCGCGTTCTCGATCAGGGGCTGCAGGATCAGGCCGGGCACGAGGGCGTCCCGAAGGTCCGCCGGGGTGGCTTCCACCAACACCAGGCGGTCGCCGAACCGCTCCTGTTCGATGGCCAGGTATTGGCGCTGCGCGGTCAACTCGTCGGCCAAGGTGACCTTGTCGCCGGGCGTCTTTTCGAGCGAGGCGCGCAGGAAGTTGGAAAGCGACAGCACCATCCGCTCGGCCCGGTCGAAGTCCTTCTGCAGGATCAGCGACGAGAGCGCGTTCAGCGTATTGAACAGAAAGTGCGGATTGATCTGGTAGCGGAGCATCTGGTTCTGGCTCTCGGCCGCCAGCGCCTGGGCCTCCATGAGCCTGAGGCTCTGCTCGCGCGCCCGGTCGTCGGAGTTGAGCGCGAACACCACCGCACACCAGGCCACGAACGACCAGATGAGGCTCGAGAAGGTGAGCATGGTGTTCCAGATGAGGTCCATGGCGGTGTCGCGGAGCGTCTCCGCCGACGGGGCGACAACGTCGAAAGCCACGTAGTTCAGGCCCGTGTAGAAGACCGCGCCGGCCAGGGAGAGCGTCGCGGCCAGCGCCAGCCTGCGGCTACGCGCCGAGCTCACCGAGCGCAGCAACAGGTGCTGGTAGAGGATGCAGAGGAAGAAGGCGGCGGTGCAGACCGCCGCGCGCCGCAGGCCGTAGTTCAGCAGGGTCGGCCAGGGCGAGCCCATGCCGAACGAGCGCATGCTGATCAGCAGGTAGGTGAAGGCCCACAGGATGAGATTGGCCGCGAGATAGCGGTCGAAGAAGGGCCGCCGGGCCGGCGTGGCGTCGGCGAAAGTGCTGTCCAAGGACGCTCCTCCGCGCCGTTTCATCCCGACCCCCAGGATAGGCCGCGCAGTCCCTCGACGCGACGCCGTTCATCGTGCGGAACCTTCCGCTTGCAGCAGTGACTGCAATTGGCTGCGCGATTCGCAGACTTCATCGAATACGGCGTGATCGCGCGCGGCCACGGCCGGATGCTGCCGCCGCCATGATGCTCAGCGGCCAGATTTCCATCGAACTCACCGTGGACGATTATGTCGCCGCGGCCGACCACCAGAAGCGGATCGAGGGCCTCTTGGCCCGAATTCGCGACACCTATCCGAACGCCACCCTCACCCTGCGCGAGCGCCGCCGTCCCAAGCCGCCGTTGCCGCGCGGCGATCGCGGCGGCCGGCCGGCCCTATATGGAGAGGCCTGAGACCCATGCGCCGGCGAAACGCCATCCTGCAGTCCTTGTGCCTCCTGAGGGCCCTTGAGCCCCGGATCAGCGTCAACGAGGTGATCGCTTTCCTCTATGCCGCGGAGAACGTAGGCCTGACGGTCCAGGAGACGGCGGCGGTCTCCGGCCTCACGCAGTCTACCGCCTCGCGCAGCCTGCGCTCGCTAGGGCCCAAGGAATCGAGTTGGTCGAAGCCCCCGGCGCTGGGCCTGCTGGAGGCCTATCTGAGCCCCACCGACGCCCGCAGCCACGTGATCCATCTCAGCGCCCGCGGTCGCGAAGTCCGCGACCGGCTCGACGCCATCATCCGCCAGGGCGAGACCATTTCGCCGCAGCAGACGTCGCGGGCGGCCTAAGGCTGCCTTCCCTACGAACAGGGAGGCGGGGCGTCCGAGGTCGCCCCTACCGGGGCGCGCGCTTGGCCAGAATCCGCTGCAATGTGCGGCGGTGCATATTGAGCCGGCGCGCGGTCTCCGAGACGTTGTGGTTGCACAGTTCGTAGATGCGCTGGATGTGCTCCCAGCGCACCCGGTCGGCGCTCATCGGATTGTCCGGCGGGGCGGGCGAGGTGTCGCCCCGGGCAAGCAGGGCGCGGACCACGTCATCGGCGTCGGCGGGCTTGGAGAGGTAGTCGACCGCGCCAGCCTTCACCGCCTGGACGGCGGTGGCGATGTTTCCATAGCCGGTCAACATGATGATCTTGGCGTCGGGCCGGGCGTCGCGGACCGCTTCCACCACCTTCAGGCCGGTGCCGTCCTCCAGGCGCATGTCCAGCACGGCGAAGGCCGGGGCATGCTGCCTGACGGCCGCCAGGGCCTCGGCCACCGATCCCACCAGGGTGGGCTCGAAGCCGCGCTGCTCCAGGGCGCGGCCCAGGCGGGTCCGCAGCGGCGCGTCGTCGTCGAGCACAAGCAGGGTCTTGTCAGAGAGGGCGGCGACGTCGGCGGAGAGGTCGGTCATGCTGGGATCCCTTGGGAACTCTGACGTGTGCGGCATTCTGTCGCGGCTATTGGCGCTAGGGCAAGCCGGAACTCTTCACGGGCGAACTACAGGTCTCCGGCTTCGATCTTGGCGCGCGGCCAACGGGCCGTCACGACGGCGCCGTGCGGTCTGCCGTTCTGAAACGTCACAAGGGCCCCTGTTCGTTCCAATAGGGTCTTGGAGATGAAGAATCCCAGACCCATGCCGATGTGGCCGGTTCGGGAGCCCTCGGCGCCCGGACGGGTGGTCACATAGGGCTCGCCGAGCTTGGCCAGAACCTCCGGCGCGAAGCCCGGGCCGTCGTCGCGCACCTCGATGGAGATGGTCTCGGCGTCGAACCGCGCTGACAGCAGAATCTCGGAATTGGCGAAGTCGACGGCGTTCTCCACGAAGGACGTGAAGGCGTGGGTGATTTCCGGCAGGCGCCGGATGTCGGGGGTCTTCATGCCCTTGGCGCCGGTGACGATGGCCTCGACGCGGACGCCCTTCACTCCGGCATGGGGTTCGATGACGTCCTGCACCAACTGACGCAGCGAAATCCGCTCATGGACCTCGTCGGAGGCGGCGTCGGGGGTCTCGGTCAGGCGGCGCAGGATTTCGCGGCAGCGCTCGGCCTGGGAGACCAGGAGCTCGGCGTCCTCCCTGACGGCCTGGGTGGGCGCCTCGCGGCCCAGTTCCTTGGCGACGATGGAGATGGTGGCCAAAGGCGTGCCGAGCTCGTGGGCGGCGGCGGCGGCGAGCGCGCCCAGGGCTGAAAGCCGCTGCTCGCGGGCCAGCACCGCCTGGGTGACGTCCAGGGCCAGGGCCATGCGGGCGGATTCCGCGGCCGCCTGGCGCACATAGCCGGCGGTGAGCGCGATTCCGGCAAGGTTGGCGATGGCCGCCCCGATCCGGAAGCTCAAGGGTATGGCCGCGGCCATGTCCGGCGCCTGCGGCAGTGGCAGGGACACGAACGCCAGGGTCGCGGAGATCAGCCCCGCGATGGCGCCCAGGATCAGCACCGGCCGCAGCGGCAGGGTCGCGGCGGCCAGGGTCACCGGGGCGATCAGCATCAGGACGAAGGGATTGGCGGTCCCGCCGGTCAGGAACACCAGCGTGCTCATCTGCAGGATGTCGAGGGACAGCTGGGCCGCGGCCTCGCGGTCGCCGAACACCCGCTGGCCAGGCGAGGCGACGCCGGTCAGGAGGTTCACCCAGGCGCCGGCCCCGACGATGGCGAAGCACAGGGCGTAGGGCAGGGAAAAGCCCATCGCCAAGGCGGTGAGCAGCATCACAGCTTCACCCGCCACCACCAACCAGCGCAGGGTGACCAGGGTGCGGACCCGCAGTCGTCCGCGGTGGACCGAACCCTGCGGCCAGGGGTCGGCGGCGTCGATCCCAGCCGGCGGCGGCCCAGCTTGCGCCCCGCCGCGGGCGGTCCTATCGAGACCGGGCTCTGTCGATGGCGTGGCGGAGATCCTGGGTCTAGCCATGGCCGGCGCAGGATCGCGCGCCCACGCCGCCGTGACGAGCCCTAATGCGGCCGCCGCCGGGGCCGCGATGTCGACAGGGACGCCTCATGAGCCGGACCGTCTGGGTCATCCTCGCCATTCTGGCGCTGGCCTTCGCCGTGATCACCGGCCTTGCGGTGCAGCGCGGGGTGCTGGGCGCCCAGAGCCAAAGCGCGGCCATCGGCGGCCCGTTCCATCTGGTCGACCAGACGGGCGCGGCCCGAGACGCCGGCCTGCTGAAGAAGAAGTGGAGCGCGGTCTTCTTTGGCTTCACCTATTGCCCGGAGGCGTGTCCGACGACGCTGCTGGCGCTCGGCCAGACGGAAAAGCTGCTGGGCCCCAAGGCGGACGACTTCCAGACGGTGTTCATCTCCGTCGATCCGGGACGCGACACCCCCAAGGTGTTGGCCAACTACCTGTCCAACAGCGCCTTCCCTCGCCACACCGTGGGGCTGACGGGCGCCGACAGCCAGGTCGCGGAGGCGGCGCACGCCTACCGCGTCTTCTACCAGAAGGCCGGGGACGGTCCGGACTACCAGATCAACCACTCGACCATCACCTATCTGATGAACCCCACCGGCGACTTCGTCTGCGTGCTCCCATACGGCGAGACGCCCCAGGCGATGGCCGGCCAGATCGAAGCTGCGATGAAGCTGGGCCCGCACGCGCAGAGCTGCCGCGCCTGAACTGACTTTGGGTATGGACCCGGTTAAGGGTTCGGGTGTTATGCTGCGGCGCACAAAGGATGGGACATGCTCTATTCCCTCTATGAAGCTGGCTTCTACGCCGCCTCTCCGCTTCGCGCCGCAGCACGGCTGACCCGAGATTTCTGGTCCTCGCCGCTCAACCCGGCGAAGGAGAGCGACCTGGGGCGTCGGCTCTACGCCAATGCTGACCTGCTCGCGAACCTGACGCGGCGCTACGGCAAGCCGGGGTGGGGCATCGAGACGGTCGAGATCGACGGCCAGGCGGTGCGCGTGCGCCCGACTGAGGTCTGGTCGAGCCCCTGGTGCAAGCTCACCCATTTCGCCCGCGACATGGCTGACATGCGCCGGGCCGGCCGGCGCACGCGGGAGCCGGCGGTGCTGATCGCGGCGCCGCTGTCGGGCCACTACGCCACCCTGTTGCGCGGTACGGTCGAGGCCTTCCTGCAGGACCACGAGGTCTACATCACCGAGTGGACCAACGCCCGCGACGTGCCGGTGCTGGAAGGCCGCTTCGATTTCCACGATTACATCGACCACATCCGCACCATGCTGCAGGCCATGGGCCCCAGGCCGCACGTGGTGGCCGTCTGCCAGCCTGGCCCGCCCGTGCTGGCCGCCGCGGCGCTGATGGCAGAGGACGGCGACGAGTGCCGCCCGGGCTCGATGACCTTCATGGGCTCCCCGATCGACGCGCGCCTGTCGCCGACGGTCACCAACAAACTGGCCGAGGCGCGGCCCTTCACCTGGTTCCAGTCGCACATGATCGACACGGCGCCGCCGCCCTATCCGGGCATGGGCCGGCGCGTCTATCCGGGCTTCGTGCAGCTCGCCAGCTTCATGTCGATGAACGCCGAGAAGCACCAGGAAGCGCACCAGCGCTACCTTCGCCAGCTGATGGACGGCGATGGCGACGGCGCCGAGCGGCACCTGGAATTCTATGACGAGTACCTGTCGGTCCTCGATCTGACAGAAGAGTTCTACCTGCAGACCGTCGACGTGGTCTTCCAGCGCTACCTTCTGCCCAAGGGCGAGCTCGAGCATCGCGGGCGGCTGGTTCGGCCGGACAAGATCACCGACATCCGTCTGCTCACCGTCGAGGGCGAGAACGACGACATTTCTGGCATCGGCCAGACCCAGGCGGCCCACGAGCTCTGCTCGGGCCTGCCGGCGGCGTTCAAGGAAGACTACGTCCAGCCGCACGTCGGCCACTACGGGGTCTTCAACGGCGCCCGCTTCCGCGACGAGATCTATCCTCGGGTGCGCAGCACGATCTGGGAGGCCGAGCTCGCCCTCGCACGCAGCCCGGCCAACGCTCTCCCCAAGCGGACCAAAGCCGCCTAGATTCAGGCTCGATGAGTCTCTTCGGCCGCGCTCTTGCCGATGGCGACCGGCTGGAGGTGGCCGGGACGGCCGTCACCCTGAAGGTCAACCGCCGCGCGCGCCGCGTGTCGCTGCGCCTGGATCGCACGCGCCGCGAGATCGTCGCCACGGCGCCATCGCCGCGCCGCTTGCCGGAAGCCGCCGCCTTCGCCCGCGCCCGCGCCGGCTGGATCGCCGAGCGGATCGCCGAACTGCCCGACGCCACGCCGATCCATCCGGGGATGGTCCTGACCGTGTTCGGTGAGCCGGTGCGCCTGGAGGCCGGCAGCGGCCGCGCCAAGTGGCTGCCAGCCGCCCACGGTGAGCCCTCGCGGATCACCGCCATGGGTGAAGGCGAGGGCTATGCGCGGGCGGTGATCCTGGTGCTGAAGAAGCGCGCCGCAACGGTGCTGGGCGAACGCACCGAAGTCTACGCGGCCATGCTGGGCGTGGAGCCGCCTAAGGTGACGGTGGCCGACGCCAAGGGCCGCTGGGGTTCGTGCCGGCCTGGGCTGCGCGGCCACCCGGCCTCGATCCGCTATTCGTGGCGCCTGGCGCTCGCGCCCTTTGACGTGGCCGACTATGTGGCGGCCCACGAATGCGCCCACCTGCTGGAGCTGAACCACGGCCCGCGCTTCTGGGCCCATGTGAAGGCCTTGGTCGGCGAGGTGAAGCCGCACCGCGAATGGCTGCGCGCCGAGGGGGCCCGGCTGCACGCCTTCGGGCGATAGCTTTCCTCTCCGCGCCGGGGAAGAAGGCTAGTGCGGCGCTTCTTCGGGATACCGCTGGGGCGTCGGGGCCGGCGCCGGATCGGCCTCGTGGTCGCCGTGGAGCAGGTCGTTCACGCCATTGATGATCGCCCCGATGGCGTCGGTGGGCTCGGCGGGCGGAGCGTCGGCGCCGGGGATGCCGGCGGTCTTCAGCCGCGGCAGGGCCTGGGCCATGTAGTCGTGCCAGATGGCCGCCGGGGCGCCGCCGCCGGTGACCTTCTTCATCGGCGTGTTGTCGTCCTTTCCGACCCAGACGGCGGTGACGAAGCCGCCAGTGTAGCCGATGAACCAGGCGTCTCTATAGTCGCTGGTGGTGCCGGTCTTGCCGGCCAGGTCGTAGCCCTTCACGTTGGCGCGCGCGCCGGTGCCGGACTGAATCACCCCGCGCATCATGCGGATCATGTAGCTGAGCGCCGGCTGGCCGATCACCGCACGGCGCTGGTCGTTGCCGACATTGTGGTCGTAGAGCACCTGGCCGGACGCGGTGCGGATGCGCTCGATGCCGTAGCCCTTGGCGAATACCCCGCCATTGGAGAACGGCGCATAGGCCTGGGCCATCTCCAGCGGGCTCACCTCGACGGCGCCCAGGGCCATGGAGGGGTCTAGCTGGATCGGCGAGACGATGCCCAGCCGATGGGCGGTGGCGGCGACGTTGGAGGTGCCGACCTCATTGGCCAGACGCGCGGCGACGGTGTTGATCGATTCCTTGAGCGCGATCTCCAGCGTGATGGGCCCCAGGTACTGGCCGGTGTAGTTGCGCGGCGTCCAGGTCCCGATGGTGATCGGCTCGTCGACCACCGGGGTGTCCGGCGTGCGGCCCGCTTCCATGGCGGTAAGATAGACGAAAGGCTTGAAGGACGAGCCGGCCTGGCGCCGCGCGCTGGTGGCCCGATCGAACTGGCTCTGCAGATAGCTGACGCCGCCGACGTAGGCGCGGATGCGGCCTTCGCCGTCGAGCGAGATCAGGGCGGCCTGCTTGACGCCCTGGTTCTGGGCCGCGGCGACGCCCGTCTGGATCGATTGCTCGGCCGAGGCCTGCAGGGGGAGATCGAGCGTGGTCTCCACCACGAGGTCCTCGGTGGGCTGGCCGACCAGGTGGCGGACCTGGTCATCCACCCAGTCGGTGAAATATTGCGCCCGCTGGCTGGCCAGTACGGGATTGACGCGGATCGGCTGCTGGAAGGCCGCATCGCGCTGGGCCGGCGTGATCGCGTGGATGCGCACCATCTCGTCCAGCACCGTGGTGGCGCGGCGCTCGGCGCGGGCCGTGTCGGCCATGGGGGAATAGCGCGAGGGGCCCTTCATCAGGCCCGCCAGCATGGCGCTTTCGCCGAGGCTGAGCTGGGCGGCGGGCTTGCCGAAATAGCGTTGGCTGGCCGCCTCGATGCCATAGGCGCCTTCGCCGAAATAGACCCGGTTCAGATAGAGCTCGAGGATCTGCTTCTTGGAGAACTTGGCCTCCAGCCACACGGCCAGGATCAGCTCCTGCGCCTTGCGCCGGTAGGTCTGATTGGGGGTCAGGAACAGGTTGCGGGCCAGCTGCTGGGTGATGGTCGACCCGCCGCGCAAGGGGCCCCCGCCATGATGGGTCCAGTCATAGACCTGGCTGCGGACGATGCCCCAGGGGTTGAAGCCGAAGTGCCAGTAGAACCAGCGGTCCTCGATGGCCACGAAGGCCTTGGGCACGTAAGGCGGCAGCTTGTCGAGGTCGACCGGCGGTGCGAACTGGCTGCCACGCACCGCCACCATCCCGCCGGAACGATCGAGGTAGGAGATCGAGGGCTGGCGCTTGACGTCGTAGAGCTTGGAGGTGTCGGGCAGGTCCACCGAGAAGACGGCGAAGAAGGCGACCACGAAGATCAACGCCCAGACGCCCAGCACCAGGGTCCAGTAGATCACCGCCTGCAGCGGCGAGCGGGCCGGCCGGGGCGGTCCGGCTCCGTCGCTTGGCGGCGGCGCTTTAGCCATCTGCTCGTCGTCCTACGGTCGCGCGGGGCCCCCGACCCGGCGCGGGTCATAGCCCACGCCGCAGAAGCACGCGACAAGATTGACGAGATATGAACGGCGGGGTTTGAGAGGGGTTCGAATGGCCTCGATGCTTCCTTTGAAGCCAAGCTTACGTCACATTCCGCGCCGAGTTTCCGATGCTGTTCGGGCCGGCGCGCCCTGGAAGGGATTTCGACGATGTTGCGGATGAGGGTTGCGCTGCTGATGGCGCTGACGATGTTCGGCGCGGCCGCCTGCTCCAAAGGCGGCGGGGGCGCGGCGCTGACCGCCGACGACATGGACCTCGGCAATGCCCAGGCCAAGGTGACGGTGGTGGAATACGCCTCCGTCGGCTGCCCGGTATGCGCCAAATGGCAGCGCGAGGTGTGGCCGGCCTTCAAGGCCAAGTACGTCGACACCAACAAGGTGCACTATGTGTTCCGCGAGATGCTAGTCGGCCAGGGCCCCGAGATCGCCGTGGCCTCCGCTGGTTTCCTTGTCGCCCGCTGCGCCGGCAAGGACAAATACTTCGCCGTCACCGACGCCATCTTCAACAGCCAGGAGCAGGCTTTTCAGGCGCCGCGCGAAACGCTGCTCGACGTCGCCAAGTCGGTGGGCATGACCGAGGACGCGTTCAACAAATGCACCAATGACGACAAGGCCATGCAGGCGTTGAACGACCGCGTTGAAAAGCACAGCCGCGACGACCACGTAAACTCGACGCCGACCTTCGTCATCAACGGCAAGAGCCTGGAGCCCGGTTACCACACGCTCGACGAGATCGACGCGGCCATCAAGGCGGCGGGCGGCTAAGCCCTTTTCCGAGATCGGTGGTATCAAGTAGGAAGCCGCAAGCTTCGCCGCTTGCGACATTCTTGCATAGCTGATGTGCGAAAATAGCGGTTGCCA
>NZ_SSMZ01000145.1 GCF_004799395.1 Phenylobacterium sp.
GAAGGCGGCGTGCTCTACGGCTTCCTGCAGGCGGACGGCCCGACCAACGGCCTGAATTTCGCCAACCTCTACTTCGACCTCGACCCGGCGAACAACAATGGCTCGGACCTTGGTTTCGAGATCGGCAACAACGACGCCTTCATTCCCGGGGTCTCCGGCTCCGTGTCGCCGCTGGCGGGCATGACCTATGCACTCGGAACCGACAGCTTCGAGTTCTCGATCTCCAACAGCTACTTCACGACCGCGATCCCCGGCCTCGACTACTATCCGGGCCACGATCTCGCCGCGCCCGGCGGTGAGGTCACGCTGCGGCTGTCGCAGAGTTTCGGCTATTCGGTCGCTGGCGGCGACAGCTATGGGCCCGACCGTCTGGGGTCCGTCACCCTCGAAGGCGCCGCCGTCCCCGAGCCCGCCAGCTGGTCGATGATGATCCTAGGCTTCCTGGGCGCCGGCGCGACGCTGCGCTCGGCGCGCCGCAAGGCTCCGCTCGCCGTCTGAACGCAATTCCGCGAGCTCTCGAACTGGCAAGCCCTCGGCGAACGCCGGGGGTTTTCTTTTCGCCTGCGCGGCGCCGGCGCGAATAATTCGCCAGTCCGGCGAATTGCCTCTAGGCGCCGGTCGAGCTTAGGGGTCTATTAACCATTATGGACCCGAACCTGCTCGTCCTACTGATCCTCATCGCCCCGACCGCGGTCGTGGGCGCCCTGGTGGCCGTGCTGCTCAGCGAACGGGTCCGCGAAGTCGGCCTGATCGGGGCGCTTCGCCGCCTGGTCGCCGGCGCCGACCGCCGCGACCCCTACGGCCGCCTGATCCGCTAAGCGGACACGCGGCGAGACCCCCGGCTCGCGCCGAGGGCCCGGCCGTGCTCTCCACAAATCGTCTACTGGCGGTCGACGTGGACCTGATCGGCGAGGCGGTCGAGACGCGCCTGCAGCAGCGAGTTGTCGCGGTCGCTGAGGCGGCCGTCGCCGCGAAGGTCCTCTTCCTGACGGCGGATGTCGCTCAGGGTCCGCTCGGCGTCGTTTGCGTCGCGGCGCGACAGACTGCCGTCCGACCGGCCGTGGTCGATGCGGTCCTGGATGCGGCCGATCCGCTGATCCACGCTCATGGTGTTCACGCGGCTGGTGTAGGCCGCGTCGGCCGAATAGCCGGCGACGCCGGGGGGCGGCCCGTCGATCCACGAGCCTTCGCGGTCGTAGTAGCCATAGGCCACGGCGCGATCGACGTGATTGTCGTGCCAGCGGCCGTCGTTGTCGTAGTAGCCGTAGGCGTGGACGCAGTCGTGCGGGCCCTTGGCGAGGTTGCTGCCGACCGCTGCGCCGGCGACGCCGCCGATGATCGTGCCGCCCGTCTTGCCGCCATGGCTGGCCACGGCATTGCCCAGCAGAGCGCCGCCGATCGCGCCCAGCACCGTGCCGGCGGTGCGGTTGGCGCTGCGTTGTTCGCAGGTCTCCTGGGCCATCGCCAGGGACGGAATTAGGACCGCAGCGGCGATGCCGGCGGCCAGCAATTGCTTGCGCATAGAATATCTCCGTTCGTGAGAGAGCGCGTCCCTCGCTTCGACCGGCAAAACGCCCCCATAGGGTAGAGGTTCCGAAAAGAAGCGGAGCCGACTACGGTCGCAGGGTCAGCAGGGGAGCAGCCGATGCGCGGATTGACAGGTCTGGTCTTGGGTCTTTGCGCGGGGCTTCTCGCCTCTGGCGCCGCGCTGGCCGCGTCGACGCCGCTGGCGCCGCACGACTTCACGATCAAGGACTTCCGCTTCCGCTCGGGCGAGACCCTGCCGGAACTGAAGCTGCACTACTACACCCTCGGCCAGCCGAAGAAGGACGCGTCAGGCCAGATCGTGAATGCGGTGCTGATCCTGCACGGCACCGGCGGCTCGGGTAAGCAGTTCGCCTCCCCGCAGTTCGCCGACGTCCTGCTGACGCCCGGCGGACTCCTGGACCCGGCCAAGTACTTCCTGATCATGCCCGACGACATCGGCCACGGGGATTCCTCCAAGCCGTCCGACGGCCTGCACATGGCCTTCCCGCACTACGACTATGCCGACATGGTCGAGGCCGAGCACGCCATCGTCACCCAGGCCCTGGGCGTGAAGCAGCTGCGTCTGGTGATGGGCACCTCCATGGGCTGCATGCACTCGTTCATGTACGCCGAGATGTATCCGGACGGGGCGAGGGCGGCGATGCCGCTGGCCTGCCAGGCCGTGGCGCTCGGCGGCCGCAACCGGCTGTGGCGCCAGATGGCGATCACCTCGATCAAGTCGGACCCCGCCTGGCAGGGCGGGGAGTACAAGACCGAGCCCAAGCTGGGCCTGAGCGGCGCCGAGAACATGCTGATCCTGGCCGGCCAGTCAGCCTGGCCCATGCAGATCGCCATGCCGAAGGGCGAGCAGGTCGATGCCTGGTACGCCGAGCAGCTGCCGCAGCGGCTGAAGACCGCCGAGGCCAACGACCTGATCTACCAGCTCGAGGCCTCGCGCACCTACGACCCGTCCAGGGACCTGGAGAAGATCAAGGCGCCGCTGACCTGGGTGAACTCCTCCGACGACTTCATCAACCCGCCGGAGCTGGGCCTGGCCCAGGTGGAGATCAGGCGGGTCAAGGGCGGCAGGTTCGTGCTGATCCCGTTCCGTCCCGACACCCACGGCCACGGCACCCACACCTGGGCGGTCTTCTGGCAGAACGACCTGGCCGACTTGCTCAGGCGGTCGGGCGGCTAGCGTCGAGCAGCTAGCGCACGTAGCTCGCGCCGTTGATGTCCAGCACCGCGCCGGTCATCGACGGCGGCGCCTCCAGAGCGAGATAGGCCACGGCGTTGGCCACCTCCTCGGGGTCGGCGACCTTGCCGAGCGGGATGTCGGCCAAGAGCTTCTCGCCCCCGCGGCTGGACAGATAGTCCTCGGCCATCCCGGTCATGGTGAAGCCCGGGCAGACGCCGAATGCCAGGATGCCTTCGCCGGCGAAACCGCGCGCGATGGATTTGGTCATGGCCACCATGCCGGCCTTGGACGCCGCGTAGTGCCAGTGGGCCGGAGAATCGCCGCGATAGGCCGCGCGGCTCGCCACATTGACGATCCGTCCGCCGGTCTTGCGCTCGCGCCAGTGCAGCACCGCGCGCCGGCAGAGGTCGGCGGAGGCCTGCAGGTTGATCTGCATCGTGCGGTCCCAGCTGGCCTGCCATTCGTCCACGGGCGCATCGACCGCGATCGGCTCGAAGACGCCGGCGTTGTTGACCAGCACGTCGATGCGGCCGCCGAGGCGGGCCAGCGCCGCGTCCCACAGGGCGTCGGCCGCCCCGGTCTGGGCCAGGTCGGCGCCGATCGTGTCCGGGCCATCGGCTCGCCCGTGGCCTACGAAGCGGACGCTCTTGGCGGTCAGGGCGTCGGCGATGGCCGCGCCGATGCCGCGCGTGGAGCCGGTGACGAGGATGTGGGGTGTGTCGGTCATGGGCCTCTCCTAGCGGCCGCCCGCCGCCTCGCCCAGCCCAAATGGCGCCCAGGGTTTCAGCGTCGCGCGGCCGACAGCGGATGGGCGATCGAGCAGAGTCGCCACCGCGCCCGGTCCGGTGCATGATCGGCTGTCGGCGAACGGTCCGGCGCGTTTGTCCGACAGCGGGCGTCTGGGGGTTCGAGATGCAGATTCTGGCCCTGGCTTTAGCCGCCGTGGTCGGCGCGGCCCATCCGGCGCCCAGCGTGGCCGGCGGCGCGGCCCCCGCGGCCGACGCGACCTGGACCGAGACCCGCGACGGCGAGGCCGCGCCCGCGCCCGGCACCCGCTTCAAATGCCAGACCGGCGGCGACCTGGTGGCTCACTTCGACACCCGCGGGCCCCGGCTGATCGCCGTCGTCGACGCCGGCGACGGGCCGCACGCCCTGCCGATCCAGCCCTGGGACGGCGGGCCGGTGCAGCTGACCTGGAGCGACGGCGCCCGCACGCTCACCTGGAGCCCCGGAGTGCAGATCATGTGGATGGACGGCGGCGAGCACAGGATGTGCGGCCGCGAAGGCGGCCACCACCATTAGCCCGCGGGTCAGGCGGGGCGCGGCGTCGCTGGCCTGCGGCGCGCGCGAAGCCCCGCACCCAGGCCGCCGAAACCCAGCAGCATCATTGTCCAGGTCGCCGGCTCCGGGATCGGGCCCGAGAAGGTGACGGCGTCGAAGCCGCCCAGGTTCTGCACCCGGGTCTGGGCGTCGGGGCTGACCATGGAGTTGAACCTGTTGGCGACATTCAAGTCGAAGTAGCCGCCGAAGATCTGGAACACCGCGAAGACCACCTGGCCGTTCTCCACGTCCCAGTCGTTCTGGTCGACATAGATGTTCGGGTCGACGTTCGCGGCCAGGAAGTTGGCGTAGTCGAACAGGCTGAACGGCGTCCCCGGCAGGCCCAGGACGCCCGGCGCGTAGGAGGTGATCACCACATCGGTGGCCGCCTGGCCGTCCACGTTGTTCTGCAGGCCGAAGATCTCGCCGGTGACGCTGCCGGACTGGATGGTCGGGTCGCCCAACGTCAGGTCGCTCGAAAAGGTGAAGTCCAGGGCGTGCGCCTGGGACGCCAGCGCCAGGGCGGCCGCGGCGCCGGTGAAGATCATCTTCCAGTTCATCGTCTGGCCCTCCCAGGGCCCCGAGCCCAGCGCCGGGACGTCGACGGTGCGGCGGCGGCGTCATCGCCGCCGGGTCGCCTCGTCAGTATTCGAGTGAATATCAAGGACCGACGAAAAGAAATGAGACTGAATTCTTAGGACAAAAGTCCTACGACTAAAAACCTAGTACTGTTTTCGCGGCTGAGGAGAACGTCCCGGCCGTTGAATGAGCCGCCTGTCAGACGCCTCGAAGGCGACGCCGTGGCCTTCGCCGTCTTCACCGTTCAGCCGACCTCTTTCAAGTGAGCGTCCGCGCCATGGCGACGACACGAGCCGCAGCGCCCCCAGACCGCTTCCATCCAACTCAGATGTGGCTCGAAGCGGTTCGCGCCGAGGCCTTCGCCACGCCCCCGCGTCATCGCCAAAAGGATTTATCGAGGACCGGCACAGGAGCAGGCCGCTACCGCGGTCACCATTCGTGACGTGAGCCCCTTGGCGGCGGCTCGCGTCTACGCGGCGGCTTCGACCTCCCGTCGGGCGGCGGCGAAGGTCTCGGTTAGACCCCTGAAGAGGCTCTCGGGCGTGATCGGCTTGGCGATGAGATGATCCGCACCGGCCTGGGCCGCCATGCGGCGATGCTCGTCCAAGGCGTTCGCGGTCAGCATGGCGATGGGCGTCCGTCCCGCGCCGGCGTCGCGCTCGCGCCGCCGGATTTCGCGCGTCGCCGACAGCCCGTCCATTTTCGGCATCTGCATGTCCATCAGGACGAAGTCGAACGCACCTATGCTGAACGCCTCGATGGCTTCGCGGCCGTCGCTCGTCATGGTCAACGCTACACCCATGGGCTCCAGCATCAACTGGATGACGCGCTGGTTGGTCGGGTGGTCCTCCGCGACCAACACCCGCAGCCCGGCCAGCTCAACGCCCTCATCGCCGGGCTCTGCGTCCTCGCGCGGCGCGCTCGCTAGGACAGCCCGTCTCAGCGGCAGGGCGAGCGTGAAAACACTGCCTTCCCCCGACGCCGAGACGGCGCTGACGTCGCCGCCCATCAGCTTTGCCAGCGCCTTTGAGATGGCGAGCCCAAGTCCCGTACCGCCGAACCGACGCGAGATCGAGTCGTCGGCCTGGACGAAGCGCGTGAACAGCCGCGTGGCTGTAACCTCGTCGAAACCGATGCCGGTGTCGGCGACCTTGATGGTGACCATCACGGGCGCGTCGGCCCCGGTGGCATCGTTCGCTTCGACGCTGACGCGCACGGCGCCGGTCTCGGTGAACTTGATGGCGTTGGCTGTCAGGTTTGAAACGATCTGGCTAAGGCGCACCGCATCACCCTCAAACAGGCCCTCCGCGCTCGGCGCGAAGTCGAGCGCAAACTCCAGCCCCTTCTCCTCGGCGCGGGTCCGCATTAGTTCGGCGGCGGCCGCCACCGCCGCGCGCACGTCGAAGGGCGCAATGACCAGGGCGAATTCGCCAGCCTCCAGCTTCGACTGGTCGAGAATGTCGGTCAGCAGCCGCTCCAGGATTTGCGCCGACGACTGCACCACGCCGACCATTTCCCTTTGCGCTGGCGCCAGCTCGGTGCGGGCCAGCACGCTGGCAATGCCGATGACGCCGTTCAGCGGCGTGCGGATCTCGTGGCTCATGTTGGCGAGAAACGTAGTCTTCGCGAGATTCGCCGCTTCGGCGACGTCGCGGGCCCCTTTAAGGTCGAGCTCCAGGGCCTTGCGCTCGGAGATGTCGGTCGTCGTGCCGATCACGCGCGCGGGCCGGCCGTCGTCGGTGCGCTCCACCAGCGAGGCGCGGGCCAGCACCCACTTGTAGCCGCCATCCTTGCATCGCATCCTTTGCTCGGTGGCCGTATGCGGGCTTTCGCCTGCGAAATGCGCATCGAACGCCTGCTGCACGACTGGCGCATCCTCGGGGTGGACGTAGCTGAATAGTTCGTGGGTCACCTCGTCGGGCCCATAGCCCATCATCCGGGCCCAACCGGCCGATACTTGGCCCTGGCCGTTGATGAGGTCGACATCGAAGGTGCCGTCGCCCGAGGCGTCGATCGCCAGCGACAGCTTGCGCTCGACGTCGGCGAGCGCGGTCTGCCGTTCGCCCAGACGTTTCAGTAGCACCTGATGGTCCAAGGAAAAGGCGCGCGCCGCCAGAAACATGGTGAGGATAAGACCCGAGGCGCCCGCCGATTCTAGGGTCAAGCCATGCCCGATCTGCGGCCCGAGGATCGCGATCGCGATCGAGGGGGCGAGTGAGGCGACGAGGATGCGCCGGTTCTCCCCGTGATAGACGAAATTGTTCATGAAGGCGCCGCTGAGCCAGACGGCGCCCATGACCGCTCCGAGGGGCGTGCCGATGGCGAGGCCTGCCAGCGCGACAAGGCCGTAGACGCTGCCGCCGACTACATTTCTCGACGCGAAGGCAGCCACGCCGGCGCGTGGAGGCAGCCGCATTGTCCACGGATTGATGACCCAGACGCTGATCGCCTCCCAGATCACGATGGCGGCCAGCCATGAGGCCGTGAACACCCAGGGGATGGCCAGCAGCGACGCCAGGCCGAACAAGCCGGCAAATCCGACCCTGGTTGCGACACCCATCCGGTCGAGCTCGAGCACGCTACGCATGCTGAAGGCCTCGGTCTCCCCGCTGGGCGGCTGGGCGGCTTCGCGGGGGATCACTTCGGGCATGGCGCGGAAACCTGGGCGGCGCCAGCTTCCGCTAGAAGCGGCGGGCGTAGCAGAAGCTTATCAAATGACGCTCGCAGAACGAGCTGGGGAATCTACTTAGCGGAGATGTCCGCTAAGCTTGGCGAACCATTGGTATCGCTCAAGGTGACAAATGCAGCCGTCGTCTAAATGTTAGTCACTGACAACCGAGCCTCTCACGAGATTCCGGTGCTCTCAGTCGGGACGGCGCCGGGCCTTTGGTTCGGCGCTGACTTGTTTTTCTGGTGGCGCGTCGGGGCCAGATATCGGTGATCAATTCGCCTGGCGCCCATAACCCGGCGCATCCGGCCGGCGCCATCAAAACGCGGCTCCCACAGCGCCGTGCCCTCCCCCCCTGTATCGGCCAAAGGGGTATAGAGAGGACCGGAACAGAAGCAGGTCGCGACCACAGCCAAGGCTTCGTCCGGCGAGCCATCGGAGAGTCTCTCGCGCCAATTGGCCCCACCGCATGTTCGTGTGACGGTGGTGACTGCGGCGGCGGCCATCCATGGCGTCGCGGGCTGCTATGTAGCCTTATCGGCAATCGCCCCCGTCAGGGTGGGGGACACCGCAGCGAAGCAGGAGCGCGCGCAAGTCGCGGATCGGCGGGAAGACCTCATTGTTCCAGTCATCGCCCTGAGCGTCGTGGGCGACCTGTTCCATCTCCACGATCTCCTTGTCCTCCTTGAAGATGTTCTCGGTGAATATTGTCACGAAGGGCCACGCAGCCTCCAGCAGGCCGGGAATCTTCGGGCGCTTGACCGAGAGGTAACCGAAGGTCCGGTTGCTGCGTTGCTCGGCGTCCAGCGGGGTGTAGCCCAGCCAGACGCTCAGCACGGGTTCGCCGTCGCCTACCCAGACGCGAAGGTGCTGGTAGGGATATTCGGTGCGGATGGTCATCAGGTCGGTGTTGTCGCCGTCGCCCTGCTTGCGCATGAGGCCGACGATCGCGCCTTCGCCGATCGTCGAGGCGCCCTCGGTGCGGCTGAACGTGTAGTCCACCTCCGCCCAGTCGGCCCCGTGGCGGCGGCCCAGGCATCTGGCCTTGATCGTCCCCATCTGCCGCCGGTGGAGGAACTGGTGGTTCATGTCGAACAGGTTCTCGTGCATGAACGTGTAGTGGGCGGCGACCTCGCGGTTCAGCTCGCGGGTCTTGTAGCCGCGCTCGGCCCTGGCCCCCAGCGACGGGGGAAGACGCGCCTCGGCCAGGGTCGCATCGCCAGGGAAGATGAAGATCAGCCCGTCGACCTCGCGGCAAGGATAGGCCCTGACGCCGTTGGGAAGCCGCTCCGGGCCGAGATAGGGCACATCGATGCAGTCGCCATCAGCATTGTAGGCCCAGCCGTGATAGCCGCACTTCACCGTGCAGCCGCGCACGACCCCATGCGTCAGGGGCACCTGCCGGTGGGCGCAGCGGTTTTCCAGCGCGAAGAGCTTTCCATCTTGCCCGCGAACAACAGCGATGGGGTCGCCCGCATAGCGGCGCGCGAGCATCCGACCGGGCCGCAACTCGCGTGACCAGGCGATCGGGTACCAATAGTCGGGATGGGCATCGGTCCGCCGAAGGTCAACACCACCGCTCGACCGGCGCGCCTGCATGGTCTCGGCTGACATTCTCATCCCCCGCGCCATTCGGAGCCTGCCGGCCGCGATCACTCCATCCCACAACATAGCAGCATCAGCTCAGCAAAGGATGCCTGCTGGAGTCTGCCAGGATCGGCTAGCCTTGTGTGAAATGGGAGAGCGGGGCCGGCGCATTCTGGCGCATTAAGCGGGAATCGGATTGGCTCCCGAAGCGGACTCTCCGGATGTCCGCTGTGGGGCACGCGGACGTGCGGCACGCTCGATGGCTGTGGTCGCCTAGACAGTCGGGCCGTTACGTCCCTGTTGCGGCTCGATATCCGTCACCAGCACGGCAAAAATGGCGGTAACCCGCTCGATGAAAACCTCCCGTTCCCGACCCTGCAACGCGTCTCCGCGGATCAGGCGTTCGACGAGGAAGCCAATGTAGCTCGCCGCAAGCACGCGGGCTCGAGCGTCCGCGTCGGCTCCGCCAAGCCACTGGCGGATCGGCTCAAGGAATCGGTCGTGGACCAGGACGTTCAAGAGCGGCGCGGTCGTGGGCGAGATCGCCGCGCGCAAGAGGAATTGGAACCTATGGGTTCGCGCCTCGTCGACGTGCGGGCTGTCGGCGAGCATCGTGGCCATCTCGTGGGCAAACGTCGTGCGGTCCCAATCCCGCGCGCCGTCCGGCCCGAACGAAGCCTTCAACGCCTCAACGAACAAGGCTTCCTTGCCGCCGAAATAGCGCTTCACCAGGGCGACATCGACGCCGGCTTCGCGCGCGATATCGCGAAGCACGGCGCAGTCATAACCCAACAGAGCGAATTGCGCCTTGGCCGCCTCGAGGATGGCCGCGCGGGTCGCCTCCGCATTGCGTTTGCGGGGGCTGGCCGGAAGGCGCGCGATCGCGATGGTTTCGGTCATGCGCTCCTCCGTACTCGGCGTTGGCCGTTCGGTCAGGCCGATGCGCCCAATCCGGACCCGGGCCGCTCGCCGCGCGCGGCTCCATGCCGGTCGATCTCTCAGCAAGTCAATGGACGTTGACATGAACCTGGTGCAGGCTCAACCTCCCCTCCAGTCAGCCAATGGCGCGAATTGAGACGCCGCTCGCCCACGGGACGCCCCAGCGAGCCACGACCTGGGAGGGCGAGAATGAAGGTCACCCGTATCGTCGCTTTGCTGAGCAGCGTCGCGGCCATCGCCGGTTGCGCCGCGAACGGTGGGGCGCCGAACGCATCGGCCTCGGCGACGCCGACCGCAGCCTCTGCAGGTGCTCGCGTCGACAACTTCCTGCTGGTCGATCAGAATCTGGTCGCGCACGAACTCTATCACATGAGCGGCTCGTCGGCCGTCGTCCTGGTGACCCAGCAGAACGGCGACGCGGTGGTTCGAGGCCAGGCGTCGCAGGTCAACGCGCTGGCCGCCGACTATGGCGCCAAGGGCGTCACCTTCCTGATGCTGAACTCCAGCCTCAAGGACACCATGGAAGACATCCGCGCCGAAGCGTCCAGGGCGGGCTACAGGCTCCCGGTCCTGATGGACGACCGCCAGCTGATCGGCGAGAGCCTGGGCGTGACCCGCTCGGCTGAGGCCATCGTCGTCGACCCGAAGACCTGGCAGGTGGTCTACGATGGCGCGGTGGCCGGCATGCCATCGGCGCTGGACGCGCTCTTGGCCCACCAGCCGGTGAAAGTCGTCGCCACGCCCAGTGCGGGTGCGCAAATCGACTTCCCGGCCCGCGCCGCGAGGGCCCAGATCACCTACGTGAAGGACGTGGCCCCGATCCTGGAAGCCAAGTGCGTGGCCTGCCACGAGGAAGGCGGCATCGGTCCCTTCGCCATGACCAACTACGCCGCGGTCAAGGGCTTTTCCCCGATGATCCGAGAAGTGATCCGCACCCATCGCATGCCGCCCTATGACGCCGATCCGCACGTGGGTAAGTTCTCCGACGACAGGAGGCTGACGGCCGAGGAGACGAAGACGGTTGTCCACTGGATCGAAGAGGGCGCGCCGCGCGGCGAGGGCAAGGACCCGCTGGGCGCCAAGCACCTGGTTGCGGCGGAATGGCCGCTGGGCAAGCCCGATGCGATCCTGGACGTCCCGGCGTTCACCATCCCCTCAACGGGCGTGGTCGACTACCAGCACCCCTGGATCGTCAACCCAGAGACCGAGGGCAAGTGGCTGAAGGCCACAACCATCAAGGTCGAAAGTCGTCAGGGCGTGCACCACCTGCTGACCGGCTTGATAAGCGAGGCTCCCAAACCTGGCCAGCCGGCGTTCGAAAACCAGTGGGGCGCCTCGATCGGCACGTATGCGGTGGGCATGGAGAACGAAGTCGCGCCGAAGAACGTGGGAACCTACATCCCACCGGGCGGCGCCATCGGCTTCCAGGGTCACTACACCCCCTTCGGCAAGGAGGTGACTGACCACACCAAGATCGCGCTCTACTTCTACAAGGACGATGAGAAGCCCCAGATGGTGATGCACAATATGGACATCACCAACAACGCCATCGAGATCCCGCCGAACGATCCACACCACGTCGAAGTCGCCTACATGGATTTCCCGCACGATGCGGTGCTCTATTCGGCGTTCATCCATGCCCACTACCGTGGGACCGCGTCGGACCTGTCGATCCGCTATCCGGACGGCAAGGAGAAGATGCTGATCGCCGTGCCACACTATCAATTCGGCTGGCAGCGCCACTACACGTTCGCCGAGCCGGTCAAGGTGCCGGCGGGTTCGAGGCTGATCGCCCATTACGCCTACGACAACTCCAGGCAGAACCCCGCCAACCCCGACCCCAACAAGACCGTCATCTGGGGCGAACAGTCCTGGGAGGAGATGTTCTTCACGCGCCTGCGCTACCGCTGGACGGACGAGACCTCCGCGCACCTGGTCAACTACGACAAGGAACTCCAGGACGGCCGACTGCTCGGCAGCCTCGACTCCAACATGGACGGCAAGATCGAGAAGTCCGAGCTCAAGGGCCTTCTTGGCAAGATGCTGCTCCCGCGCTGGGACCAGTTGGACACCAACCACGACGGCGTTCTCGACAAGGATGAGATCGCCGCCGCCGCCAAGATGATGTTTGGCCAGCGTCGGCGCCCAGACGCCTCGACATCCTCCGCGACGGCGCCCGCCGCGGGTGGCCGTTAGGAGCTCTGGGCAGGTCCGGGCCCTACGCCTCGTCGGCAATTTCGCCAAGGCGGGAGCGGGTCCCGCCGATTTGTTGGCTGAAGCTGTCCGGTCCATCCGTGTGCTCGGCGAAGCCTCGCCGCGCTCCGGAGGAGGGGCCGTCAAAAGGTTCAGGGGGCCATGAACTTCGGGTTGAAACCGCGCCCCTGGGAGACAATCGGGGAGGGCGCGGCGTTGCTGACACGAGACCAGAAATCCTTCGGCCCGCCGGGGACCGAAAGTCCCTGCGGGCCACAAACGCGCGCTCCAAGTGGACATCCAGGTCAATTGAAGGGCTCTTGATCCAGACCTTAGCGGCGTGGCCGAACACGGCCATGCCGGTTGCGGCCGCGAGAGTCGCGAGGTTCGGACCCACGCCTCGCCATTCCAGGGCGGTCGCGTGAGCGCGATGGTCGAGGCCGTCTTGGCGAGCTGGCGTTCCTGCAGCGTCCGATCACACGCGATTCAACGACCTCGGCAAATGCTCTAGGTCCGAACGAGAATCGCGGCGTTCGGTTCGAGCTCGATTTCGTCCAGGTTCTCGCCCGGCCCGGCGCGGTCGATCACCAGGAAGTCGCTTTCGCCCTCAAGCGGCAGAAGGAAGTGGTGCCAGACGCCTTTGGCGTAGTTCACGCCCTGGGTCGGCGCCGCGCAGAATAGGCGAACGCCCAGCGGGTCGAAGGCGCCCGGCGGCGCCACAGCCACCAGGAAGGGCCGTCCGCTCAGCGGGGTGAAGCTCTGGCTCCCCAGCGGATGACGCTCAAAGATCTTGAGGATCGGCGGCGTCAGCGGTCGCCCGCGGAAGATGCTGACGATCGGCTGGCCGCCGCCGTCGGCGACGTCGACGCGGGCCAGGTCGTGGAAGCGAGTGGTCATGCCGTAGTTGATGGGGAACTGCACCGCGGCAGGGGACGCCTCGATGACGTTGCCGAAGGGCGCGAAGGTGTCGACGGTCAGGGGCTCCGGCGTCATCTCTCGCATCACGGCGCGACCTTCGCGCCGGCCTTGATCCAGGCGCCCAGGCTGGCGCGCTCTGCGTCGGTGATGTGCGTCTCGTTGTTCAGGGGCATGGAATGACTGGCGACCGCGCGGTCGTAGACCTTCGAGGCGTTCCGGGTCAGGCCCTCGTCGGTGGCGAGGACGACGCCGTTGGGCGGGGTGGTGATCCCCCTGTGCGTGGGCGTCGCCGAGTGGCACATCACGCAGTGGCGATCGACCAGCGCGCGGACCTCGGCGAAGGGCGGAACCGGAACGGCGGCGGGCGGCGGCGGCTTGGCCGTCTCGTTCAGGACGGCGACCGTGACGAACGCCAGCGCCCCCAGCAGCAACACGTCGTAGCGGACCTTGCCGGCGTTCTTGAGGTTGAAGAAATGCCGGATCGTCCAGCCTGCGATCCCCAGGCCGGCCAGCCAAAGCCAGTTCAGTGGCGCCGAAACGATCATCGGATAGTGGTTGCTGATCATGATGAACAGCACCGGCAGGGTCATGTAGTTGTTGTGGACGCTGCGCTGCTTGGCCTGCTTGCCGAGGCTGGGGTCCGGTGTCAGACCGGCCAGCACCTGGGCCACCACCTTCCCCTGATTGGGGATGATGATCAGGAAGACGTTGGCCACCATCACCGTGCCGATGATCGCCCCCACGTGCATCACCGCACCGAGGTCGGCGAAGACGCGGGTCAGGCCCCAGGCGGCGGCCGTCAGGATCAGGAACCACAGGACTCCGAACACCCGCAGGTTCGCGCCCAGCGGCGAGCGGCACAGGAGATCGTAGACGACCCAGCCGGCGGCGAGCGAGGCCACGCCGATGCCGATCGCCTGCCAGTTGTTGAGGGCGACCTTGCTGGCGTCGATCAGGTTCACGTCGGCGCCGACGTAGAAGATCAGCGCTAGCAGCAGGACACCGCTGATCCAGGTGGTGTAGGCCTCCCATTTGAACCAGTGCAGTTCGTCGGGCATGCCCTCCGGAGCCACGATGAATTTCATCTGGTGGTAGAAGCCGCCCGAGTGGACGCTCCAGAGCTCGCCGGCCACGCCGGGCGGCGGTTTGGCCGGGGCCTTCAGGTGGCTATCCAGCCACATGAAATAGAACGACGAGCCGATCCAGGCGATGCCGGCGGTCAGGTGCAGCCAGCGAATGGCGAGGTTGGCCCAGGCCGCCCATTCAAAGGTCACGTTTCGGGCTCTTCCGTCAGTTGCAGCAGCTCTGCGGCCAGGGCGATGGCGATTACCGCGGGCGCCTTGCTCTTCAGGCTCGGGATGCCGATCGGACAGGTGAGCCGCGCGAGGTCCGCGTCGCCGAAGCCCTCGTCCCGAAGCCGCCGCTCGAACCGCGTCCGCTTGGTGTGCGACCCGATCAGCCCGAGGTAGCTCTGGTCGCCCTTGGCCAGCACGGCGCGGGTCAGGCGAAAATCCAGGTCGTGGCTATGGGTGAAGATGGCGAAGAGCGTGCCGGGCGCGGCGGCCGCCACGCGGGCCTCGAGCTCGGCCTCCGCCATGATCGTGGCGTGGGTTCCGTCAGCCTCGGGCCGAAGGTCCTCGCGGCTGGCTAGCCAGTCGAGATGGAACGGCAAGGGGCCGAAAGCCCGCGCCACGGCCTGGCCCACATGGCCGGCGCCGAAAATCACCAGGCGCGGCTTCTTCGGCGTGATGGCCTCGGAAAGGCTGCGGACATCCGGGATCGGGATGCGCGGTGAGTTGTCCGCCGGATCCTCGGCAGCCGCCGGCTGGACGGAACGCTGCAGGGCGCCGCCGTCGATGTCGGCCTGCAGGCGGAATGGCGCGCCCTGGTCGCAGGCCAGGGCGGCGTCGGAAAGCCAGACCAGGCTCTCGGCGTCGATCCGCTCGACCAGCAGCCGCACGCGACCGCCGCAACACTGGCCGAGCAACGGCCCCAGCGGATAGTCCTGTAGGGCGTGGCGGCGCGCGTCCTGGAACAGCAGCTTGCGAGCCTGGTCCAGGGCCTGGCGCTCCAGTGAGCCGCCGCCGATCGTGCCGGTGAAGCGGTCCGGCCAGACCAGCATACGCGCGCCGATCTCCCGCGGCGTCGAGCCCTGTGCTCCCACCACGGTCGCCATAGCCAGGGCTTCACCGCGGGTCACGGCCCCCAGGGCTTCGGCGATCCACTCGCTCATGCGCCGGCCTCCGCGCGGCGGCGGACATCGTCGACCGCCATCAGGATGCGCTCTGGCGTGGCCGGCGCATCGAGGCTCGGCAGGAACCTGTGATCCGCGACGCTGGCCACCGCGTCGGTCAGCGCGCTGAACACCGAGATCGCCAGCATCAGCGGCGGCTCGCCCACGGCCTTGGAGCGGTGAATGGTCGCCTCGCGGTTCTCCCCCCCTTGCCAAAGCGACAGGTTGAAGGCGTCGGGCCGGTCGCCGGCGGCGGGGATCTTGTAGGTCGAGGGCGCGTGGGTGCGAAGCCGCCCGAGGTCGTCGAACACCAGTTCCTCGGTGGTCAGCCAGCCCATGCCCTGGATGAAGCCGCCCTCGATCTGGCCGGCGTCGACCGCCGGGTTCAGCGAGCGTCCGCAGTCGTGCAGGATATCGACCCTCGTGACCTTGTTCTCGCCGGTCAGGGTGTCGATCACCACCTCCGAACAGGCTGCGCCATAGGCGAAATAGTAGAACGGCCGCCCGTGGTGCTTGGCCCGGTCATAGTGGATTTCCGGCGTGCGGTAGAAGCCGGTGGACGAAAGCGAGATCCGGTTGAAATAGGCGCGCCGGACCAATTCGGTGAAGCTCAATCGCGTCTCGCCGGCTGTGACGCCGTCCGGCGCGAAGACGACCGCCGTCGGCGCGCAATCGAACTCCCGCGCCGCGAAATCGATCAGCCGTTGTTTGATGACATGGCAGGCCGCCTGAGCCGCCATGCCGTTCAAGTCGCTGCCGGAGGACGCGGCGGTGGCGGAAGTGTTCGGCACCTTGTCGGTGCGGGTCGCGGTGATCTTCACCCGGTCCAGCGGCACCTGGAATTCGTGGGCGACGACCTGAGCGACCTTAATGTTGAGACCCTGGCCCATCTCGGTTCCGCCATGGTTCAGCTGGATCGAGCCGTCGGCGTAGACATGCACCAGGGCGCCGGCCTGGTTCAGATGGTTGGCGGTGAAGGAGATGCCGAACTTAACCGGCGTCAGCGAGATGCCGCGCTTCAGGATGGTGTTTTCGGCGTTCCAGGCAGCGACCGCTTGGCGCCGCGCGCGGTAGTCGGATGACGCCTCGAGCTCGGTCATGATCTCGAAGATCACTGCGTCGGTGACCGTCTGGCCGTAGGGCGTCCGATCGCCCGCCACGCCATACAGATTGGCCAGCCGCACATCCAGCGGGTCCTTGCCGAGGCGCCAGGCGATGGCCTCCATGGCGCGCTCGATGGCCATCATCCCCTGCGGCCCGCCGAAGCCGCGGAATGCGGTGTCGGAGACGGTGTTGGTGCGCAGGCGATGGCTGACGATCTGGGCGGCCGGCAGGGCGTAGGCGTTGTCGCAGTGGAACATCGCCCGGTCGTTGATGGCGATGGAGAGGTCGGCGGAGTGGCCGCAGCGCGAGGCCAGATCGAAGGCCGCGCCAGCCAAGCGGCCGTCATCGCCGAAGCCCACCTGCCAGTTGGCGATGAAGGCGTGGCGCTTGCCGGTCATCACCATGTCGTCGTCGCGGTCGAGGCGGATCTTCGCCGGTCGGCCGGTCTTCTGGGCAGTCAGCGCGGCAAGGGCCGCGTACTGCACCGACTGGGTCTCCTTACCGCCGAAGGCGCCGCCCATGCGCCGGATCTCGACCACGACGGAATGGTCGCTGAGGCCCAGGCAGCGGGCGATCAGATGCTGGGTCTCGGTGGGGTGCTGGGTGGAGGACCAGACGTGCAGGTCGCCATCCTCGCCGGGGATCACCAGCGCCACCTGCCCCTCAAGATAGAAGTGGTCCTGGCCGCCGATGACCAGTCGGCCGGAGATCGTGTGCGGCGCGGCGGCGATCGCTGCGCGCGCGTCGCCCAAGCGCATGGTCTGGCTGTCCTCGATCAGGGAGTTGGCCGCCTGGGCCGCCTCGATGGTGAGCAGCGGCGGCAGGTCCTCGTACTCGATGACGGCCAGGGCCGCCGCGGCGCGGGCCTTGGGCAGGCTCTCGGCCGCCACCGCGAACAGCGGCTGGCCGACGAAGCGTACGACACCCTCGGGCAGCAGCGGCTCGTCGTTCTGAACGGGCCCGATATCGTTCTTGCCCGGCACGTCGGCGGCGGTCAGCACGCAGACCACGCCCGGCGCACCGCGGACCACCGAGAGGTCGAGCCGGGTGACTCGGGCGTGGGCGCGCGTGCTCTGCCCGACGAAGAGATGCAGGAGGCCCGCCGGCTCGGGCAGGTCGTCGATGTACAGAGCCTCGCCGGACACGTGCTTTTCGGCGCTGTCGTGGGCGATGGCGCTGTGGACCGCGCTCAGGGTGCGAAGGGCGTCGCCGGCGTCAGGCACGGGCCACTGCCTTGGCGTCGAGAGCGCGGACGGGCGCGGCGCCGGCGCTCTCCAGCCAGGCGCGGAGCAGCAGGTTCTGGGCGGCCTTTAGGCGATAGGCGGCCGAGGCGCGCATGTCGTCGATGGGCTGGAAGTCCTGTGCCAGGGCTTCGGCCGCGGCGCGTACCGTGGCCTCGGTCCAGGACTTGCCCGTCAGCGCCGCCTCGGTCGCCAAGGCGCGCTTTGGCGTCGCCGCCATGCCGCCGAAGGCGATGCGGGCGTCAGTGACTCTGCCGTCGGCGACACCAACGGAAATGCCCGCGCAGACCGCGGAGATGTCCTGGTCGAACCGCTTTGAGAGCTTGTAGATGCGGAAGACGCGGCTCGACGCGATGCGCGGGACGATCACCGCCTCGACGAACTCGCCCAGCCGCCGATCCTGCTTGCCGTACGCCAGGAAGTAGTCTTCCAGCGGCAAGCTCCGCGTCGTCTGGCCCTTGCGCAGGACCAGCGTCGCCCCGGCGGCGATCAGGGCGGGCGGTGTGTCGCCGATCGGCGAGCCGTTGGCGACGTTGCCGCAGACGGTGCCGAGATTGCGGACCTGCAGGCCGCCCAGCCGGCGCAGGAGGGCGCCGAACTCCGGATGCAGATCGGCCAGCGGCTCCACGGCTTCCGCGTAGCGGACGCCTGCGCCGACCCGCAGGCTCTCGCCCAGGTCGTCGATCCGGCGGAGCTCTGCGACCTCGTTGATCGAGATCACCGTCGGCAGGGCCCGATGCTGCTTGGTCACCCAAAGGCCGACGTCGGTGCCGCCGGCCAGGATCGTGGCGTCGGGGTTGGCCTCCACGGCGGCGGCGAACCCGGCGAGAGTGCGCGGCGCCAGGAACCGGCGGCCTCGGTGCTCGAACTCCAGCGATTCGACGGGTTGGATCGCCGCCAGTTCCACGGCCAGCGCGTCCGTCAGCCGCGCGTCGGGATCAAGACCCATGGCCTGGCCGGCGGCCAGAATCGGGCCGTATCCGGTGCACCGGCAGAGGTTGCCGGCGAGGGCGTCTTTAAGCGTCTGGCTGTCGGTGGCTGCCTCGGCGCGCTGGTGGGCGTAGAGGCTCATCACGAACCCCGGGGTGCAGAAGCCGCACTGCGAGCCGTGGTTGGCCACCATCGCCCGCTGGATCGGGTGCAGCGCGCCGTCCCCGCGCTTTAGGCTCTCCACCGTGAAAAGGGCGCGGCCGTCGAGCATGGGGGCGAACAGGATGCAGGCATTGACCGCGCGGAACCGCACCCGGCCGCCCTGAAGTTCGCCCAGCACCACGGTGCAGGCCCCGCAGTCGCCCTCCGCGCAGCCTTCCTTGGTTCCGGTGCGGCGCAGGTCGTAGCGGAGCAGGTTGAGGACGGTCAGAGTCGGGTCGACGTCCGCCAGTTCGCGGACCTCGCCATCCAGCAGGAATCGGATCGGTCGGCCCATGGTCAGCTGCCGCGGTAGGTCGAGTAGCCGAACGGGCTGACCAGCAGAGGCACGTGGTAGTGCGCGCTCGCGTCGGCGACCCCGAATTCGATGGCGACGGTGTCGAGGAATGCTGGATCGGGCAGGGCGACGCCCATGGCGCGGAAATAAGCGCCGACGTCGAACTCCAGGCGATAGGCGCCAGCCGCGATGGCGTCGCCGCTCATCAAGGGCGAATCGCAGCGCCCATCCGAATTGGTCCTTGTGCTGACTAAGACCGCGCCATTTCGCATCAGGCGGACGGCCACGCCGGCGGCGGGGCGGCCGATCGCCGTGTCGAGGACGTGGGTGGTGAGTCCGCTCATGAGACTTCCGTGGTCGCCAGCCGCTCAGAGTCGATCCAACCTCATGCAATTGCAACTCTTTGGCCTTCTTGCGAGGCTGCAGGCCGCGCCAAGCCTGCTATGCGGTCAGACATGAGCGAGAACGCCTATCCCCGCGACCTGGCCGGCTACGGCCCACAGCCCCCGCATGCCGATTGGCCGGGCGGGGCGAGGATCGCCGTGCAGCTTGTGCTGAACTACGAGGAAGGCGGCGAGATGAGCGTCCTGCACGGGGATGAGCGCTCCGAGACCTTCCTCTCCGACCTGATCAACCCCGCCGCCATCGTCGGCGCCCGGCACATGAGCATCGAGCAGATCTACGACTACGGCGCCCGCGCCGGAGTGTGGCGGCTGCTTCGGCTGTTCGAGCGTTACGGCGTGCCGGTGACCGTCTTTGGCGTGGCCATGGCCATGGACCGCAATCCCGCCGTGGTCGAGGCCTTCCTGCAGGCGGATCACGAGATCGCCTCGCACGGCTGGCGCTGGATCAACTATCAGGAAGTGCCCGAGGCGTTGGAGCGCGAGCACATGGCGCGCGCCATCGAAATCCACACGCGCCTGACCGGCGCGCGGCCTTTCGGCTGGTACACCGGCCGCACCAGCCCCAACACCCGGCGGCTGGCGGCGGAAGAGGGCGGCTTCCTCTATGACGCCGACGACTATTCCGACGACCTGCCGTTCTGGACGACGGAGGCCGGCCAGCCGCACTTGATCGTGCCCTACACCCTGGAGGCCAACGACATGCGCTTCTCCGGCGGCGGCCTGGTCACCGGCGAGGACTTTTTCACCTACTTGAGAGACGCCTTCGACGTGCTCTATGCCGAGGGCGAGACGGCGCCGAAGATGCTGTCGATTGGGCTGCATTGCCGCCTCGCCGGACGGCCGGGCAAGATGGCCGGGCTGGAGCGGTTCCTGAAGCACGCGCTGGGCCACAAGGATGTCTGGTTCTGCCGGCGCGTGGACATCGCCCGGCACTGGCGGGAGCGGCATCCTTATGCCGCCTAGCGCCCCGACCCACGCCGACTTCATCGCTCACTTCGGGCCCGTCTATGAGGCCTCGCCCTGGGTGGCCGAGGGCGTCTGGCCCGCGGTGGAGGCCGGGCGCCTGGACCAGCCTGCGGCGCTGGCCGAGGCGATGCGGGCCGAGGTGGACGCCGCGCCCGACGAGATGAAGCTCTCGCTGATCCGCGCCCACCCGGAGCTCGCCAGCCGCACGCGGATGGCCGAGGCCTCTGTCAGAGAGCAAACCGGCGCGGGCCTAGACCAGTGCAGCGCTGAAGAGTTCGCAGCGTTCCAGCGGTTCAACGCCGCCTACAACGCCAAGTTCGGCTTTCCCTTCATCATCGCGGTCAAGGGGTTGAGCCGAGGCGATATCCTCGCGGCCTTTGAAGCGCGGCTGGGCAACGACCCGGCGATCGAGTTCGCGACCGCCATCGCCCAGATCCACCGCATCGCGAGCTTCCGGCTCGCCGACCTGACCTAGGACCTCGCTCGTGTTCGACGACCTTCGCCGCCGCTATGTGGACCTGGCCCAACCCCGGCTGGGGTCGGAGGTGGTCTACGCCACCGACGACTTCTTCGCGGACAAGAGCCGCCTCATCGCGCCGCAGCCGCCGGTCTGGATCGACGACAAGTACGACGACAACGGCAAGTGGATGGACGGCTGGGAGAGCCGCCGCAAACGCGTTGCTGGCCACGATTGGTGCGTGATCCGCCTGGGCGTTCCAGGCGAGGTTGCGGGGTTCGAGATCGACACCGCCTATTTCACCGGCAACTACCCGCCGGGCGCGATGCTGGAGGTCGCACGCAGCGGCGAGGAGATCCCCGCCGACGACGGCTGGACCGCGGTCACTCCGAAGCTCGACCTGAAGGGCGACGATCGGATCTGGGTCCCGATCGGTCACAGCGACCCGGTGACCCATGTGCGTCTCCACATCTACCCGGACGGCGGTGTCGCGCGGCTGCGGGTCTGGGGCCGGGTGCTGCCGGACTGGAGCAAGATCGGCGATGATGAGGCCATCGACCTGCTGGCCACCGCCAATGGCGGCCGCGGGATCATCGCCAACAATGAGCACTATGGCGCCGTCGCCAACCTCACCGCGCCGGGCCGCGGGGTGAACATGGGCGATGGCTGGGAGACGCGGCGGCGGCGCGAACCCGGCCATGATTGGGCGGTGCTGGAACTCGGCGCCTTCGGGCGGATCGCGGAGGTCACGGTCGACACCGCCCACTTCAAGGGGAACTACCCGGACCGCTGCTCGATTCAGGCCACGGCCCGCGCCCATGGCTCGCCCGACGAGATCGCCGCGCAGGCAGAGGCCTGGCCCGCGCTGCTGCCGGAGGTGAAACTGGTCGCCGATACGGTGCATGTCTTCCGCGACGAACTAGCGGCCCTGGGGCCGGTGAAGTTCGTCCGCCTGAACATTTTCCCCGACGGCGGCGTCAGCCGGCTGCGGGTGGTCGGCAAGCTGACGCGCTAGGCCACTTCGCTGAGCGGCGCCGGCAGGCCGCCGGCCTGGGCGATGAAGCTCGCCACCTCGCCGACGCCCACCAGCCGCGTCAGGTCGGTGAAGACATAGGGCCGATCGCCACGCGCCTTGGCGGTGTCGCTCTGCATCACTGAAAGGTCGGCTCCCACGTGTGGGGCGAGGTCGGTCTTGTTGACCACCAGCAGGTCCGAGCGGGTGATCGCCGGGCCGCCCTTGCGAGGGATCTTCTCCCCCTGGCACACGCTGATCACATAAATCGTCAGGTCGGCGAGGTCGGGCGAGAATGTGGCCGCGAGGTTATCGCCGCCGCTCTCAATGAAGATCACGTCCAGGTCAGGATGGCGCCGGTTCATCTCGGCGATGGCCGCCAGGTTGATCGAGGCGTCCTCGCGGATGGCGGTATGCGGGCAGCCGCCGGTCTCCACGCCCAGGATCCGGTCCTCCGACAGGGCCTGCAGGCGGTTGAGGATCAGGGCGTCTTCCTGGGTGTAGATGTCGTTGGTGACTACCGCGACGCTCCAGCGGTCGCGCATCTGCTTGCAGAGCTTCTCGACCAGGGTGGTCTTGCCCGAGCCCACCGGGCCGCCGATGCCCACGCGGAGAGGTCCGTTCCTGCTCATGAGATGAAGAGCCTTACGCCGAGGGTTTCGTGCCGCATGGCGGCGATGTCCGACAGAAGCGCCGATGAGCCCAGGTCGTCCAGGGTCGAGACTGCGGCGCGCGCCACCGTCGAGAGGACGATCGGTTCGAGGCCTGCGATCACCGCCACGCCGTCGGTCTGGCCCAGCGGCACGGCGCGCACCGCGACGCTGACGAGGTTGGCGGCGAAAGCGTGCAGCCAGGCGGTCAGCGCGGCCTCGATCGGGATGTCACGGGCGGCGGTTCCGACGGCGACCGGATACGCGACCGGACCGCTCAGCGCTGTCGGTCCCCAGGCCCGCGCCGCGATCAGGAAGGCCTCGCCCTGGCTCATGGTCTCGCGTCGGCGTTCGAGCGATGGGGCGAGCGCGTCGGCCAGCTCGGCGATATCGGCCACCCCCTCAGCGTTCGCCGCCCAGGCGGCCTTGAACAGCACCGCGTCGGTCCAGCCGCTCCCGTATTCGATCAGGCCGGAAATCCAGGGGCTCAGGGTGTCGGCGTCGTGTACCGCACCCTCGCGGATCGCCGTCTCCAGCCCGTGCGAATAGCCGAACGCCCCCACCGGAAAGGCCGGCGACAGCCAGGTCAACAGGCGCAGGAGCTGGGCCTCAGTGGTCATGGCCGTGGCCGCCATGATCGTGGCTGTGGTCCTGATAGGCGCCACCCTCCGGGTCGAAGGCCTCCTCCACCTCGCGCACGCTCGCGCCCTGGTGTTCCAGCATGTGGGCGATGACGTGGTCGCGGCGGATCAGGATGCGGTTGGCCTGGATGGCGGCGGCCAGGTGGCGGTTGCCGATGTGCCAGGCGAGGCGGATCAGCGCCTCGGGGCTCTCGGCCCGTACCTCGATCAGCGGTTCGGGCTTGGCGAGCACCGCAACCACGCCCGCGTCCGTCTGCAGTCCGTCGCCGCCGCGCAGGTGGATCGCCTCGGCCTGGTCCAGTAGGTACTGCGCTCCGCTCTCGCCGGTGAGTACGATGCGCCGGCGATGGCGGCCGTCGTAGTCCAGCACTACCCGGTCGATGGGCTTGCCATGCCAGTGGCGCAGGACGCCGGTGATGGGCGCCGGGCTCATCAGAACAGGAAGTAGCGCTGGGCCATGGGCAGGACGTCGGCCGGTTCGCAGGTCAGCAGTTCGCCATCGGCGTGGACCTCATAGGTCTCCGGGTCGACCTCGATGTGAGGCGTCGCAGAATTGTGGATCATCGAAGCCTTGGAGATGCCGCCGCGCACGTTCTCGACGGCCAGCAGTTCCTTATCCAGGCCGAGGCTACCCCGCAGGTCGTTCGCCATGGCGAGCTTGGAGACGAAGGTCACCGACGAGCGGGTCAGCGACTTGCCATAGGCCCCGAACATCGGGCGATAGTGCACCGGCTGCGGCGTCGGGATCGAGGCGTTGGGATCGCCCATGGGCGCCGCGGCGATGGTCCCGCCGAGCAGAACCAGGTCCGGCTTCACGCCGAAGAAGGCCGGGTCCCAGAGGACGAGGTCGGCCCGCTTGCCCTCCTCGACACTGCCGATGTGGGCGCTCATGCCGTGGGCGATGGCGGGATTGATCGTGAACTTCGCGATGTAGCGCTTCACCCGGGTGTTATCGGCTGCGCCGTCGCCGGGCAGCGAGCCGCGCTGCTTCTTCATCTTGTCGGCGGTCTGCCAGGTGCGGATCAGCACCTCGCCGACCCGGCCCATCGCCTGACTGTCGGAGGAGATGATCGAGAAGGCGCCGAGGTCGTGCAGGATGTCTTCGGCGGCGATGGTCTCCTTGCGGATGCGGCTCTCGGCGAAGGCCACGTCCTCGGGAATCGATGGGTCCAGGTGGTGGCAGACCATCAGCATGTCGAGGTGTTCGGCCAGCGTGTTGCGCGTGTAGGGCCGCGTGGGATTGGTCGAAGATGGGATGACGTTGGGCAGGCCCGCGACCTTGATGATGTCCGGCGCGTGGCCGCCGCCGGCGCCCTCGGTGTGGAAGGCGTGGATCGTGCGGCCCTTTAGCGCCGCGACCGTATCCTCGACGAAGCCGCTCTCGTTCAGCGTGTCGGTGTGGATCATCACCTGAACGTCCAGGTCGTCGCCGACACCGAGGCAGCAGTCGATCGCCCCCGGCGTCGTACCCCAGTCCTCGTGGAGCTTGAGCGCACAGGCCCCAGCGGCGACCTGCTCCACCAGGGCGCCCGGCAGGCTGGCGTTGCCCTTGCCCGAGAAGCCGATGTTCATCGGGAAGGCCTCGGCCGCCTCGATCATCCGCGCCAGGTGCCAGGGGCCGGGCGTCGCGGTGGTGGCCTTAGTCCCGGTGGCCGGCCCGGTGCCTCCGCCCAGCAGGCAGGTGACGCCGCTCATCAGCGCCTCCTCGATCTGCTGCGGGCAGATGAAGTGGATGTGGCAGTCCATGGCCCCGGCGGTGAGGATCTTGCCCTCGCCGGCGATGATCTCCGTCCCTGGGCCGATGAAGATGGTGACGCCGCTCTGGGTGTCGGGGTTTCCCGCCTTGCCGATCTTGTGGATGCGGCCGTCGTGCAGGCCCACGTCGGCCTTCACGATCCCCCAGTGGTCGACGATCAGGGCATTGGTGATGACCGTGTCGACCGCGCCCTCGGCGCGGGTCATCTGGCTCTGGCCCATGCCGTCACGGATCACCTTGCCGCCGCCGAAGGTGACCTCCTCGCCGTAGGTGGTCAGGTCGCGTTCGACCTCGATGAAGAGCTCGGTGTCGGCCAGGCGCACACGGTCGCCCACGGTCGGGCCGAACATGTCGGCGTAGGTCGCGCGGGTGATCCGGGCCGGCATGTCAGAGGCCACCCATCACGGCCTGACGGAAGCCGAAGATCCGTCGCGCGCCGCCAAACGGGATCAGGGTCACCTCGCGGGCCTGACCGGGCTCGAAGCGGACGGCTGTCCCAGCGGCGATATCCAGGCGCATGCCGCGCGCCGCCGCGCGGTCGAAGTCGAGCGCCGGATTGGTCTCGGCGAAGTGATAGTGGCTGCCCACCTGGATCGGCCGGTCGCCGGTGTTGGCCACGCGCAGGGTCAGCGGCGCCGCGCCCGCGTTCAGCTTCAGCTCGCCGGCCGCCGCGATGACTTCGCCCGGGATCATCGCGCCCGCCAGACCTTGACCGCGCCCCAGGCGGTTCCTGCCAGGGCCACGGCGAGCGCGATCATCGACAGGTGGTCCGGCTGGGTCAGCATGTGCTGCGCGGCCTGCGCCAGGGTCATGTTCGAGTGATCGCCGGGATGGGCAAGGGCGGTGGCGGGGATCGTGGCCAAAAGGGCGGCCAGGACCGCGCGGGCGAGAGTCTTCATCGGGCGCACTCCTCAGCGGATCGGGTGGTGGACGGTGACCAGCTTGGTCCCGTCAGGAAAGGTGGCCTCAACCTGGACGTCGTGGATCATCTCGGCGACGCCCTCCATGACCTGCCTGCGGGTGACCACGTGGGCGCCGGTCTCCATCAGTTCGGCGACGGCGCGGCCGTCGCGGGCGCCCTCCACCACGAAGTCGGTGATCAGCGCGATGGCTTCCGGATGGTTGAGCTTGACGCCGCGGGCCAGGCGCTTTCGCGCCACCTCGGCGGCCATGGCCACCAGCAACTTGTCTTTCTCGCGAGGGGTCAGGTTCATGGGTTACATCCGCCAGACGCGCGGGACAGGTTCTCCGTCGCGCAGCGCCGCGATGGCCGGCAGCAGGGCGCGGCGAAGGCCGAGGCCATCGGGCGCCACGATCCGGGCGAACAGCTTGCCGTCGAACGCACTCGCGCCGCCGCCCGGGCCGATGGCCGCGCGCAACGGCTCCAGGAGCCGCTGGGCGTCATCGGCGACCAGCAGCAAGGACGCGAACGCCTTGCCGCCCGCGAGCGTCGGGGCGAGCGCCGC
>NZ_SSMZ01000146.1 GCF_004799395.1 Phenylobacterium sp.
CCATAAGCTTGCGAACTTGGCTGGAGGATCTTGCCTGATGGAGAAGCTGATCGCTGGCGCCGTCGTTGCGACCGCGCTCGTCGTCGCCCTTCCCGCCTGGGCCGCAGCGCCCGACGCGCCGGCGCTCCCGTCCGCCCCCGATCCCGCAACCCAGACGGTCGTAGCCCAGGCGCATCTGATCTTCGCGGCCACCGCCGCGCCGCCGGTGGTGAGCGAACTGACCGTGATCCAACAGGGTGGCGATTTCGCCGTTGTCAGGACGAGCTTCAGCGCACCCGCCTCCACATCGAGCGCCGCGGATCCAGCGGTCGCGGCGCCTTGTCCGACCCCCAAGGACGCGCCGGCGAGGAAGACCAGGGGCTAGGCGGCCCCACCGTCATCAAGCCTTCGCAACCCGGACGCAGAGCTGACTTCAGCGATTGTGCGCCGCTTGACGGGTCACCCCCACAGGGGCCCACTCCGTCCCGCGGCCACGGCCACGGCTGAACGCCCAGGAGACGAAGCATGCGCCCTATCCGCCCCTTGTTGCTGGCGGGCCTCTCGGCCGTGCTCGCCACTGCCGCCCTGGGCGCCGCGCCGGTCTCCAAGCCGCGGCCGATCGGCGAGGCCACCACCCAACTTCCAGGCCCCACGCCGGGCGGCGGCTTCGACCTGCCCAACGGTTGGCGGATCACGCCGGCGGGCAAGGCGGTCGCCGACCTGGGCGATCTTGTGCTGAAGATGGTCGTTTCGCCGGACGGCAAGGTGATCGTCGCCGGCCATGGCGGCTACCTGCCCAACGGCCTCAGCGTCATCGACGCCAAGACGCACAAGCTGATCCAGGAGGTCCCGCTGAAGACCGCCTGGCTGGGCCTCGCCTGGTCGGGCGACGGCCACACCCTCTTCGTCTCCGGCGGCAACGCTAACGGCGAGAAGAAGATCGAGGCCTCGCTGGCGCCCATCTATGCGCTCGCCTACCGCAATGGCCGGCTCGATCCCAAGCCCGTCGCCGAGTTCAAGGACCTCACGGTCCCGACGGAGCAGACCTGGTGGTCGGGGGTGCATTCCGATTCAAAGCGCGGCCTGGTCTGGGCCGCTAATCGTGGCACCTCCATGAGCGCCACCGACGTCGTGGCGTTCGACGCCAGGAGCGGCGCGATCAAGAGACGCGTCCACGTCGGCGTCAGTCCCTACGAGCTGGCCCTGGCCCCCGACGGCAAGCGGCTGTTCGTCTCCAACTGGGGCGAGAAGACCGTGAGCGTCGTCGATATCGCCAGCGAAAAGGTCATCAAGACCCTCCCCGTGGGGTTCAATCCGAACGACATGGTCCTGGCGGCGGACGGCCGCCTCTTCGTCGCCTGCTCCAATGAGAACACCGTCTATGTGATCGACACCCGGACCCTGGAGGTGATGCAGGTCATCTCGACGGCGCTCTATCCCAAGGCGCCGGAAGGCTCGACGCCCAACTCCCTGTCGCTCGACGCCAAGCGCAAGCTGCTGTTCGTGGCCAACGCCGACAACAATGACGTGGCGGTGGTCGACATAGCCAAGCGTGAAACCAGCCAGGTCCTGGGCTTCATTCCCGCCGGCTGGTACCCCTCGGCCCTGGTGCTGGGCGAGGCCGGCCAGGCGCTCTACATCGGGTCAACCAAGGGCGAGTCCGGGCACCCGACCCTGAAGGGTCCCACCAGTCCGCTGGCCTCCAAGTTCGGCGGCGACGAAACGATCAAGACCCTGCAACGCAGCAGCGTCGAACGGCTGGCCCTGGCGGGACTGAAGGGCCAGCTCGCAGGCTGGACGAAGAAGGTCTTCGCCAACACCCCCTACAACGACGCCTTGCTGGCCGAGGCGCGGCCGCCCGCCGGTCCGACGATCATGCCGAGCAAGGTCGGCGCGGGCTCGCCGATCAAGCACATCATCTACATCATCAAGGAAAATCGCACCTACGATCAGGTCTACGGCGACCTGCCGCACACCAACGGCGATCCTCGGCTGGCCATCTTCGGCCGGCAGATCACGCCCAACCAGCACGCCATGGCCGAGCAGTTCGCCGCCTTCGACAACTGCTACGCCGACGGCGACGTGAGCCAGGACGGCCATTCCTGGGCCAACGCCGCCTACGCCACCGACCAGAACGAGAAGTCCTGGCCCGCCAACTACGGCGGCCACAGCCAGGCCCAGAACCGCTCCTTGGCCTATATGCCATCCAGCGGCTACCTGTGGGACGCCGCCAAGCGCAAGGGCCTGACGTACCGCAGCTACGGCGAATACGCGACGCGGGCCTCCACCGGCGAGCCGATGTCCAGCGTGCCGGGCGCCAACGGCCTGATCGGCCACGTCTCGGCCAACTATCTGCAGAACAGGGTGCGCGACACCGAGAACGCCAAGGTCTTCCTCGACGAGTTCGCCGGCTATGAGGCGAACTACGACAGCCGGGACCCGGAAAAGCGCCTGCCGAACTACATCGTCATGTCCATGCAGGAGAACCACACCCATGGGACCGACCCGAAGTCGTTCACGCCGCGGGCGATGGTCGCCAACCAGGACGTGGCGCTCGGCCAGATGGTCGAGCGGCTGACCCACAGCCGCTATTGGCCGCAGATGGCGATCTTCATCATGGAAGACGACGCCCAGGATGGACCGGACCACGTCGACGCCCGGCGCACGGCCTGCCTGATCATCAGCCCGTATATCAAGCGCGCCATCGTCGATTCGACGCTCTACACCACCAGCTCCATGGTCCGTTCGATCGAACTGCTGCTCGGCATGCCGCCGCTAAGCCAGTACGATGCTGCGGCCACGCCCTTCTATGCCGCCTTCGGGACGACCGCGGATCTGACGGGCTTCAAGGGCCTGCCGGCGCAGTGGGACGTCAACGAGAAGAACTCGCCCCAGGCCTATGGCGCGCGGGAGAGCGCCAGGATGAACTTCGCCGATGCCGACGAGGCGCCGATGCACCGGCTGAACGAGATCATCTGGAAAAGCGTCAAGGGCGCCGTCTCGCCAATGCCGCCGCCGGTGCACCGCTACCGGGCTGTGGCCGGACCGGGAGGCTAGAGCGCCGCGTAGGCCGCCTCGATGAGCCGCCGGGGCCGACGATCGCCCAACAGGTCCGTCGACTGCTTGTTCATGACGTAGGCGCCGCCCAGCTTCCGTTCCGGGTCGGCGAAGGCGCAGGAGCCGCCCCAGCCGGAATGGCCGAAAGTCTGGTCGCCCGGCCCCCACGGATGCACGGCCTCATTGCGCATGAAACCCGCGCCCCAGCTCATCTCGAAGGGTAGCACCAAGTCCTGACCGCAGATGCGCTGGCGCGACGCCTCGACGATCAGTGCCGGCGACAGGATGGTCTCGCCGTCCAGCCAGCCACCGTTCGCCAGAGCCCCCATCAGCCGCGCGAGCGCGAGCGCTGTCGCCTGGCCGGTGGCGGACGGCAGGGCGAGCCGGCGAAGCGCGTCGGCGCCCTGGCCGCCGGGCTGGGCCCAGGGCGTGAGGAAAGCCGCCTTCGTCGGGGCGTTGCGGTCACCGAAATCCGGAAGGGCATTCGGTCGCTGCAGCTCGGCGACCCGCCCGAATTCCGAGTCCGGAATGCCGATCCACAGGTCGAGGCCGAAGGGTTCGGACAGATCCTGGCGCAGGGCCACGTCCATGGTCCGCCCATCGACCCGCCGAAAGATCTCACCGGCCAGGTAGCCGAAGGTGATCGGGTGATAGCCGCTCGCCGTGCCTGGCGGCCAGAGCGGCGCCATGGCGGCCAGCTTGGCGCAGATGGCGTCCCAGTCGAACCACAGGGCCGGGTCCATCTTCTCGGGAAGGCCCGACAGGCCCTCCTGATGCGACATCACCTGCTCGACGGTGATCGCGGCCTTGCCGGCCTGGGCGAAATCCGGCCAGACCGAGGCCACCGTCTGGGCGTAATCGAGCCTTCCTGCGTCGACGAGCCGGGCGATTAGCAGGGCGGCGATCGCCTTGGTGGTGGAGAAGATCGGCGTCAGGGTCTCGTCGTTGAAGGCGCGCGTGCGGCCGCGATCCGCGTAGCCCGCCCATAGGTCGAGCACCGTCTCGCCCGCCTCGACGAGCGTGAAGCGGGCGCCAAGTTCTTCGCCAGCTTCGAAGCTGGCGGCGAAGGCGTCCTTGACCGCGGCGAAGCGGGCGGGCGCGAGGCCGGCGATCTCGACCATGCAAGCTCCGAGAAGGGGGTCAGAACCGCTCTATACGCAACGGCGCGGTCGGGCGCACCAGCCGCTCGCCGAGTGCGATGATCGGCAGTTCCGGCGCCTCCCAGTCCTGGGCGGCGGTGACGGCCTCGCTGGCGGCCCGCGCGGCGCGTTCGGCGGCGGCGTGTGGCGCCAGGCCCTCCACCAGGCCAGCCCCGAAGCTGGCGGTGACCAGATCGCCCGTGCCGTTGGGAGCCCGCGCAAGACGGGGATGAGCAAACAGCGTTGCTGTCCCGGCTTCGACCAGCAACAGGCCGGTTTCATCGGGACCCGCCGGGCTGGAGGTGATCAGCGCGGGCTTTCCGAGCCGGCGGGCGGCGGCGATCGCCGCGGCCGCGTCGGTGGGCTCCGCGCCGGTCAGATGCGCCAGCTCCCAGAGGTTCGGTGTCACCCAGTCGGCCAGCGGGATGAGCCGGTCGGCCACGGCATGAGCGACCTCCGGCTTCACATAGAGCCCATTGGGCGCATCGCCGAGGATGGGGTCGACCACCACCACCGGCGCTCGCGATGAGGCCGCCTGGATGCGCGCCAGGGCGTCAGCGGCGATTTCCACCTGTTCGGACGACGAAAAGTGGCCGGTGATCACCAGGTCGACCATGCCGAACAGGGCGTCGGCTTCAACGTCAGCCAGCATCCGGGCGAAGAGTTCCGGCGGCGTCGCCTGGCCGCCTGCCCCGCGCGCGGGATTGCGGCCCAGCATCACGGTCGGGACCAGCACCGGGTCGATGCGGTGCGCCGCCAGGATGTACTGCTGCGCCGCGCCGCCAATCCGGCTGGCCGCGACGAAGGAGGAGAGAATCAGGGCGAGCGGCACGGGACGTATTTATCGCAACCCGCAGTTGGACACACCCCTCGCGGGGCGGCAGCGCGGCTGCAACCAAAACGAAAGTGCGGGCCCGCGGTGGACGGGCCCGCACCCTCCGGCCTAGTAGCGGTAATGGTCCGGCTTGAAGGGGCCCTCGGTGGGCACCCCGATGTAGTCGGCCTGATCCTTCGAGAGCTTGGTCAGCTTCGCGCCCAGCTTGCCCAGGTGCAGCATGGCGACCTTTTCGTCGAGGTGCTTGGGCAGGGTGTAGACCTTGGTCTGGTACTTCGCGCTCTGGGTCCAGAGTTCGATCTGGGCGAGGGTCTGGTTGGTGAAGCTGGCGCTCATCACGAAGCTCGGGTGGCCGGTGGCGTTGCCCAGGTTCACCAGGCGGCCTTCCGAGAGGACGATGATCTTCTTGCCGTCCGGGAATTCCACGTGGTGGACCTGCGGCTTGATCTCGTCCCACTTGAAGTTGCGCAGGCCGGCGATCTGAATCTCGCTGTCGAAGTGGCCGATGTTGCAGACGATGGCGTTGTTCTTCATCGCCCGCATGTGGTCGACAGTCAGCACGTCCTTGTTGCCGGTGGCCGTGCAGAAGATGTCGGCCTTGTCGGCGACGTCCTCCATGGTCTGGACCTCGTAGCCCTCCATGGCCGCCTGCAGGGCGCAGATCGGATCGACCTCGGTGACGATCACCCGCGCGCCGCCGTTGCGCAGCGAGGCGGCGGAGCCCTTACCCACGTCGCCGTAGCCCAGGACCACGGCCACCTTGCCGGCCAGCATCACGTCGGTGCCGCGGCGGATGGCGTCCACGAGGCTCTCGCGGCAGCCGTAGAGGTTGTCGAACTTGGACTTGGTCACGCTGTCATTGACGTTGATCGCCGGGAACGGCAGCTCGCCGCGCTCAGCCATCTGATAGAGGCGGTGGACGCCCGTGGTGGTCTCCTCGGAGACACCCTTGATGGAGTCGCGGATCGCCGAATAGAAGCCGGGCTTCTCCTTCAAGTAGCGCTTCATCACCGCGAACAAGGCTTCCTCTTCCTCGTTTTGCGGATTGTTGAGGACGCTCGGGTCCTTCTCGGCCTTCGGGCCCAGCACGCACAGCAGGGTGGCGTCGCCACCGTCGTCGAGGATCAGGTTCGGATAGCCGCCGTCCGACCATTCGAAGATCCGGTGGGCGTATTCCCAGTACTCGACGAGGGTCTCGCCCTTGATCGCGAAGACCGGGGTGCCCTTCACTGCGATGGCTGCGGCGGCGTGGTCCTGAGTCGAAAAGATATTGCAGGAAGCCCAGCGCACGTCCGCGCCCAACGCCTGCAGGGTCTCGATCAGGACACCGGTCTGGATGGTCATGTGCAGGGAGCCGGCGATGCGGGCGCCCTTCAACGGCTGATCCTTGCCGAACTCGGCGCGCACGGCCATCAGGCCGGGCATCTCGGTCTCGGCGATGTCGAGTTCCTTGCGGCCCCAGTCGGCGAGCGCGATGTCCTTGACGACGTAGTCGGTCATTTCCAGTCCTTCGGGAGATAGGGGCCCGCGGGTGACGCCGGGCGCAGCTTTGGCGGCTCTATAGCCGCGCGCCCCGCAGGGTGCAAGAAAACATATAAGGATTTCTTTATGTGCCGGGCCGGCACAGTTGTTCAGGCCCAGAAGGGGTCGGCCGCTTCCAGACGGTGGGCCGCCCGGGCGGCCTGGACGATCAGGTCCGGTTTCCGCGCCGCCTTACGGCCGACCAGCTCGCCGGCTGCGAAGGCGGCGTCGGACGGCAGGGCCAGCGCGGCGATCAGGGGCTCGGCGGTCACAAGATCGTTGAGCGTCCCCAGGGCCTCCTGCAGCGCCTTCAGATGCCGCAGATAGCGGTGGGCGCGCTTCTCGCCGAAGAGGTCGATCAGGGCCTCGGCGGCATAGCGCAGTTTCTTGGCCTCGATACGCAGGTGGTGACGCGCCACATCGTCGCCGCCGCGCGCGGTGCGTCCCAGCTTCTGCAGCTTTCTCAGGTGGCGCTTGAGGGCGCGGCGCGCGAAGGGCCGGATCGGCGCTTGCGTCTCCGGACTGGCCCGCCAGTCGCCCGTTTCGACCCAGGCCGTCGCGTCGATCATCAGGGCGCGGAAACGCTCGGCGGCGCAGGCCTCGGCGGCCTGATCCCAGGCCGCGCGGCGGGCGAGGTCAATGCAGTCGCGCAGGGCGGGCAGGCCCGCCGGCGGGGCGTCACCATCCTCCGCTGGCCGCAGGGTCTCGTCGGCGAAGACGTCGAGGTTGCGCGCCCGGTCGCAGCTGCGCGCCAGCCACTTCAGGTCGGCTCTCAGGGTCTCCAGGCCGTCGTCGTCCAGGATCGGCTTGAAGGTCGAGAGCGCGCTACGCACTCGCCGCACGCCGACCCGCAGTTGATGGACCGCCTCCGCGGCCGGGGCTGTCCGCAGCACCGCGGCGTTCGCGGCGATCTGGGCCAGGGCCGCGCGGGCCACAGCCTGGAAGGCCGCCCCGACCGTGGCGCCATCGGACAGCGTCACTTGGCCGGTCTTGCGCGCCGCCGCGGGCTCGCCCGCCACCAGCGCCTGGCCGCGGGCGGCCTTGCTGTCGAAGGCCAGGTACAGCGGCGCGGCGGCCGACAGCTCCCGCGCCAGAGCAAAAAGCGCGGCCGGATCGCCGGACTTCAGCTCCAGCTCCACCTCGCAGATCGGGCTTTTCTGTTCGCCGCCGGAGACCTCGCCCTGATCCAGCGCGATCTCGATCCGGGCGCCGCGATAGCGCAGGGTCCGCTGTCGGCGGCTGATGCGGACATTGAAGGCCGGGCGCAGGTCCGCGCCGCGCGGCAACAATGACGGCAGCGGCTCAAGCGCCGGATCGGGCGCCAGGCCCTCGATCGGAGCCTCGTGCTCCTCGCGGACCATGCCGCGTCCCCGTTTGACCGTCTGGACCCGGCGACCCTTGTACTCACGCACCCTGAGCGAAGCCCCAGCCCTCTGCAGCACCAGGTCGGGGGTGTCGAAATAGACGCTGATCAACTCACGGGTCTCGTCGTCGCCCGCCGGTGCGGCGGCCAGAACCGCAGCCAGATCTTCCGGCCTGCAGGCGAACTTCAGCTCGATCTCCTGAGCCGGTTCCTCAACCTCTTTGATGGCCATCGCCGTCACCTGTTGTCGCCCGCCCCAACGTCAAGCTATGTCGGCGGCCCGCCTTCATCAGGAGCCCGCCGTGAACGCCATCATCTCCAACAGCGCAGGCCTGCGAATTGATCCGGCCCAACCGCGACACGACTGGACGCTGGCCGAGGTGGCGGCGCTGTTCGAGGTCCCGCTTACTGATCTTGTCTTCCGCGCGGCCGAGGTCCACCGGCGGTGGTTCGACCCGGCGGAACTCCAGCTCTCTCAGCTTCTCTCCGTCAAGACCGGCGGCTGTCCGGAGAACTGCGGCTACTGCAGTCAGTCGCAGCACTTCAAGACCGCCACCACGGCCTCGAAGCTGATGGAGCCCGACGCCGTGATCGCCCAGGCGGTCGAGGCCAGGGCCGGCGGAGCGCAGCGGTTCTGTATGGGCGCGGCCTGGCGCGATTTGAAGGACCGCGATCTGCCCAAGCTCACCGCCATGATCTCCGGCGTGAAGGCGCTGGGCCTGGAGACCTGCGCGACGCTCGGCATGATGACGCTGGACCAGGCGAGGGCGCTCAAGGCCGCCGGCCTCGACTACTACAACCACAACCTCGACACCGGGCCGGACTACTACGACAAGGTCGTCACCACGCGGACCTACCAGGAGCGCCTCGACACCCTGGCCGCGGTGCGCGAATCCGGCATGGCCACCTGCTGCGGCGGCATCGTCGGCATGGGCGAGACGCGAACCGACCGCGCGGGCCTGCTGCACCAGCTGGCGATCCTGCCCGAGCATCCGCAAAGCCTGCCGATCAACGACCTGATGCCAATCCCGGGGACGCCGTTGGGCGGGTCCGAGCCCGTGGACGGACTGGAATTCGTCCGCATGATCGCAGTCGCACGCCTGGTCTGCCCGAAGTCGGTGGTGCGCATTGCCGCCGGCCGCGAGCATATGAGCCGCGAGCTGCAGAGCCTCTGCTTCCTGGCCGGCGCCAATTCGATCTTCATCGGCGCGCGCCTCCTGACCACCCATAACCCCGACCAGGATCAGGACGCGGCCTTCCTGGCCGAGTTGAAAATGAGGCCGATGACCGTTCGGCCCACGGTCGACGCCTGACGCGCCGTAGGGCTAGCCGCAGACCACCGAGCGCACCGCGCCGGTCAGCAGCGCCAGATCCGCGTCCGTAGTGACGAACGCGGGGGTCAGGTAGACCACCTTGCCCATCGGCCGGATCCAGACGCCGGCCTCAGCGAACCGCCGGCAATAGTCGCCCACCGGCACAGGCCCCTCGAACTCGACCACGCCGATCGCCCCTCGGACACGGACGTCCACGACGCCCGGCGCGGCGACGCAGGGCCTGAGGCCGCTCTCCAGCGCCTCGGCGATCCGCGCCACGTCGGCGCGCCAGCTCCCGGCCTCGAAGAGATCCAGCGAGGCGTTGGCGGCCGCGCAGGCGAGGGGGTTTCCCATGTAGGTCGGCCCGTGCATCAGGGCTGCGCCCGGATCGTCAGACCAGAAGGCGTCGAACACTCTGCGCGTCGCGATAGCGGCGGAGAGCGGCAGGGTCCCGCCGGTGAGCGCCTTGGAGAGGGTCACGATGTCCGGGATCACGCCCGCGCCCTCGCAGGCGAAGAGGTCGCCAGTGCGTCCCAGCCCGACGAAGATCTCATCGAAGACCAGCAGGACGTCGTGCGCGTCGGCCAGCCGCCGCAGCCGCCGCAGGGTCTCGTCGTCATGGAACAGCATCCCGCCCGCGCCCTGCACCCGAGGCTCGACCAGGATCCCGGCGATCTCGGCGCCCTTTTCGACCAGCAGCCGTTCCAGTGCCGCCGCCGAGGCTTCATCGGTCGGAAGATCGGCGATGTACTGGGCGGGCATGACGCCGGCGAAGATGCTGTGCATGCCCTCGTCGGGATCGCAGACTGTCATCGTCGCCAGGGTGTCGCCGTGATAGCCGCCGCGAAAGGCCACGAAGCGGGTCCGCCCCCGCGCGCCGCGGTTGATCCAGTACTGGATCGCCATCTTCATCGCGATCTCCACCGAGACCGAGCCCGATTCGGCGAAGAAGACGTGACCCAGGTCGCCGGGCAACAGGCGCGCGAGCCGCGCCGCCAAGTCATAGGCCGGTGCATGGGCCAATCCGCCAAACATCATATGCGGCGCGGCCTCCAGCTGCGCGCGCACCGCGCCTAGGATGTGTGGATGGTTGTAGCCATGGCAGGCGGTCCACCACGAGGCGATGCCGTCGACCAGTTCGCGGCCATCTTCCAGGATCAGGCGCGCGCCCTCGGTCCGGGCCACAGCCAGCGGCGGGGCTGCGGTTTTCATCTGGCAATAGGGTCGCCAAACATGTGGCGCGCCGCGGGTGAGCCACGGCGGGCTTTCAGAGCGTTGATCGGTCATCGGCGCCTTGCGAACAGGGGCCCCGTCCGGTGCTTCCGGCGCACCGCGACCTGGGGCATAGGGAGGCCGTGAACGACACCCTTACCCGCCACGCGCAAGCGAAAATCGACGGCTTGGCAGCCCTCAGCCTCGACAGGAGGCTCAAGCCGACCCATCGCCTCGATGGTGTCTGGGTCGAACGGGCGGGACGGCGGCTGATGTCGTTCTCCTGCAACGACTACCTGAGCCTCTCGCATCATCCAGCGGTGAAGGCCGCGGCGAAGTCGGCCATCGAGACCTTTGGCGCGGGCGCAGGGGCCTCGCGGCTGGTCAGCGGCGACCATCCGCTGTTCGAAGTCCTGGAGACCCGGCTCGCGGCGCTGAAAGGGGCTGAGGCGGCCTGTGTCTTCGGCTCGGGCTACCTCGCCAACCTGGGCGTGATCCCGACCCTGGTGGGGCCCGGCGACCTGGTGATCGTCGACGAGCTGGCCCACGCCTGTATCTGGGCCGGCGCGCGGCTGTCGGGCGCTGAGGTGGTCGGCTTCCGCCATAACGATGTCGATGACCTGGCGACCCGGCTCGAGGCGGCGCGCGCACCGTCGAGACACGCTTTGATCGCCACCGATGGGGTCTTCTCCATGGACGGCGACGTCGCACCCCTGGACCAGCTCTCCGTGCTGGCGCGACGCCACGACGCCTGGCTGATGGTCGACGACGCCCACGGCCTGGGCGTGGTCGGCGGCGGAGGCGGCTCGGCCCAGCTGTTCCCAAGGGCAAGGATCGACCTGCAGATGGGCACCCTGTCGAAGGCGATCGGCGGTTATGGCGCCTATGTCTGCGCGACGCGGCCGGTGATCGATTTCATCAAGATGCGGGCCCGGACGCTGGTCTACACCACCGGCCTGCCGCCGGCTTGCGTGGCCGCGGCCCTCGCAGCCCTGGACGTCATGGAGGCTGAGCCGGCCCGGGTCGCCGCGCCGCTGCGCCAGGCGCAGCGGTTCACGGCCCGACTGGCCCTGCCCGAGGCGCAGAGCGCGGTGGTGGCGGTGGTGCTGGGGAAGGCGGAGACCGCGCTCGCCGCTTCAGCCGATCTCGAGTCAAAGGGCTTCCTGGTGGCGGCGATCCGCCCGCCGACCGTGCCCCCGGGCACGGCCCGGCTGCGCGTCGCCTTCTGCGCCGGTCACCCCGACGAGGCCGTCGACCGGCTCGCCGCGGCCATCCGCCCCTGGCTCGCCGCGTGAGCCGCGCCCGCGTCTTCGTCGCCGGCGCGCATACCGACGTCGGCAAGACCTTTGTCGCCTGCGCGCTGATCCAGACCGCGCGCGCGGCGGGACTCAGCGTCGAGGCCCTGAAGCCGGTCGCCAGCGGTTTCGACGCCGCCGATTGGGGCGAGAGCGACCCCGGCCGGCTGCTGGCCGCCCTGGGACGGCCCGCCACCGACGCGGACCTCGACAGGATCACCCCGTGGCGGTTCGCCGCCCCGCTCGCGCCGCCGATGGCCGCAAGGACGGAGGGTCGGAGCCTGCCGCTTGAGAGCCTGACCGGGCTTTGCGCGGAGCGGATCGCGGAGACCCGCGCCGACCTTTTCATCATCGAAGGCGTCGGAGGGCTGATGTCGCCGCTTGCGGACGGTGCGACTGGGCTCGATCTGATGCTCGCGCTCGGCCTCCCCGCCGTCCTGGTGGGCGGCAGTTACCTCGGCGCGATGAGCCACACGCTGACAGCGCTGGAAGTGCTGCGCGCCCGCGGCCAGACCGTCACTTGCGTGGTGGTGAGCGAGGATGGCCACGCCGACGCGCCCGACTTCGCCGCGAGCCTGGCGCTGATCACCGAACATGCCGGCCCGACGCCGGTTCTTGCGGCTCCTCGGGTGGGCCGCGGTGACTGGACGGCGCGCGCCCTGGCGCTTTTGACGGTCCCGATGTCGGCGCCGGCCTAGCCGAAGCGTCCTGCGGGCCCTATCTGCGTGGTCCGGGGGACCAATGCCGCAGCCGATTATTTCAGTCGAAGGTCTGTCGAAGACCTACGCCGGTGGTTTCCAGGCGCTGAAAGACGTCAGCCTGACCATCGACAAGGGCGAGATCTTCGCCCTGCTCGGTCCCAATGGCGCGGGCAAGACCACCCTGATCGGCATCACCTGCGGCCTGGTGAATCCGACCCAGGGGCGCGTGTTAGCCGACGGCCACGACGTCGTGCGCGACTACCGCGCCGCGCGCCGCCAGATCGGCCTTGTGCCGCAGGAGCTGTCCACCGACGCCTTCGAGACCGTCTGGGCGACGGTC
>NZ_SSMZ01000147.1 GCF_004799395.1 Phenylobacterium sp.
CTTCCTCCAGATCTGGCATGTGGGCCGGCAGAGCCACGTCGACATGACCGAGGGCCAGACCCCGGTCGCGCCATCGGCGGTGACCTTCGACCAGGTGGTGTTCACAAAGGACGGCTGGGTGCCGGTGTCGCCGGCCCGCGCTCTGGACCTGCACGAGATCGAAGGCGTCGTGGAGGAGTTCCGGGCCGGCGCGGTGCGGGCCCAGGCCGCGGGATTCGACGGCGTCGAGATCCACGCGGGCAATGGCTATCTCATCGACCAGTTCCTGCAGGACGGAACGAACCGGCGGACCGACGCCTATGGCGGCGCGATCGAGAACCGCGTCCGCTTCCTCGTGGAGGTGGTCCGCGCCGTCACCTCGGTCTGGCCGAGCGACCGGGTCGGCGTGCGCATCGCCCCGAGCGGCAGCTGGGCCTCCATGTCGGACAGCGACCCCGAGGCCCTGTTCGGCCATGTGGCCGAGGTCCTGAACCCCTTTGACCTGGCCTATCTTCACATCATCGAGCCGCGCATCGTCGGGGCCGAGGCGCCGGTCGAGGGCCGTCCGCCGGTCGCGGCGTCGGCGCTCCGGAAGATCTTCCGGAACACGATCATCGCCGCCGGCGGATTCGACCGGGCCGGCGCGGAAGCCATCGTCGACAGCGGCGATGCAGACCTCGTGGCGTTCGGCCGTTTTTTCGCCGCCAACCCGGACCTCCCGGAACGGCTGCGCCGCAACCTGCCGCTCAATCCCTACGATCGTGACACATTCTGGGGCGGCGATCATCGCGGCTACACCGACTACCTCTTCCTCCCGGCCGAGAACGCCGCGGCGTGAGCGCACGCGAGTGGGCAAGGCCCACTCGCGCGTCGCCGCCTTGCGTCCGGACCTCACCGATCCTTCCCCTGGAGCCGCCGCCCATGACCCGCGATTTCGCCGACGATGTCCCGGCCGTCTTGCGGGAGGTCGCGACCCGGCCTCTGTTCGTCATGCGGCTGAACGTGAAGCCCCTGCAGGTCGTCGGGGCCACGCCGGGACTGTTCCGGCGCATCGGCGTGGTGCCGGGCGGGAGCTTCTTCGGCGCGCGCCTGGCAGGCGAGGTGCTGGAGGGCGGCGGCGACTGGCAGACCGTCCGGGGCGACGGGACGACGACCCTGGACGTCCGCCTGGCGCTGAGGACCAAGGGCGGCGAACTGATCGCCATGAGCTACCGGGGCCTGCGCCAGGGCGCCCGCGACACCCTGGAGCGGATCGACCGCGGCGAAGCGGTCGACCCGGCCGCCTACTACTTCCGCATTGTCCCGGTCTTCGAGACCGCGTCGCGCGAGCACGCCTGGCTGAACGACATCCTCGCGGTCGGGTTGGGCTACCGCTACGCCGATGGCGTCATGTACAGCGTCTTCGAAGTCCGATGACCGCGGTCCTGGCAGATGCTGTCGACCCGGCGGATCCGACCCCGCCACCCGCGATCGCGCCGCTGGCCTGGGCGCCCTGGCTCCTGGCCGTGGCCTGTGGCGTTACGGTCGCCAACCTCGTCTACGCCCAGCCGCTGACCGGCCCGATCGGCGCGGCGCTTGGGCTTCCGGCCGCGGCGCGGGGCCTGATCGTCACCCTGCCGCAAGCCGGCTATGGCCTGTCCCTGCTACTGATCGTCCCGCTGGCGGATCTCCTCGAGAACCGCCGGCTGGTGCTGACGCTGCTGCTGCTCGAGCTGGTCTGCCTGCTTGCGCTCAGCTTCGCGGCCCGGCCGGTCACCTTCCTGGGCCTGGCCTTCCTCGTCGGGCTGAACGCCGCCGTGGTCCAGGTCCTCCTTCCCTACGTCACCTATCTGGTGCCTGAGGCCGATCGCGGACGCGCCGTGGCCACCGTCGTCAGCGGGATCATGTTCGGCATCATGCTGGCCCGGCCCCTGTCCAGCCTGGTCGCAGACCTCTGGAGCTGGCGAGTCATGTTCCGGATCTCGGCAATCCTCATGACGGTGCTGGCGCTGGTCCTGCGCCTGGTGCTGCCGAAACGGCTTCCCGCGCCGGGTCTGACCTACCCGACCTTGCTCCGCTCGATGGGAGAGATTTTCTTCAGCACCGAACTGCTGCGGCGCCGGGCGCTTTACCATGCCTGCCTGTTCGCCGCGTTCAGCGCCTTCTGGACGGCCGCGCCCCTGTGGCTCAGCGGCCGACAGTTCGGCCTGAGCCAGGGCGGCGTCGCCGGGATCGCACTGGCCGGCGTGGCGGGCGCCCTGGCGCCACCGCTTGCCAGCCGCCTCGTCGACCATGGCCTGACCCGCCACGGGACAGTGGCCGCCATGCTCCTGGTCGTGGCGGCCTTCGCCGTGTCGATGCTGGCGCGAGACGGATCTTCGGTCGCCATCGGAGTCGTCGTCCTGGCCGCGATCATCCTCGACGCGGCGGTCTCGGCCAACATGGTGTTCGGGCAGCGGGCGATCTACGCCCTGGCCGCGGAACAGCGCAGCCGCCTCAACGGCCTCTACATGGCGACCTTCTTCACGGGCGGCGCGATCGGCTCGGCCCTGAGCGGCTGGGCCTTTGCGCGCTACGGATGGGGCGCGGTCGCGCTGCTGGGTGCGGGATTGCCGCTCCTGGCGCTCGCCTATCTCGCGACGGAGCGCAGGCGCGACCGGGCAATCTGAACGTGCAGGGGTGCAGCCCCATGCACGCGTTGACCGTCGCCAGATTCTATAGGGCGTTTATAATGTAAAGCGCTGTTTAGCGACGCGGCAAAACCCTCGAATTCACGGCTATTTATTGGCGTAACGGAGGCCAGCGAACGACCCTCGTCCTGAAGCCGCAGCCGCAGCACAGGACCGAGTCAGATGTCATTGGTCGCACAGTCCCAATTCGAACGGCCGGCGTCCGCCGCAGGCGCGCCGATCGACTGGCCGATCTCGGGGACGGCCGTCGATGCTTCGGGCTCCCGGCTCGTCACACTCGAGCGCCGGGACTGGACGACGACCCGCGCGGCGCATCGCGTCCTGAGGTCCGACGGTGGTCTCAACCTCGACCTCCGTTCGGAGCAACCGCAACTCTTCATCGTCCTGGAAGCGGTGGGGGCCCCGATCGTCGTGAAGGCGCAGCAGGGCGGCGCGTCGTCGGCTCGGCGTCCCGGGCCCCACATCAGCCTGATCCCGGGGCAGACGGTGGCGACGGCAGCGTCCGAATCGTCGACCTACCTGCGCGAGATCACCATCCAGTTCGACATGACCGGCGATCCCCGGTGGGGGACCGGTCTGGACCCGTGCGCCGCCATGACGCCCCGCCTGATGTTCTTCGATCAGCGGGTGATGCGCTTGGGCGAGCTGCTTGCGGACGAGTGCGCGGTCGGGGAGGGCGCCGACACCCTCTACGGCGACAGCCTGGGCCTGGCCCTGCGCCAGGCGCTCGCCAGGCTCGGACAGTCGGCCGCCAACCCTCTGGCCCGCGGCGGCCTGGCGCCTTGGCAATTGAAGCGGGTGATCGACTACATGGAAGCCAACCTCTCCGCCGGCGTGCGGCTCGAGGCCCTGGCCGAACTGGCGGACTTCTCGCTTTCCCACTTCAGCCGCGCATTCAAGGCGTCGACCGGCCTGGCGCCGCACCGCTGGCTCCTGGACGCCAGGTTGCGGGAGGCCCGAAATCTGCTCCTGAACACCGAGGTCTCTTTGGCCGAGATCGCCCTGGACACCGGCTTTGTCGACCAGCCGCATTTCACCCGCGCCTTCACCAGCGCTATGGGGGAGCCGCCCGGCGCCTGGCGCAAGATGCGCTGCGACACGCGGTCCCACGCGGCGCTTGCGCCTAGGCCCTGCCGGTCTTGGGATGAGGCGCCGTCGACCCGGCGAGCCGCAGCCTGACTTGGGATGCT
>NZ_SSMZ01000148.1 GCF_004799395.1 Phenylobacterium sp.
CCAGCGACCGCCTGAGGCGTCGCGGTCTTGCGCGCCGCGGCCTGCCACCCGCTACAACCGCGGCCTTTTTCAACGAAATCGGTCGAGAGCTGACATTAGCTCCGTGCCTGAAAGCGGACCTCGAAAATGTCAGGATCGGGGGGTTAGCGGACATGGAGTTCGTCGCCGTTGTCGGACGTCGGAAGCTTCGGCGACGGCAGTTTGGCGCGTCTAGCGATGCCGCCGCGATGTCATCTCGTCTGGATGTGGCGCTTCGAGAGATGCCACCCCACGCCCATCTCAGCGACCAGATCGTCGGCGTCGTTCCGCAGTTCCACGGCCACGTCGAAATCCAGACGCCCCTGGTCGTGAAGAAGAGAACCCAATTCGTCGACAGGCTTCGACAGCGTCGCCGTCGCGGTGATTGGCCCATGGGCGATTTTGCGGAAACGAATGTCCGCCTTGCGCACCACAACGACGACGCCGCCAAGTGTCGCGCCGAAAGCGCTCAATACCGCTGCGCCCGACGCCGCTTCGCCCAATGTGAACAGGGCTCCGGCGTGGACACTGCCGATGTGATTGGTGAGTTCGACGCTATCGGGAATCTGTGCGCGCTCGCCACCGTTGTTCGCCAGGATAATGACGCCGACGTGGTCGGCGAAAGGCACGATGGGCGTTTGTCTCGCGGCGAGGCCTGGTTTGGTTTCCATTCTGGTTTCCGATTTCTGGGGATTCTGCAGGGCGGCTATCGAACGCAGACCGTTTTGCCGCGCCCGCTTGCGAAGGCCGCTGGTGCGGATTCCCAATCGACCACCGCGCTCGTGATCGCGCTCAGGTTCAGGACGCCTGAGGCGACCATCCGAAGGACGGCTTCCAGATGAGCGCGGATGTGCGGCTGTCCGGTCCGCAAGGTCACGCAATTCTGGAACATCTCGAACAGCGGCACGGCTGTCAGCCCGCCGGGGTACATGGCGCTGACGCTACACTCCCCGGCGGGGGCCGTCGCTCGAAGGGCGATCACAAGAAGATCGGCGTCCATGCTGGCGTCGACCGTGATCGGATAGGAAGCGCTTCTGACGGCGTCGGGATGGACTAACTTGGCGCCCAGTCGCGTCGCGATCGCCGCGCGACCGGGATCACTGTCGACGAAATCGACCTTCCCCGCGCCCATGGCGTGCGCGATCAGCGCGGCATAGAGGCCAATGTTGCCGAAGGCGCCATTGACGATCAGCACCGGCGCGCCCGGGCGTTCGAGGAGCTGGGGGCCGACACAACGATAGGCGTCGGTGACGTTACATGAACAGGCCGCCGCATCAGCCGGGGAAACCCCCGGCGGCAGCCCGACCAGCATGGCGTCCGCGAAGGGCACTCCCACTAGGTCGGACATCGCGCCGCCATGGTCGCCGGCAAGCTGACCCAGGCCATAGCAGGACAAGTACGGCTGGGTCTCGCAGCAGCTCGTATGGCGTTGCCGGCAAGCAGGGCAGTCTCCGCAGCTGATCTGAAAGGGGACGACAACGTGATCACCCACACACACCGTGGTCACGTCGCTGCCAATCTCAACGACCTCGGCAACGAATTCGTGGCCGATGGCGATCGGCAGCGGCAGCGGCACGTGGCCCCCGACGATCAGGTGATCGAAGTCGCAGGTCGCGACAGCGATCGGCCTGACGATCGCGGCCAGCGGTCCGAACAGGCGCGGAGGCGGGACCTCCTGCCATTGGACCGCACGGTCAGTGTTGACGGTGAGTTGGCGCACATTTCACCTCCGCTTGGGACGGTTATCTCAAGCCGCGGCTGTCGAAGGCAGATCGAAGACAAGGCAGGTCGTGCTGGCTTCGGCGTAGAGCCGGCCAGTCTTGTCGGACAAGCTTGCCAGGGCCACCGCCGTCCGGCCGCCCAGGTGCACGACACGCCCGGCCGCCGTCATTGGTCCGGTGTCGCGGGTGATGCCCCGCAGGTAGTTCACCTTGATTTCGAGCGTCGTATAGCCTCGTCCGGCCGGCAGCCGGGTGTGAACGGCGCAGCCCATCACGGAATCAAGGACTGTGGCGATCACTCCGCCGTGCACCGAGCCGATGGGATTGTACTGCGACTCCTGTGGGGTCAGCGTCATGTCGACCTGACCGTCACCGACCCCGCTGATGGCGAAATCCACCAGGTGACAGATCGGCGGTGACGGAAGATCGCCGTGGAGCATCGCCTCAAGGAACTCCCGCCCGCTCATCGTGCGGCCAGCGTCGGCGAGGGCCGTGGGATCGTCCCAGCGGACGAATCGCTCGCGCGATAGCGTCGGGGTCTCGACGGACATGCCGATCATCCTTCGAGCTTGAGGATGACCTTGCCGAAGGGGCGGTCTTCGATCAGATGCCGGAGCGCCTCGGCCGCCTCTTCGAGAGGATAGGTCCGCTCGACAATCGGATTGACCGACCCGTTCGCGATGAGAGGGAGGATGGTGCTCCAGGCGGAAGCGATGACCGGCGGGGGCTGGGCGGCTAGCGCGAAACCGGCCATCCGCGCGCCTTTCCAGATCAGGTCCGTGACGTCGATCAGGCTCTTGCGGCCGGCGGAATAGCCGAGCGTGATCAGGACGCCGCCAAGGCCAAGACTGCTCAAGGCGCTGGCCATCACTTCCCCGCCAATTGCGTCAATGACGATGTCGACGCCGCGGCCTTCCGTGATCCGGCGCACGCCCTGCGCAAGATCCTCCGTCGTCAGGTCAATGACGTCGTCGTAGCCAAGTTCGCGCGCCCTGGCGGCCTTCGCCGCGCTGCCCGCTGTGGAGATCACCTTGCCAGCGCCCTGGGCCCGCGCGAGCTGATAGGTCGCGTTGCCCACCGACCCGCCAATGGCCGGGGCCAGGACCGTCTTGCCCGGCTTGAACCCCGCCAGCGTCAGCGTGATCTGCGCCGTCAGATAAGCGACTGGAAGACTGGCGGCGACCACGTCGTCGATCTCGTCCGGCACCAGCACGAGATCCTCGGGCCTGACCCAGATCCAATCTTGCCAAGCGCCATTCTCGCGAACGCCGTAAGGCCCTGCGAACATCACGCGGCTTCCTGCGGCCAGGTCGAGACCGCCTGCATCCTCGATGACGCCAGCGCCTTCGTCGCCAAGCACCAGCGGAGCCTTGGTCCGCGGCAAGCCGCCAGCCAGGATCGTGTGGTCGAGGGGCGTGACGCCGGCCGCGGTGACGCGGACCAGCGCCCGATCCTTCACCGGTTCCGGCTTTGACGCTTCGATCAGGCGAAGTCCGCCGTATCCTGAAAAGCTTTCAGCCTGAATGGCGCGCATCGTCGTCCCCTTAAAGTAACAGACCTGTAAGTCACTTGAAAGGTACGGACAGGTCTGTCACTTTGTCAACAGCGTTTTCTCGAACCAGACGTGAGGCGAACATGGACGAGCCCATCCGGGCCAAGCGCGGCGCTCCCCGAAAGGACGCGGTCGGCGCGCGAGAGCGGATCCTCGCGACCGCCAGTGAACTGTTCTATCGCGAAGGCGTTCGCGCGATCGGCGTCGATACGGTCGTCGCGCGGTCTGGTGTCTCGAAGACGACGCTCTATCGCTTGTTTGAATCCAAGGACGAATTGATCGCGGCCTTCGCGGCGGAACAGGATCAATTGTTCTGGGCCTGGTGGGACCGGGTTGAGGTGCAACACGCGGACGATCCGCGCGCCATGCTGGACGCCCTGCTAACGGGGATCGCAAAGCGGATCGGGCATCCTGCCTATCGCGGCTGCCCGTTTCTAAATCTGATGACCGAGTTTCCCGACCCTCGTCACCCTGGCCGAACCATCGCCTGCGACAACAAGGTGGAGTTGGAACGCCGGCTGGCCGTTTTGCTGGGCAAGATTGGGGCGCACGACGCCAACGCGGTCGCTTCCCAACTCGCCCTCATAATAAACGGCGCTTACGTCGTGGGCGCCCTGGCCGGGTCCGTCGGTCTCCGTGAACATCTCACGGCCGCCGCCGCCAAGTTGTTAGCTTAGGGCCACGGCCCATTGCGAAGGTCCGCCATGGGTCGGATGCGGACGTTGGATGGCGGCCGAAAAGCGGACTCACCGCCGCTTTCCCGTGAAGCGGACCTTCCGAAGGTCGGCGAGGGTTGGGAAGCGGACTTGGCCGCATTCAACGGTGCAGGGTGAACCACCCCTTGGAAATCCGGTCTTTCAGGTCTCCTTCGGCGTATCGGCACTGCATGGCATTGGAATACGGCCCCCCGAGCCGGGAGGTCGTCTCCTTCAGGGGCGGCAGATAACCGGCGTCGTCAATGCGCCGCAGCATCTGGCGCGACAACGACACCAGTTCCCCATTGAGCATGCGCAGCCTGTCGATGTGCTGGACCAGTTCGGCTTTTTTGTCGGCGGTGAGCTCAATCCCCTTTTCCTCAAGCACCTGAAGGTCGGTCGCCTCGTTCTTCTCTTCGTGGTTGGCGAC
>NZ_SSMZ01000149.1 GCF_004799395.1 Phenylobacterium sp.
CCATCAAGGCTGAGACCGTGATCCTGGCGGCCGGCTCGATCGCCACGGCCCTGCCGCACATACCCTACGGCGGCGACGTGATCTCCTCCACCGAGGCCCTGGCGCTCCAGGAGCTGCCCAAGCGCCTGGCGGTTATCGGCGCGGGCTACATCGGCCTGGAGCTGGGCTCGGCCTTCCGCAAGTTCGGTTGCGAGGTGACGGTGGTGGAGGCGCAGGATCGCATCCTGCCGCTCTATGACGAGGCGCTCACCAAGCCGGTGAAGGCCTGGCTGGAGAAGGCCGGCGTCACTTTGCATCTCTCCGCCAAGGCGACCGGCTGGGCCAAGCGCCAGCTGACGGTGGAGAAGGACGGCGAGACCCTGCGCATCGCCGCGGACAAGCTGCTGGTCACTGTCGGGCGGCGTCCTAACACAGAGGGTTGGGGCCTCGAGGAGATGGGTGTCGACATGGCCGGTCCGTTCGTGAAGGTGGACGACCGGATGCAGACCTCCATGAGCGGCGTCTACGCCATCGGCGACCTGGTCGGCGAGCCGATGCTGGAGCACAAGGCCGTCGCCCAGGCGCATGTGGCCGTCGAGGTGATCGCCGGCCAGAACCGGCATTTCGATCCGGCGACCATCGCCGCAGTCTGTTTCACCGAGCCGGAGATCGTCTCGGCGGGCCTGCTGCCGAAGGAGGCCGAGGCCGCCGGCCACGATCCGGTCAGCGCCATCTTCCCGTTCCAGGCCAACGGCCGGGCGCTCTCGATGGAAGCCGGCGACACCGGCGGCTTCGTGCGCGTGGTCGCGCGAAAGTCCGACCACCGCGTGGTCGGCCTGCAGGCTGTCGGCGCCCATGTCTCCGAACTCTCCGGCGAATTCGCCATGTCCATCGAGATGGGCGCGCGGCTGGAGGACCTGGCCGGGACGATCCACGTCCATCCGACGCTCTCGGAGGCGGTCCACGAAGCCGCTTTGCGAGCGCTTGGACACCCCGTCCACATCTGAGGGCTCAGGGTGGTGAGGCGCGACCCGAGGGACGCCGGCTGGGCCTCAAGGGGCACAACAAGATAGCCGGAATGCAAAGTCATTCGCGACCGCTTCCGTGTGTTTTGTGGTCAGCTATCCCGCGAAATACGCAGGAACTCAAAGTCACCCGACGGCAAAAGTGCGGGGACATAGGGGGAAGCATGGTCGGCAACCGAAGCCTGACGGCTGCTGCTTTGGCCAGCGCGAGCGTGCTTGCGTTGAGTAGGGCGAATCCGGCGTTCGGACAGGCGACGCCCGGTCCGAACTCGGACGTTCGGAAATCGTGGTCACCGCCACCCGAGTGGTGTGCGACGGATTCGAGGCGCCGACGGCGCCTGTCGTTGGTTGCCTTGGCCTCGTTCAACGGCTAGACCGCGCCGGACAACAGGAATTCGCATCGTCCATGCGCAACTGCGCCAAACGCTTCGCCATCGCCACCGCCGGGTCCCCCGCGGTTGCGGGCGCGCGCGCGATGATGATGGCCATTATTACCCCCACCTCCGAAGCGGGGCGAACGCACGCGAGATAGAACCTCCGGCGGATCGCAAGATCAAAACCCCGCTTCCGAAAGGCAGCGGGGTTTTTTTATGTGCGCGTCGCCGGTCCACGCCACCGAAGGACCGACCCATGATGACTTCGAACCCCGACCCCCAGATCCAGGCGATCCGGCGCGCCGCGCGACGGTTCACCGACGCCCTGGCCGCCGAGCGCATGTTGCACGCCACGGCCAGGGTCGAGGTCTGGTTCAGCGCCGACGCGCCGGCGTCGCTGTTCGCGTTGGACGAGGCCCTGACCTCAGCCTGGCCGCAGGCTGAGGGCGCGCGCCCGCGTCATGAGATGGTCTGGGCTTCAGGGCGCGGCGATGGGCTGAGGCTCAGCGCCTTCGACGCCGCCGGTCGAGTGTTGCTCCGCCGCAGCTATCAGGCCGCCGGCGAACGAAAAGGCGCCGGTCATGTCTGACTCCGCCCGTCGGTACGCCTTCGTCATCGAAGCGGTCGATGCCCCCGGTACGCTCGTGCGCGTGCTCACCTTGTTCGCCGTGCAGCCCCTGGATCTGGCGAACGTGAGCATGGTCCGCGGCGAAAGCGGATGTGCGATCCGCGTCGAGGCGGACGGCCTGGATCCGCAGAGGGCCGAGACTCTGCTGCGGCGCCTCGACGGCCTGGCCGTGGTGTGCAGCGTGGGACTGGGCTGGCGCGGCCCGGTCCAGGTGGCCGTGGCGGGCCTTCCAAATATCCTGTGTCGTCCACCGGACCACGCCACAAGCCTTGCAGCGGAAATGACCGGCTAGCGCCGCCGCCCGCGCGCCGGGGCCGCATGCCGGGCGAAGGCGAGTTGACCCGCCAGGTCGCCGATGATCTGCTTGATCATCCCGGAGGCCGGACAGCGCACGATCGGGGACGCGGCGCCGAAGACGTCTTCACCCTGGAAGCTATCGTCTGGCCGCAATTCGACGGTGAGCGGCGGATGGTTTTCAGGAGTAATCGATCGCGATTGGGAAAGGTCGACCGCCAGCAAGTCGCGCTCCAGGGCGGACAAGAGAGAAGCGCTTCGGGTCCGGGGCGCTGTCGATGAGCCATCCGTCCGACGGCCCCAGCGACACCGAAAAGACCCTGGACCTGCTGGCCATCGGCCGTTCCAGCGTCGATCTCTATGGCGAGCAGGTCGGCGGGCGGCTCGAAGACATGGGCTCGTTCGCCAAGTATGTCGGCGGCAGCCCGACCAACACTGCCATCGGCGCCTCTCGCCTGGGTCTGAAGTCGGCGCTCCTGACCCGCGTCGGCGCCGACCACATGGGCCGCTTCATCCGCGAGCAGCTGGTCCGCGAGGGCGTTGACGTGGCCGGCGTGATTTCCGATCCCGAGCGGCTGACCGCCTTGGTGATCCTTGGCATCCGCGACCGCGAGACCTTTCCACTGCTCTTCTACCGGGAGAACTGCGCCGACATGGCGCTGAACGCCGGCGATGTGGACGTGGCCCAGGCGAGGGCGGCCCGCGCGGTGTTGGTCAATGGGACGCACCTGTCCCAGGCAAACGTCTTCGACGCCTCAATGAAGGCCGCCCACACCGCCAAGTCGTCGGGCGGCAGGGTGGTCTTCGACGTGGACTATCGTCCGGTGCTCTGGGGCCTGGCGGCGCGGGACCAGGGCGAAAACCGGTTCGTAGCCCACGACACGGTGACCGAGATCCTGCAGGGCGTGCTGCCGGTCTGCGACCTGGTGGTCGGCACGGAGGAAGAAATCCACATCCTGGGCGGCTCGACAGACACGATCGCGGCGTTGCGCGCGGTGAGGAAGCTGACCGCCGCCCTGATCGTCTGCAAGCGGGGACCCAAGGGCTGCTCGGCGTTCCCCGAGGCGATCCCGGACACATCGGACGAGGGCGTGGTCGGGCCGGGCTTCGAGGTGGATGTGTTCAACGTCCTGGGCGCCGGCGACGCCTTCATGAGCGGGTTCTTGCGCGGCTGGCTGCGCGACTTGCCCCTGGAACGCTGCTGCGAGCTCGCCAATGCGGCGGGCGCCATCGTGGTCTCGCGGCACGGCTGCGCGCCGGCCATGCCGACCTGGATCGAGATGGAGGCCTTTCTCGCCGACCGCAACCGCCCCTGCCGCCTGCGCGAGGATGCCGAGCTGGAACATGTCCATTGGGCGACCACGCGGGCCGGGACCTATGACGCGCTCAAGGTCCTGGCCATCGACCATCGCGCGCAGTTCGAGGAGCTGGCGGCCGAATTGGGCGCCGATCCGGGGCGCATTCCGGCGTTCAAGGCCCTCGCCCTGCAGGCGCTGCACGAGGTGGCGAAGGGCGACCCCGGCTTCGGCATCCTGATGGATGGCCGCTTCGGCTTCGACGCCCTGGCGGCGGCCGCGGACCATCCGTATTGGATCGGTCGCTGCATCGAGGTTCCGCGCTCGCGGCCGCTCGAGTTCGAAGCATCGGCGGACGTGGCCACGGAGCTCGCCACCTGGCCTCTGAACCAGGTGGTCAAGGTTCTGGTGCTCTACCACCCGGACGACGCCCCGGACTTGCGCGAGCGCCAGGAACGGCAGGTGCGTCGCCTGTTCGACGCCTGCCGCAAGACACGCCACGAGCTCTTGCTGGAGATCATCACGCCGGCGGGATCGCCCGTCGACGCGCAGACCATTGCCCGGGCCATGGCCCGGTTCTACGACCTGGGCGTCAAGCCGGATTGGTGGAAGCTGGAGCCGATGGAGGATGCAGCGGCCTGGCGCAACATCGAAGCCGAAATCACCCGGCGCGATCCATTGTGCCGCGGCGTCGTCCTGCTCGGCCTCTCGCAGCCGCTGGAGGCGCTGGAGGCTGCCTTCGCGACGGTGGCCGACATCCCGGTCGTGAAGGGCTTCGCCGTGGGGCGCACAATCTTCAACGACGCCGCGCGGGCTTGGCTCGCGGGCGAGGTCGACGACCACACGGCGGTCGCGATGCTGGCGAGCAACCTCTCACGACTTTCTGAGGCGTGGCGGCGGGCGCGCGGTGCGGTGGGGCGCGCGGCATGAGCAGCGTGCGCCTGACGGCGGCCCAGGCGACGGTGCGCTGGCTGTCGCGGCAATTCGTCGGGGTCGACGGGGACGAGGTCCCGTTCTTCGCCGGTGTCTGGGCGATCTTCGGCCATGGCAATGTGGCAGGACTGGGCGAGGCGCTGCAGGCGGCTCAAGGGGAGTTGCCGACCTTTCGGGCGCACAACGAGCAAGCCATGGCCCACGCCGCCATCGCCTACGCCAAGCAGATGCGCCGCCGTCGCGCCATGGTCTGCACCACCTCCATCGGGCCGGGCGCGACCAACATGGTGACGCCTGCGGCCCTGGCGCATGTGAACCGGCTGCCGGTGTTGCTGCTGCCGGGAGACGTCTATGCGAGCCGCCGGCCCGATCCGGTCCTCCAGCAGGTGGAGGACTTCGCCGACGCGACGCTCAGCGCCAATGACTGCTTTAGGCCCGTCTCGCGCTACTTCGACCGCATCATCCGGCCCGAGCAGCTCCTGGCCGCCCTGCCGCGGGCGATGGCGGTGCTGACCGATGCGGCGGACTGCGGTCCGGTGACGCTCGCGTTCTGCCAGGACGTCCAGGCCGAGGCCTTCGACTATCCGGAGAGCTTCTTTGCCCGGCGCCTGTGGCGGTCCCGGCGCCCGCCGGCCGATCCGCGCGAACTGGATGATCTGACGGCGCTGCTGAAGGGCGCGGCCAGGCCGCTGATCGTGGCCGGCGGCGGCGTGCTCTACGCCGGCGCCGAGGGGCGGCTGGCGCGGCTGGCGAGCGCCTGGGGCGTGCCGGTGGCCGAGACGCAAGCCGGCAAGGGCGCTCTGGCCTGGGACCATCCGCTCAACCTGGGGAGCATCGGGGTCACCGGCTCCAGCGCCGCCAACGCGGCGGCGGCGCAGGCCGATGTGGTGATCGGCGTGGGCACGCGCCTGCAGGATTTCACCACCGGCTCGCGCGCCCTGTTCGCCGCGGCGAACCGCCGGCTCGTCCAGGTGAACGTCAGCGCCTTCGACGCGCACAAACATGGCGCCCTGCCGGTGGTCGGCGACGCAGGCGCGGTGCTGGAAGCGTTGGAGCCAAGGCTGAGCGGTTGGCAGGCGCCGACGACCTGGAGCGTCGCGCAAGGTCCCGCCATCGCGGCCTGGACCGCCGAGGCCGACGTCGCCATGGCGGCGCCCGGCGACAACGCCTTGCCGTCCGACGCCCAGGTGATTGGCGCCGTCCAACGCTCGGTCGGCGAGGGTGCGGTCGTGGTCTGCGCCGCCGGCGGCCTGCCGGGCGAACTGCACAAACTCTGGCGAACACGCCGCCCCGGTGGCTATCACGTCGAGTACGGCTATTCCTGCATGGGTTACGAGATCGCCGGCGGCCTGGGTGTGAAGCTGGCCGCGCCGGCCTGCGACGTCCACGTCATGGTCGGCGACGGCAGCTATCTGATGCTCAATTCCGAGATCGCGACCTCAGTGGCCATGGGCCTGAAGCTGACCATCACCGTGCTCGATAACCGGGGCTTCGGCTGTATCAATCGCCTGCAGCAGGGCGCAGGCGGGGCGCCGTTCAACAACCTGCTGGCCGAGGCCGCGCCGCGGATCGATTTCGCCGCCCACGCCGGCAGCCTCGGCGCGCGGTCGGTGAAGGTGGGCGGGGTCGCCGAACTGGAAGCGGCACTCGGACGCGCCCGGGCCAGCGATCGCACCTATGTCATCGTCATCGACACCGACCCTGCGATCTCCACCGAAGCGGGCGGCGCCTGGTGGGACGTGGCCGTGCCACAGGTGTCCGAACGGCCGCAGGTGCGCGCCGCGCGCGCCGCCTACGACGCCGCCGTCAAAGACCAGCGTACCGGAGACTAGTTCATGTCCATCCGTTTCGGCGTCAGCCCCATCGCCTGGGTCAATGACGACATGCCGGAGCTGGGCGGCGACACGCCGCTGTCGACGATCCTGGCCGACGCCCGGGACATCGGCTTTGTCGGCGTCGAGCTGGGCGATAAGTTCCCGCGCGATGCGGCGGTGTTGAAGCCGCTGCTCGATGGCTACGGCCTGGACCTGGTGGGCGGCTGGTACTCGGGCGAGCTGCTGACCCGCGATGTCGAGGCCGAGATCGCCGCGGCGCAGGATCACCTGAAGCTGCTGAAGGCGATGGGCTCGTCCGTCTTCGTCCACGCCGAGACCAGCAACGCGATCCACGGCCAGCGTGGCACGCCGCTCAGCCGTACGCCCAGGCTGGACGACACCGGTTGGAAGGCGTTCGGCGCGCGCATGACCGGCTTCGCCGACTACATCGCCGGCCAGGGGCTGAAGTTCGCCTACCACCATCACCTGGGCACGGTGGTCGAGCGGCCGCAGGACCTGGAGGCCTTCCTGAAGATCACCGGCGCATCGGTCGGCCTGACCTTGGACACCGGCCACGCGGCCCTGGGCGGCATCGACCCGGTGGCGGCGATCCTGGCGCATCCCGAGCGCATCGCCCACGTCCACTGCAAGGACATCCGCGCCGAGGTCTTCGCCGGCGTCCAGGCCAACAACTCCAGCTTCCTCGATGGTGTGCTGGCGGGCATGTTCACCGTGCCCGGCGACGGCGGGTTGGACTACGCCGCGGTCATGCGCGCCCTGGCCGATATCGGCTATTGCGGCTGGATCGTGGTCGAGGCCGAGCAGGATCCGGCGATCGCCAACCCGCGCACCTATGGCGAGCTGGGCCTGCGCACCCTGGAGCGCGAAGCCGCCGCCGCCGGTTTGAAGAAGGCCGCCTGAGATGACCGACCTCCTGGTCCGCAAGCACGCCCCGGACGCGTCCGGCGTCGTGCTGGAAGTCACGCCGAACAGCGCCGGCTGGGATCATGTGGGCTTCAAAGTCGTGGAGCTGGCGGCGGGCCAGACGGCGAGCGGTGGCGAGGCGGGCCGCGAGGCCTGCCTGGTGGTGCTGAGCGGCACGGCGGACGTCGCGGTCGGCGCGGCGCGGTTCGAGGGCCTCGGCGGGCGCGCCAGCGTCTTCGACGACGCCGCGCCGGGCGCTGTCTATG